>NZ_CP022188.1:3665199-3970633 GCF_003111665.1 Parazoarcus communis | reverse complement strand
CGTAGCTGTTATCGGACATGTTGGCGTTCCTTCGGAGTTTCCATTCTTGCAGCGGGTGTTCGCTTGCCTTGGGGACCAATTTAGAGGCCATCATGTATCGATAAAATGCTAAGTTTTGCAAGATCACATCGGTGATCGTCGATGATTTATCCTGGTGCATTGCACCAGCTTGGTGAGTGGGCATGGGCAGGGCTGCATGTGAGAGAGGTGAGGGATGAAGCAGCTGCACGATGTGGATCTGCGTCTGTTGCGGGTTTTTGATGTTGTAGTGCGGTGCGGTGGCCTGTCGGCTGCTCAGGCCGAACTGAATGTCGGCCAGTCGACCATCAGCATGCAGCTTGCCCAGCTCGAGGTAAGGCTGGGCGCCCGGTTGTGCGAACGCGGTCGTGGGGGATTCCGCCTGACCGAAGAGGGACGGGCGATTCATGAGGCGTCGCAACGATTGCTGAGCGCGGTCGACGGGTTTCGGCTTGAGGCCGATCAGTTGAAGAAAACCTTCTCCGGTACCTTGAACCTGGGGCTGATCGACAACACGGTCACCGACACGAAATCACCGCTGAGGGGCGCAATTCAGCGCTTTCTTGCACGGGGAAAGGACGTGGGGGTGCATGTGTATATCGGTACGCCCAGTGAGCTGGAGCAACGGGTGCTGGACGGGCGCCTGCACCTGGCCGTCGGTCACTTCCCCTTCCAGGTACCGGGTCTGGCTGCGCTACCGCTCTACGACGAGCCGCATGGCCTGTTCTGTGCAGCTGACCACGCTGTACTGAAGGCGGACATCGGCGGCGTGGACGGTGGCATGATGGAGCGGGTGCGCGGCGAACAGGTGGTTGCCCGGGGCTATCTGAGGCGCCGCGACCTGGACCTGCTGGACGTCAACATAGCGGCGTTCACCGTAGACAACATCGAGGCGCAGGCCATCCTGATCCTGTCGGCGGGATGCATCGGCTTTCTCCCAATCCACTACGCGGCCCAATGGGTGGGAAGGGGGGAGCTGGTACAGATACTGCCAAAGAGCATGGTGCTGGTGTCACGCTTCACTGCTATCCGCCGGCGACTCGCGCCACCGCCGCTGGTGCGGAGTTTTCTTTCTGATCTGACGGCTGGAAGCAAATAGATTTCAGGCGCTACGGTTGGAATAACCGTGGCCGGTTTTCCGTTCCACCCGCCGCTCGTCCCTCGCAGCCACAATATCTGGTCTGCGGAGGTAAGGCATTTCGTCCGCGGCGGCTAGACAGTCGGTCGCACATTTGTCGCTTGGCAGTGTTAGCACCGGGGCCTCCTTCGCCTTTAGCTCAAAGGCTTTCCTGCCAGATGCGGGACATTTCCGAAGCGGTGTGTTCAGGTTTCGCGGCATAACCGCAGCACCGATCTGCCGCTCCTCTGCAAGTCGACCTGGCGTTCGACCATTCTCAGCTGGAATTCAACAATGCAACAACTTACTTCACGAGGCCAGATGATCGTCAGCGATCTGGCCGCACGTCATGGATTCAGCACGGATGCGGTCACGCACATGCTGTTTGCCGTGCTCAACGGAAACGGAGGCCAGGCTTAGTTCAGCCATGGCGAGTTCGGGGGCTCGGGGCAGTGGATGCGCGGGGGCATGCTCATGCTCGGCGACATGTTCAATAACTACCTCAAGGGCCGGGTCGACAGTCTGTGTTCGGAAATTTCGAACATTCTGGTCAACCAGCCCGGTTTGCTGCGGTCGGGCAGCTTTCAGTCGCAGAGCCAGGGGGGGCGGCAGTTTCCAGCACCAGGCCAACGGCAGTCCGGCAGGACGTTCAAGCCTGTTCGTACCCGATCCCGAGGACAACTGGTGGCTGCAGGATCTCGGCGCGCCCAATGCCACCGGATCGCAGAACAACGTGCGCTACGCCTATTTTGGCGGTGCGCGACGCCTCGCGGTGAAGACCGGCGGCGAAGTCTGGGTCTACGACACCCTGGATCACAGCATCGGCGGATTCTCCCAGCAGCAGGGCTCGGGCAGTGACATTGTCTTTGGCAGCCAGTACGGCACGGTGAACCTGGCCTCGCTGCCCTTGATTTCCCGCAACGGTCGGCCGTATTCCCCACCCGCTGCACCGCAGGGAATGCCGTCGCCGCAATCGCCGTATCAAGCGCCGCAAAATGCACCGCAAACGTCGCAGTCGGCCGGTCAGGCACGTGGCGCGTCCAGCGAGGATGTCCTCGCGGCGATCGAAAAACTGGGTGACCTCAAGGCCAAGGGGTTCATCAGCGAAGATGAGTTCGCGAGCAAGAAATCGGAGTTGCTGTCGCGTCTCTGATGGAGCAGTAAACGGTCGCTGTTGATACGCTGCCAGCAGCGTCAGCGCTTGTGTTGCGCCATCCGCCCGTCAACGTACCGTCGGTCTGCGCAAGCGCGCGACTGACGGCTGCGCAGGCGACCACGATGTCAGCGCGACGACGTGCCCAGGCGCAGGCGCAACCGGGTGCCCCAGCTAGCGGGTGCGCCGTAGTAGAGCAGTGCGGAAATGATGATCACGCTGCCGACCAGGGTTGTGCGGGTTGGGGCCTCGTTCAGGACCAGCCATACCCAGACCGGGCCAAGAACCGCTTCGAACAGCAGGAAAAGGCTCACCTCGGTCGCACTCGTATAGCGTGGTGCGATTTGCAGCAAGGTGAATCCGATGGGCATCAGGATCGCACCGGTCAGCGCGATGGCAGCGAGCTGGGTCCATTCCGTGTCTGCCTGCGGGGCTCCGCCGAGCATCAGGCCGAAGGTCGCCGCAATCATTCCACCGAACATCAGGCCGGGGGTCAGGTCGATGTTGCTCTTGAGACGGGCAAGCGTGAAGTTGATGGCAAGGAAGATGGCGGTGCACACTGCAAACAGATTGCCCAGCATATCGTTCTGACCGCCGCCGTCCGTCGCGATGATGGCGATGCCGATCAGGGTGACGAACATCGAGATGGCCGTCTTGCGGTCGATCCGCTCGTCGAGTACCAGCCAGCTTATCAGCGCGGCAAACACCGGCGCAGTGGCGATGATCATCACCGTTGCGGTCGCACTGGTGCGCTGAATCGCCTCTGTGTAGCAAGTGGTGTTCAGGGCAAAACAGAATCCGCTCGCGACACCGAGACGGCCGGCCCGTTTGACGGCGCGCAGCGCGGCGAGACGATAGCGGTACAGCACCACGGCGCTGAAGCCCAGCGTCATGAACAGGCCGCGCCACATCAGCACGCTGGCGTGATCGAGGTTCACCCAGCGCATGACGAGTACATCGGGCGAGATCAGGGTGACGCCTGCGAGGCTTAGAAGCAGTCCGGTGGTCCGCGTTTGCATTGTGTTGTTCGGAAAACGATGTCACGATGAGATTCGACCTGAACCTCAGTGCTGGCGAGGTATCGCCAGTTTTTGCATCCTCCTGCTAGAGGAACCAGAAAGCGAAGAGCATTATTGTCAGTGACCAGAAGTCAGCAGAGCCCGACCAGACGGGCGATCATCTCGGTGTGGGTGCGTACCTGCAGCTTTCGCATGAGTCGGGCACGATGTGCTTCGACCGTCCTCGGACTGATTGCGAGGTGGCGCGCGATTTCCTTGCTGGTTTCTCCGACCGAGAGAAACTTCGCAATCTCCCGTTCGCGTGCAGTCAGTTCAGCGGTGACGGGGCGCCGTCTGGAAATATCCTCGAACATCCAGACAGCGCAGTTGTACGGATTGTCCTTGTTGAGGCTTTGGCCCGAGACGTGGCACCAGAACAGCGCGCCGTCGCGTTGCCGCATGATGCGCTCATCACTGTAGCAACCTTCCGCACGCAGCACGGGATAGGCCTGCTCCCCAATACGTTTGCCCTCTTGTTCCGACGGGTAGAGCGATGCGAGCGGGCGGCCAGCAAGTTCGCTCGGCTGATAACCGAACATCGCTGCAAAAGCCTCGTTGCAGCGCTGGATCACACGGTTGCGTGAAACGCATAAGCCGACCGGCGCGAGATCAAACGCAAGTTGGAGGTCATCGTGAGTGAGTTGCACGTCGTGCGGTCCGGTCATCATCAAGAATGGGTTACGTATAACTACGATAGGGTAGGCCTACGAATGGCGTAGGGCAAGCATGGTCGATAAAGTCGTCTCCGAAGTCGCTTCCAACAAAACACGCGACGCAAGGAGACACTTACCATGGCCACTCATATCGTCGGCTGGTCCCATTCGCCATTTGGTCGTCTGGGCCAGTTTGATCTCGAAAGTCTGATTACCACCGTAGCGCGAGATGCGCTTGCCGACGCCGAGTTGCCCGCCGAAGATGTGGATGCAATCTGGTTGGGTAACCTCAACGGCGGCTTCGTGCCCGATGTTTTTTGTTCCTCGATGGTGCTGCAGGCAGACGACGGACTGCGCTGGAAACCGGCGACGCGCGTCGAGAATGCCTGTGCCTCGGGTGCGGCGGCGGTGTATTCCGCGATCGACGCCGTCGAGGCCGGTCGCGCGAAAATTGCGCTCGTCGTCGGTGCGGAGAAGATGACCGCCGTGTCGGGTGCCGAGATTACCCGCGTACTGGGCAATGCATCGTACGTGAGTGAGGAGGCCGCGCGCGGTTTGAGCTTTCCTGGCATCTTCGCGCTGATCGCTCAGGCGTACTGCGAACGTTATGGGGACTGCACCACCACACTGGCGCACATCGCTGCCAAGGGGCATGCAAACGGTGTGCGCAATCCGTGGGCCCAGATGCGCAAGGATCTCGGTTTCGAGTTCTGCAACACGATCTCCGAGCGCAACCCACTGATCGCGGCTCCGCTGCGCAAGACTGACTGCTCGCTGGTGTCCGACGGTGCTGCGGCGCTGGTCATTGCCGATGAGTCCGTGGTTGCAGGTTTCAAGCGTGCGGTGCGCTTTCGCGCTCGCGCCCAGATCAGTGACTACCTGCCGATGTCGCGTCGCGATCCGGTGGCATTCGAGGGGCCACGCCGTGCGTGGCAACGCGCACTGCAACAGGCGGGTGTCGGTGTGCACGACCTGTCGTTCGCAGAGGTGCACGACTGCTTCACGATCGCGGAACTGTTGGCCTATGAGGCCATGGGGCTCGCCGAGCCGGGTAAGGGCGCCCAGGTGATCAAGGACGGTACGGTGTTCGCGGGTGGCCGGCTCCCGGTCAATCCTTCCGGCGGGCTCAAGTCCAAGGGGCACCCGATTGGCGCGACGGGTGTCTCGATGCATGTGCTGTCGGCGATGCAACTGTGTAATGAAGCTGGCGACATGCAGGTGCCCGATGCCCGCCTTGCCGGCGTGTTCAACATGGGTGGCTCGGCGGTCACGAGCTACGTGAGCATCCTGGAGCGCGCGCAATGAATGTCGCTCAACTTCTGGCGCGTAGCGCTCGCGTCCATCCGGAGCGCGCGGCCGTACTTCTTGGCGAGCGCGTGCTGTTCGACTATCGCGAACTGGCCGATCGCGCCGCGCGTATTGCCGGGTATTTGCGTGGGCAGGCCGGCCTGAAGTTGGGCGACCGGGTCGCGCTCTTCATGCACAACTGCCCGGAATACCTCGAAGTGCTGTATGGCGCATGGTGGGCCGGGCTGGCGGTTGTGCCCATCAACGCCAAGCTGCATGCGCGCGAAGCGGCTTACGTAGTTGAGGACTCGGGTGCTGCCGCGCTATTCGTCAGCGAGGACTTCGCCGAGGAACTCACCGGTCTCCTGCCCGGTGACGGACCCACACTTCATGTGCCGGGTTCGGACGCCTATAACGCGTTGTTCGAGAGCGCGCCGCTGGCACTCCAGTCGTGCGACGCCAATGCGCTGGCATGGCTCTTCTATACCTCGGGCACGACCGGGCGGCCCAAGGGCGTGATGCAGACCCATCGAAACCTGGTGACGATGGCGGCCTGCTATTTCATGGATGTGGATGCGGTGACGTCCGACGACGTGATGGTTTACGCGGCACCGATGTCGCATGGTGCCGGCCTGTACAACTTCATGCAGGTTATCAAGGCTGCCCGTCATCTGATCCCGGAGTCGGGCGGTTTTGATGCCGACGAACTGATCACGCTGTCGCAGCGGATTGGCGGACTGACCCTGTTCGCGGCGCCGACCATGGTGAAAAGGCTGGTCGACCGGATCGAGGCCGTCGGCGTTGCCCCGTCGGGGTTCAAGACCATCGTCTACGGCGGCGGCCCGATGTACGTGGAGGACATCCGCCGTGCGCTCGACGTCATGGGCGATCGCTTTGTCCAGATCTACGGTCAGGGTGAGTCGCCCATGACCATCACTGCGCTGTCGCGGGAACAACTCGCGGAGCGTACCCATCCTCGCTGGGCGCAGCGCATCGCCTCCGTTGGCTGCGCACAGGCCCTGGTCGAGGTCATGGTGGCAGACGACAGCGGCAATGCCGCGCCGCTGGGAACGACTGGCGAGGTTCTGGTCCGGGGCGACTCGGTGATGGCGGGCTATTGGGGCAATGTCGACGCCACCGCGAGTGCCCTGCGCGACGGGTGGCTCTGGACGGGCGACCTCGGTGTAATGGATGAGGACGGCTATCTGACCCTCAAGGACCGCTCCAAGGACGTGATCATTTCCGGTGGCTCGAACATTTATCCGCGCGAGGTCGAGGAAGTGCTGCTGATGCATCAGGCGGTGTCGGAAGTGTCCGTGATCGGCCGGCCCCATCCGGAGTGGGGTGAGGAAGTCATCGCCTGTGTGGTGTGTCGGCCGGGTGCGCGTGCTGACGCGGCGGAACTCGATGCGCTTTGCTTGGCGCACATCGCCCGATTCAAGCGTCCGAAGGAATACCACTTTCTCGATGAGATGCCCAAGAACAATTACGGGAAAGTGCTTAAAACCGAGCTGCGCGCACTGATCAACGCGCAGTAGGGCGCCCGTTTCCCCAACGGAGCGTATGCCCGGCCAGGATAGGCCGGGTTCCACACGGCATACATGCCGAAAACAATCGAGGAGACTTCAATGACAGGAAAGATGGTATCCGCGCTGTTCGCGTCCGCCATGCTCGCCACACCGTTGGCGCAGGCGGCCGAGGTCGTGCTCAAGGTGGCGCATTTCTGGCCGACGGCAGCGATCTCGCAGCGCAAGGTTCTTGAACCATGGTGCGAGAAGATCAAGGCGGCTTCGTCCGGCAGAATGGAATGCCAGATCTACCCGTCCATGCAGCTCGGCGGGACACCGCCGCAGCTCTACCAACAGGCTGCAGACGGTGTTGCCGACATTGTCTGGACGGTGCCGGGGTATACCGCGGGACGGTTTCCTTCGGTCGAAGTCTTCGAATTGCCCTTCATGGCCCGCGATGCGGAAAGCACGAGTCGTGCATTGTGGGCGTACTACGAAAAGTACGGGCGCAAGGACTTTGCCGCCGTTCATCCGCTGGCATTGCACGTCCAGGATCCGGGCTACATCCATACCAACAAGCGTCAGATCACGAAGGTTGATGATCTCAGTGGGTTGAAGATCCGCACGCCGACCCGCGTCACGACGAAGATGTTCACCGCCCTGGGGGCTACACCGGTCGCGATGCCGATGCCGTCTCTGCCCGAAGCGCTCTCCAAGGGTGTCATCGACGGCTACATCCTGACGTGGGAATCAGTGCCTTCGGTGAAGTTGCACGAACTGACGCGGTATCACACCGAAACGGATGCCAGCCAGCCGGCGCTCTATACCGCCGTCTTTGCGATGGTCATGAACAAGAAGCGCTACGAGAGCCTGCCGTCTGACCTCAAGAAAGTGATCGACGACAACTCCGGTGTGGAGTTCTCGGCGGCGATTGGACGGGCGTGGGACGAAGCCGGACCGCCCGCACGGCAGATGGCGGTCGATCGGGGCAACGTCCTGAACATGCTCGCGGGGTCCGAATTGGATGCGTTCAAGAAGATCGGCGAACAGGTCTCCCGCGAGTGGATCGAGGAGATGACTGCAAAGGGGCTCCCGGCGCAGGAAATGTACGACAGTGCGCGCGCCCTGCTGCAAGAGAACCGTCGCTGAGCGGAATCCGCTCGTGCATCCTTCGCGGTCATTCGAGCGCGAAGGAGTATAAGGAGAAATCATGCTTAATACATATCAATATCCGAACTTCGAATTCGTCCGTCCGCCTGAGCTGGACGGTAAAGGGGACGGTCGTTATCCCCTGGTGGTGGTCGGTGCCGGCCCGGTGGGACTGGCCGCCGCCATTGATCTGGCGATCCAGGGCAAACCCGTGCTGTTGCTGGACAACGACGATACCGTATCGATCGGTTCGCGCGGCGTCGCCTATGCCAAACGCGTTCTCGAGATCTTCGATCGTCTCGGCTGCTGTGAGCCGATGATGGAAAAGGGCGTGTCGTGGAACGTCGGACGGACCTTCTTCCGCGAGGAGGAGGTGTTCAACTTCAACCTCAGCCCGCAGCCGGATCACCGCCGGCCGGGCATGATCAACCTGCAGCAGTACTATCTGGAAGAGTACCTGCTGCGGCGTGCCCGTGAACTGCCCAACATCGAGATCCGCTTCTGCAGCAACGTGGTCGGGGTTACCCAGAAGGCGGATTCGGTGGCACTCCGGGTCGAGACGCCGGAAGGCGCGTACTCGCTCAGTGCCGACTGGCTGGTCGCTGCCGACGGTGCGAAAAGCCCAATCCGCACGATGCTCGGGCTCGACATCGAAGGCAAGATCTTCATGGACCGCTTCCTCATCGCCGACGTGGTGATGAAAGCAGACTTTCCCACCGAGCGTTGGTTCTGGTTCGATCCGCCGTTCCATCGTAATCAGTCGGTGCTGCTACATCGCCAGGCCGACAATGTCTGGCGCATCGACTTCCAGCTCGGCTGGCAGGCCGACCCGGAGGAAGAGAAGAAGCCTGAAAACGTTATCCCCCGCATCAAAGCAATGTTGGGTGACGATCGCGAATTCGAGCTGGAATGGGTCAGCGTCTACACCTTTCAGTGCCGCCGCATGAATAGCTTCACACACGGGCGAGTGCTGTTTGTCGGTGACGCCGCACACCAGGTTTCGCCGTTTGGCGGTCGTGGGGCGAATTCCGGTATTCAGGACACCGACAACCTCGCATGGAAGCTCAAGTTGGTGATGGACGGCAAGGCACCGGCCACGCTGCTCGATACCTATTCTGAAGAGCGCACGTTCGGGGCGGACGAGAACATCATGAACTCGACCCGCTCAACCGACTTCATCACCCCCAAGAGCACGGTCAGCAAGGTCTTCCGCAACGCGGTGCTTGATCTTGCACGCAAGCACGCCTTTGCCCGTACGCTGGTCAACTCCGGACGCTTGTCGGTGCCGAGTTTCCTCACCGAGTCCCGCCTCAACACGCCCGACGTTGATCGTTTCTCCGGCGAGATGGTGCCCGGCGCACCGATGGATGATGCCCCGGTCGAGACTGCCGATGGCACGTCCTGGCTGCTCGGCGTGCTGGGCAACCGCTTCCAGTTGCTCTACTTCACCAAGGACGCCGCTGCGCTCGACGGTGCCACCGTGCAGCAACTGACCGGGCTGGCCGACGGCGCAATCCCCGTGCAGGCGATCGTCGTCGCCGAACGTGGCACCGCGCCCGCTGGCTTGACGACCGTGATCGACAGCAGGGGGCGTATTCGCGAGCGCTACGACCTTACGCCGGGCAGCGCCTATCTTGCCCGTCCCGACCAGCACGTTGCAGCCCGCTGGCGTGGCCTTGATGCTGCTCTCGTGAGTGCCGCAGTTGCCCGCGCTACCTGCAATGCCTGAAGGAGACCATACCATGACCTTGAACACCCAGCCGAACCTCGCCGAACCCGGTAAGCGCTATTTCCGTGCCTTCAGCCCGGGCGATGACTTCTACGAAATGCTGATCGATACCCACCGCGATCTCAGCGACGAGCAGAGCGCGATGGTCAATGCGCGCCTGATCCTGCTGCTCGCCAATCATGTCGGTGACATTTCGGTCCTCCGCGAGGCGATGCAATTTGCCCGCGAAGGCGTCTGAATCCACACCCGGCGAGCGGCTGCATGGCCGCTCGCCATCGAAAACACGGAGATCACTCAATGCTGGTCAATAAGATTCACCACGTCGCCTACCGCTGCAAGGACGCGCTGGAGACGGCGCGCTGGTACGAGAAACACCTGGGCATGAAACTCGTGCTGTCCATCGCCGAGGATGCCGTTCCGTCCACGGGCGAGGCTGACCCCTACATGCATATTTTCCTCGACGCCGGCAATGGCAACGTGCTCGCCTTCTTTGAGCTGCCGACCCGCCCGCCGATGGATCGTGACCGCAACACGCCGACGTGGACCCAGCACCTGGCGCTGGAAGTCGAGTCCATGGACGCGCTTCTTGCAGCCAAGGCCAGCCTTGAAGCTGCTGGCATCGAGGTGGTCGGCCCCACCGATCATGCATTGTTCCAGTCGATCTACTTCTTCGACCCCAACGGGCATCGTATGGAGTTGGCTGCAGATACCCTGCGTCCCGGCATGCTGGAAGCGCTGGACAGGGTCAAATGGCCAATGTTGGAAGAGTGGGCGCAAACCAAGAAGGCCCCCAAACACGCAGCCTGGATGCATGACGGAAGCTACAAGGACATGTTCCGTTAAGACTTGTTGCCAGTCCCGTTCCGTTATGACGCGGACGGGACGCGGTATGGGAGGTTTGTTTCGTGGAGCCTGAACTGGCATTGGCGCACTTCATTCATGGACTCGGCTATGACGAGATTCCGGCGGAGGTGTTGACCGTTGTGCGACGCATGCTGCTGACCGTTCTCGGTACCGCTGTGGCGGGCGCGACAGAGGAGGGCTGCGGCACAGTGCGCGCCTTTGTGCAAACCGAGCACGGTACGGGACCGGCAACGCTATTCGTATACGGTGATCGGGTGACTGCCAGCGGTGCGGCGTTGGTCAATGGCGTCATGAGTCGTGCGCTCGACTACTGCGATGCGATGGCGCCGGGCCTGCACATCGGTTCGTCACTGATCCCGGCCGCGTTCGCTGCCGCAGAGCTTGTTGGCGGGTGTTCGGGGCGGGACTTTCTTGCGGCGCTGGTCGTGGGCGCAGAGACCGCGGCCCGCTTGAACCTGACCGAAGCCGCCTACGACGGTGCTGATCCGACGGGTGTCGCGGCGGTCTTTGGCGCGACGGCCGCCGTCGCCCGATTGCTCAGGCTCAGTCCGCAACAGACGCTGCATGCATTGGCGCTGGCCTTCAACCGGGCGGCCGGCAGCTTCCAGAGCAATATCGACGGCTCGCTTGCGGTGCGCCTGATCCAGGGCTGGGTCGCCGAGTCCGGCGTGGTCTGTGCCCAGCTGGCCCGTAACGGCATGACCGGCCCTCGGCACTTCCTTTCGGGTGTGTATGGCTATGCCCACCTTTTCGCGAAGGGACAGTTGCGCGCTGAGTCGTTTGTGGCCGCGCTGGGCGAGCGCTACGCGGTGATGAATACGGTTTTCAAGAAGTACCCGAGCTGTGGCCTTACGCAAGGCGTGACCGAACTGGCCTTGCAGGCAAAAACCGAATTGAACTGCGTATCGGCTGACGTCCGGCAGATACAGATAAGCTTGCCGCCCTATGCCTACAAACTGGTAGGCCATCCGTTCGAGATCGGTGATAACCCACGCGTGAATGCGCAGTTCAGCGTGCGTTACTGTGTGGCCAATGTCATTGTCCACGGCTATCCACAGTTGGGACATTTCACGACCGCCAGTGTGTGCGATCCGACGGTTCGCGCGCTTGCTGCGCGCATTGACGTGATTGCGGACGAGTCCATGGCTGGCCGTCACCACAGCGCAGTGGATCTGCAGGTGGACACCCTCGATGGTCGCCGCTTCGAATCCTCGCTCGAGATTGCGCCCGGCTTCCCCGGCAATGCGTTGGCCGAAGAAGTGCACCTCGCCCGTTTCCTCGACTGCATGGGCTACGCCGCGTTACCGCTTTCTCCTGCCCAGGTGGACGGCCTGGTCGGGAAGGTGACGTGTCTTCAGGACCTCGACGATGTGCGCGTCTTGCTTGCGGACATGGTGAGCGCAGACGCGCGACATACAAATTCATAACCAGGAGACTTCAATGAAACTCGCAACACTCAAGCAGGGCGGGCGTGATGGCACGCTCGTTGTCGTCAGCCGCGACCTCTCGCGCTGCTGTCCGGTGCCGGACATCGCCCGGACCATGCAGGCTGCGCTCGACGATTGGGACGAACTCGCGCCGCGTCTGCGTGCCATCTATGCGCGCCTGAACGCGGGTGAGGTCGACGGTGCGAGGCCATTTTCCGCCGCGGCGTGCCATGCGCCGTTGCCGCGTGCCTACCAATGGCTCGATGGTTCTGCCTACATGAACCACGTCGAACTGGTGCGCAAGGCGCGCGGTGCCGATCTTCCGCCATCCATGTACACCGACCCCATTGTTTACCAGGGCGGGTCGGACAGCTTCATCGGGCCATGCGACGACATCGTTGGTGCCGAGGACTGGGGGATCGACTTCGAGGCCGAAATCACCGCGGTCATTGGCGATGTGCGAATGGGTGCTACTCCGGCAGAGGCGGCTGATGCGATCAGACTGCTGATGCTGGTCAACGACGTGTCCCTGCGCGCGCTGATCCCGGCCGAACTCGCCAAAGGGTTCGGCTTCGTCCAGAGCAAGCCCGCGTCGGCATTCAGCCCGGTTGCAGTGACGCCCGACGAACTCGGTGCGGCGTGGCACGACACCAGGATGCATCTGCCCCTGCGGGTTGCACTCAATGGCGAGCTTTTCGGCATGCCGAACGCGGGCGTCGACGCGACCTTCGATTTTGGCATGCTCGCCGCACACGTTTCCAAGACGCGGGAGCTTGAGGCTGGGACGATCATCGGTACCGGCACGGTGTCGAACAAGCAGGGTGGGCTATGGGGATCGTCGATCGCCAATGGCGGGGTCGGCTACTGCTGCATCGTCGAACTGCGTACGTACGAAACACTGGAGCACGGTGTGCCAAAGACCGGATACCTGAAGGCGGGTGATCAGGTCCGTATCGAAGTCCTCGACCCGGCAGGGCGAAGCGTGTTCGGGGCGATCGAGCAAAAGGTCGTCGTTCCTAACCCCACTGGCAGAGGCTGACCATGGCGCATTCCGAAGTACGGATCGGGGATTCCATCGAGCACCCGCTGGATGCGCAGGACTGCCGGTCGGGAGGTGCAATCGAGACGGCGTGCGTTGTCTTTGCCATGATCGGTGGCCTGATTTTCGCGGCTGAATCGATCATGTGCGTCGTCAGCGTCGTTGGACGTGCATTGTTCAACCTGCCCATCCCGGGCGATTACGAACTCGTGCAAATGATGTCGGCGATGGGCATCTCGATGTGCCTGCCGTACTGTCAGGTGCGCAAAGGCCACGTCTTCGTCGATTTCTTCACCCTCTGGGCGCCCTCGGGGCTCAAGCGCGTGCTGGATGCGCTGTCGGCGCTGTTGCTGTCGGTGTGTTCCTTCTTCCTTGCGTGGCGGGTGCTGGACGGCATGATGGAGATGCGTGAATACGGCGAAACCTCGATGGTGATCTCGCTGTCGGTGTGGTGGGGCTACATCCCGGTGGTGCCGTCCTTCGCGCTGCTGGGCATTGCCGCGCTTCGTAGCGCATGGAGTGACCTGAACAATAAGAGGCAATCATGAGCGGCACCACGATTGGCCTGACCATGGGCGTTGTGATGATGGGCATGCTCGTACTGCGCGTGCAGATCGGCGTTGCCATGTTCATCACAGGCGCAGCCGGCTACGTGTGGGTGTCCGGCTTGGACCCGCTCCTCGCCTATCTGAAAAACGCGCCCTACGGCCGGTTCTCGCTGTATGACCTGTCGGTGGTGCCGCTGTTCCTGATGATGGGCCAGTTCGCCACCCACGGCGGGCTGTCTCGCGCACTGTTCAAGGCCGGCAACGCCTTCATCGGCCATTGGCGCGGTGGCATGGCGATGGCAGGGGTGGCTTCGTGCGCAGGCTTCGGTGCGATCTGCGGTTCCTCGCTGGCGACTGCGGCGACGATGTCGCATGTGGTGCTGCCAGAACTGAAGCGTCACCAGTACAAGCCGGGTCTCGCCGCGGGTTCGCTGGCCGCAGGCGGCACGCTGGGCATCCTGATTCCGCCTTCGGTGCCGCTGGTGATCTACGCGATCCTGTCCGAGCAGAACATCGCCAAGCTCTTTCTCGCCGCCTTCGTGCCCGGAATTCTTGCTGCCCTCGGCTACATGCTGGTGATCGGGATCGTCACCCGCATGGACCCCGACGCGGGCGGCCCGGGTTCGCCCAGGCACACTTGGGCCGAGCGCCTCACCACGGTGATCGACACCTGGCCGGTGCTGCTGATCTTCCTGGTGGTGATCGGTGGCATCTACAGCGGGCTCTTCACCCCGACCGAAGCGGCCTCAGTGGGCGTGCTCGCCACCGGCATCGCGGCGTGGCGCTCTGGCGGCCTGAAGGGCAAGGGCTTCATCGAATGCGTCTTCGGCACCGCCACGGGTACCGGTATGATGTTCCTGATCCTGCTCGGCGCCGACATGCTCAACTCCTTCATGGCGGTGAGTCAGATGCCGGCCGAAGCAGCGGCCTGGGTGCAGGAGATGGGCTTCGGTCCGTTCACGGTGCTGTTCGCCGTCATCATCATCTATCTGCTGCTCGGTTGCGTGATGGACAGCCTGTCGATGATCCTGCTCACGGTGCCGATCTTCCTGCCCATCGTGCTGGGCATGGATTACTTCGGCCTTGGTGTGGAAGAAAAGGCGATCTGGTTCGGCATGGTGGCGCTGGTAGTGATGGAGATCGGATTGATCACGCCGCCTGTGGGGATGAACGTCTACATCATCAGTGGGGTGGCAAAGGACATTCCGATGGCGACGATCTTTCGTGGCGTGCTGCCTTTCCTCGCCTCCGACATCGCACGCATTCTGCTGTTGGTGTTTTTCCCAAGTATTACGCTTGTCGCCCTGCGCATCGTGAGCTAGAGCATGTCAGCCCGAGCACGGCGCCAACCGGCGCTGCGCTCGGGCTGACATTTGCAGAGGCCCGCCCGCCAGTCCTCTCCGTGGGCTCATCTGGCCGCTCGTTGGTGGGGAAGGTCCGCGTCTCCTGGGACGTGTCGTGTTGAATGCACGAATTACGTCTGCATACGGAGAAACTACGTTCATGAATCCTGCGTTTGTTGTCCTGTTTCTGTCGCTGCTTCTTGGCCTGCAACCCGCGACGACCGATCTATATCTTCCTGCCTTGCCCGCCATGACGGAAGCGCTTGCGGCGCAAGTCAGTCACGTTCAGCTTACGCTTTCTGCGCTGCTCCTGGCCTTCGGCGTCTCTCAGCTGGTTTGGGGTCCCTTGTCGGACCGCTACGGCCGTCGTCCCGTCCTGATCGCGGGACTGGGCGCCTATACGCTGGCGTCGTTCGGGAGCGTTCTGGCCGGTTCGATAGAGGTGCTCATCGCGTGGCGGATCGTGCAAGGCGCGGCGATGGGCGCGGTCGTGATGTGCGGAAGGGCGCTGGTTCGGGATCTGTATTCGCCGGAGATCGGCCCCCGTGTCATGAGCAAGGGCCTTTCCGGGGTTGGGGTCATTGCGTGCCTCAGTGCCCCGCTAGGCGGGCTGATCACCCAGTTTCTAGGTTGGCGGATCACCCTGCTCACGCTGGCACTCGTCGGTTCGGCAACGTTATGGCTGACCGTCGTCCATTTCACCGAAACACTGCGAGCGCCGAACGCTCGTGCAACCCGGCCCGGCGTGCTTCTCGAGACGTGGATGACCATCGTCGTGCACCCGGGTTTCCAGGCCTTTGCCCTCCTCTCCACCTTTTCGTATGCGGGCTTGTTTACCTTTCTTGCGAGTTCGTCATTCGTATTCATCGATGTGCTCGGATTTTCCAGACCAGCGTACGGTCTGGTGATGCTCGCAAGTTCTCTGGCCTACCTGATGGGGACGGTGATCTGCCGCAGACTTCTCGTTCGTGTTGGACTGAGGACAACTGTGGCAATCGGTGGGGCGCTGAGTTTGATCGGCGGCACGCTGATCGGTACGTTGGCGGCGATGGGGGTGGCGTCTCCGGTTTCCGTCCTGTTACCATTTCTGATCTTCATGCTCGGTCACGGGGTTCATCAACCGTGCGGACAGAGTGGCGCGGTGGGGCCGTTTCCGCAGGCTGCGGGCGCTGCTTCGGCGTTGAATGGTTTCATGATTGCGCTCCTGGCTTTCGCGATGGGGATTTGGCTGGGGCGCTATATGGACAGTAGCGTCTTTGCGCTGGCCTACGGAGTCTGGTTTTGGAGCGCAGCGGTGGCGTTCACAGCTTGGATCCTGGTGCCTCGCGCCTCCCGCTGAAGTGCTTGCGAGATGATCCATTGGTAGAGGTCGTCGTATGCGCTGGCTGTGAGTTGTCAGGATCAGTCCGCAGTTGCGACACAATCCTGGCTTCGGAGGGCTGCAATTCGGCCTTATGGGGAGCTAATGAAGAGAGTCTTTTGCCTAGCGGACGCGGCGCACGGCGGTCGGGCGATGGCATGTACTCATTCAGCGGCCGGTAGGCGAAAGAGCCCGTTGGACTGAACCGCCCCACGGACGGTGGGGCACTATTGAAATTGAATCGGCGGAGAGCCAGTACGTGGCGCCGGGATGGCGATCAGGACCGCGTCGTCTGCCTGATCGAAGGGTGCCGCGGCACGTGTGGCGAAGGCGTCGCACAGTGGATGCGTGCTCCGTTCTGCGCCGCCGAGCGTCGCAGCAGCCGCTCGTTGGTGTCGTGGGCGGTGGTGCATGAACAGCCTCGGCACGCCGTCTGGAACATCGCGGAGTGCTTGAATCGATTGCGGGGGGATGTTCATGAGGCGCCCTCCGGAGGTCCACGCGGCAGCGCCCCCGGCGGCAAGGTCTCGATGCAGACCATCCGTCCGCGCCGGCAATGCGGGCACTCCCACAGCGACACGCCGGTGAGCCGCTGATAGCGATCCCGATAGTCGGTGGATTCATCGGCCGGCACCGATACTGGAGTCGGCACATCCAGCAACTGGCGACAGCGTTCCAGCTTGGCCGCGCGGCTGCGGTTGGCCAGCCAGCCGTAGTGGCGGATACGCTGGAATCTGGAGGGGAGGACGTGCAGCAGGAAGCGCCGCACGAATTTCCCCGCCTCGAGCCGCATCACCTTCTGGTGGGACGCATGGCGATAGTCCTTCCAGCGGAACGCGACCTGGCCGTCGGCGAATGCGACGACCCGGCTGTTGGCGATGGCCACCCGATACGTGTAGCGCCCGAGGTACTCGAGCACGCGCTCCGGTCCGCCGAACGGCGGCTTGGCGTAGACCACCCACTCGGCCCGGGCTGTCGGCGCGAGATACCGGGCGAACGCGGAGGAGTCTTCCAACGCGGCCAGGGTATTGTAAAACTTGAGAGCGCGCGCCGCGAAGGCCTGCTGCAGCATCGCCAGAAACAACCGGCGGAACGAGCGCGACAGCACCCGCACGGGCAAGAAGAAGCCCGGCCGGCAGGCGATCCAGCGCAGACCATCCGGCGAGAGCCCCCCGCCCGGCACCACGCAGTGCAGATGCGGATGGTGCAGCAGGTTCTGGCCCCAGGTGTGCAGGATCTCGATCAAGCCGATCTCGGCACCCAGGTGCTTGGGGGCCTCGGCGATCGTCTGCAGCGTCTCCGCGGTGGCACGGAACAACAGGTCGTAGGCCACTCGTTCTGGTAGGCGATGGCAGCGATCTCCTGCGGCAACGTGAAGGCGACATGGAAGTACTCGACCGGCAGGAGTTCGGCGCGCCGATCCTCGAGCCACTGCGCCCGCGTCAGCGCTTGGTAGTTCGGACAATGCCGGTTGCTGCAGCTGTTGAAGGCGATCCGCTGGTGGCCGCAGGCGTCGCACTGCTCGACGTGTCCCCCAAGCGCCGCTGTGCGGCAACGCTCGATGGCGCCCATGACGCGGCGGTGCCCGCGGCTGAGCGCCTCCGAGTGGCTGGAGCGATAGGACGGCTCGAGCTGGCGGAAGATGTTCGCCAACTCGAGTCCGGACGGGCGCAAGACGTTAACTCAGAAGTGCGCGGGCGGCGTCTCCGCGGGTAGCACCACCGGTGCCGGCAACCAGTCGAGCGGGCTGCGGGTCGCACACACCGTGCTGGTGGCGACTTTCAGGTAGCGCGAGGTGGTCGTGTCCGAGTAGCAGCTGGATGGTGCGCACGTCGGTTCCCGCTTCCAGCAGATGTGTGGCGAAGGCGTGGCGCAGCGAATGCGGAGTGACCGCCTTGGTGAGGCCTGCGGTGCGACGGGCCTTCTGGCACGCAGCCTCGACGGCGCCTTTGGCGATCGGCTGCTCCGGCAGCTTCCCCGGGAACAGCCACATGCGGGGGCGCTCGCATCTCCAGTACGCGCGCAAGGCTTCCAGCCGCCGCGGCGACAGCATCACGTCTCGATTCTTGCGGCCCTTGCCCTGGTCGATGCGCAGCACCATGCGCTGGCTGTCGATGTCGGTGACCCGCAGATGCGTGGCCTCCGACACGCGCAAGCCCGCGGCGGACGTGGTGGTGAGAAGCGTGCGGTGCTTCAGGTTAGCGACGGACTCGAGGAGGCGCGTCACCTCGTCGCGGCTCAGGATGACCGGCAGCCGGAACGGCTTCTTCGGCATCGGAATGTCCTCCGGTGCCCAGTCGCGCTTGAGCGTGAACTTGTAGAGTAACCGCAGCGCCGAAGTCGCGATGCCCACGCTCGCGGCGGAGAGCTTGCGCCCTTCGACTAGATGGACCTGGTACGTGCGCACGTCCTCGGGCCCGAGCACTTCGGGCGAGCGACTGACGTAGCGCGCGTAGGCGCTGATCTGCTGGAGGTAAGAGAGCTGAGTGTTCTCGGCGAAATTGCGGATACTCATGTCTTCGAGCATGCGCTGGCGAAGGGGAGTTATGGCGAAGCGCCTGTCGGAAGGGAATGAAGGGCTGCGAACAGCCATCCAATCCCTCTCCAATGCGGGCTTCGCGGGAATGCGCGGGTTTCCCTTCGGAGTGTGGATCACCCCCTACCGCGCTAGCGGTTTAGTCCACGTAAGTACCATTCAAAGCACCATTCGGGTCAGAGTCGTTTGATTTGACCGATCAAACGACTCTGACCCCTTTGATTTACACCTTTGATTTACAGTTCGCGCGTCAGCACGCCGATCGGCGGTGCCCATTCTTCTGCGGGCGGTTTTTTCCGCGTGACCAGCGTCAGCTGCGCGGGCGCGAATACGTTTGCGTTGTGCGTTACCGGCGTCGTGATGAGGTATTGCGCGCGGGTGGCGCGCAGGAAGGTGCCGACGCGGTCGATGTTGGCGACGTCGAGGTGGGCGAAGGGTTCGTCGATGAAGACGAAGCCGCCGGGGCGGGCGTCGTCCATCAGCAGGGCGATGAGCAGGATGAGGGATTTCATGACCTGCTGGCCGCCCGAGGCTTCGCCGTCATTGAGGCCGACTGCGCCCTTGCGGTCGAAGTCGAAGCGCACTTCGAGGCCGGCGGCGCCAAGCGAGACGTCGTCGTTCTCAAGGTGCGGGGTGGGGCAGTCGACGCTGACGTTGGAAAGGTCGCCAAGCGACTTCAGGTTCTTGCCGTACTGGCGCACGGTGGCGCGCAGCTTGGCGATGTAGGCGGCGCGGGCTTCGTCGGTGTGGCGGCTGGCGGTGGCGCAGTAGGCCTGACGGTCGCCGTAGTCGCGTTCGCGGGTGCGCAGGTCGGCGGTGATGCGGTCGCGCAGGGTGAGCACCGAGATGTCGGTGATCCAGTCACCTTCGTCGAGGTGACGGTGCAGGCGCTCGAGTTGCAGGCGGGCGCCGCGGGCGTCGCCGTATTTGTCGGCGAGCAGCGCGATGTCGGCGTGGTCCATCCAGTGCGCGGGCATGCCGCGACGGCGGCGACGCAGCTTCATGATGCGCTGGGCCTGGGCGTGACGACGCGGGGCGTGTTCGCGCGCAATGTCTGCCAGACGCAGGTCGACGGCTTTTTGTTCGCGGTTGCGGCGGTCGAGTTCGATCTCGATGCCGCGCAGCTTCTCGGCCACTTCGTCGAGTGCGCCGCGGGTGTCGGCACGTTCTGCGATGGCTTCGGTGAGGGCCTTGGCGGCGGCGGGCAGTTCGGCTTCCGCGCTGGCGTATTTCTCGGTGTTGGCCGCGAGCAGCTGGGCGGATTGCAGGCCGAGCAGGCGCTGGCGGATGCCGGTGAGCTTGTCGCTGGCAGCGTCGAGCCTGGGCCGGATGGCCTGCAACTGCTTGTCGAGCTGGGCGATCTCGTCTTCGAGGTCGTCGATGCGCGACTGGCGGGCGAGTTCGCCGAAGTGGAAGTCGTGCGGGCGGCCAAGGTGCCGCGCACCGCGGCGTTCGCGGTGGTAGGCGTCGCGGGTGATCCATTCCTGCTCGCGCGGCAGGTCGCGGGCGGATTCCGCGTCCTCGACGCGGCGGATGCGGTTGAGCAGGTCGGTGAGCCAGCGCGGTACCTGTGCGCTGAAGTTGACCACTTCGGCCAGGCTCATCGGGCGCGGCGGTGGTGCGGTTTCGCGCTCGGGCACGACGAAGTGGCGGAAGCGCTCGCGCTCACCGAGTGCCCATGCCGCGTAGCGGTCGGATTCGCGCTCGAGCAGGATCACGTGGCGGTAGGGGCGAAGGATGGCTTCGATGGCGACCTGCCACGCGGGATCGGTGACTTCGACGACTTCGGCCAGCCCTTGGTGGGCAATGCCTTCGGCCGACAGGGTGGCGCGAAAGCGGCTGACCTCGACGTCGCCCGGCGGGCCACTGCGGCTGCGGGCAGCGCGCAGATGTTCGGTTCTTTCCTCGAAGGCGGCGAGCAGTTCGCGCTCCTTGCGGCGCAGAGCGAGCAGCGTGGCGTCGGCGGCTTCGTGTTCTTTCTCCAGCGCAACGGCGTCGGCGCCGTGCTCGGTGGCAAGCTGCGTGCGCAGGGCGTCGCGCTCGGCCAGTGTTTTCTCAAGGTCGCGTACGCGGTCGTGAGCCGCAAGGTGGCGCTGTTCGGCGTCCTTGTCCTGCTGCTTGAGGCGATTGCGTTCGGCGGCTGCGGCCTGCTGCTCGGTCTGGATGTCGGCGACGCGGGTGCGGGCATCGCGCTGCTCGGCGAGCTTGCTGGCGCGCTCGCGGTTGAGGCGCAGCAGTTCGTCGCGCTCGGTAGCGATCTCGCGGGTGAGCTCCGCGCATTCGAGGCGCGGCACGATCTCGGCTTCGAGGGCGTGGATCTCATCGCTGAGCTGCTTCCACTCCAGGAAGCGATCGGCCTCGAGGCGCTTGGTTTCGGCCTGGGCGCGCAGACGGTCGAGGTCGATACCGAGCGATTCGATTTCGCGTTCGGCGTTCTTCTGTTCCTCGCGGGCAGCGGCGTAGTTGTCGAGCACTTCCTTGTCGCCGAAGACATCGAAAACGAGTTCGAGCAGGGCCTTGGGCGAGTATTCGCACAGCTTGTCGGTGTCGCCCTGTTCGAGCGACAGCACCTTGGCGATGGCGGGGGTCAGTCCGCCCCAGGCGAGCCGGGTCTGGTAGTCGCGCAGGCCGGTCCAGTCGCTCGAGGTTTCGAGCTCTTCGATGGACAGGTTGCCGTCGACGATGGCGTAGTCGCGGGTCCATTCGCCGCCGCTCTTGCGGATGCGACAGGCGAGCGTGACTTCGTCGGCGAGACACGGGAAGAAGGGGCGGCGCCCGTTGGTGCCGGGCACGTTGGCGACCACGGCGCGAATCCACGCGAAGCTGCGCTCGGCGCGGCGCACATAGCGGCGGAAGTCGCGCTTGCCCGAGCAACGCAGCGCGAACAGCGTACGCATGGCGTCGAGCAGGGTGGTCTTGCCTGAGCCGTTGGGGCCGACGATGGTGATGATCTGGGCGTCCAGCGGCAGGCTGAAGCGGCGCCAGTAGTCCCAGTGGACGAGTTCGAGCGTCTTGATGTGAAACATCGTGATCAGTCTTCCGTGTCTTCGTCGGGCAGGTCGTCGTCGGGGAGCACGTCGGCGATGTCGAGCGCGTTCGCGTTGGGTACTTCGTGGCCGGCTTCGGCGAGTACGTCGGCCAGGGTGCCGTGGATGATGCGGTCTGCGAGAAGGCGGTAATCGAGGGCGACGTCGAGCAGCGGGCCTTCGAGGATCTGGCCATTGCGGCGCTCGATGAAGCCGAGGCGGGCGAGCTTGCCGAGGGCGAAGTTGCGCACCTTGGTCTTGCCGCCAAGGCGGGAACCGAAGTCTGCGATCAGCGAGGCCTCGGACAGGCCGGCAGATACGGAGTCGCCGTGCGGCACCGGCTTGTCGCCGCCAAACATGTCAGTCTGGCCGTCGTCGATAACGTCGCGCCGGGTGACCTGACGCTCGCGCTTGGGCAGCACGATGAGCGACCAGATGATGACCAGCAGGGCGATCTCGTCGCGGGTGAGGCCGAGGTTGCTGGCGGCGTATTCGCGGGTGGCGCCAAACACCGGTTCGTGCATGTCGGCATTGAGACCGACGGCGACGTGCGCGGCATAGGGGTTGTCGAGCAGGCGCAGGCCGACGGCGGCGAGGCGACGGTCGAGATCGAGGCGGAAGGTTTCGTCCACCAGGGCGCGGCGCACCAGGCGATCGGTTCGCGGCAGCCAGCGATGGTTGAGCAGGCGCGCGGTGAGGGTTTGCAGTTCGTGTTCCATCAGGTCTCCGTGGCGGAGGGGGCGTCCGCGGGGCGGGCGCTGCCTTGAGCGGGGCGGATCTCGCCTGCGGTCATGCGTGCGATCTCGTCTTCATCGACATCCACCAGCTGGTCGGTGAACTCGATCTGCAGCGGCAGGCGCATGAACTGGCCGACGGGGCCATCCGCCGGGCCGCCTTCGCCGCCATCGGCGAGCAGTGCGAGCAGGGACAGGCGGTAACTTGCCGCAGCGAATCCGCCGCCGCTCACCACGGCGTGCAGGGGCGCCGGCTGTTGCAGTTGTTCGAGGCGATGGCCGAAGTGTTCGAGCAGGCGCAGGTCCTCGTGCTCGGGGGCGATCGAGGTCGGGGCGTCGTGCGCAGCGGGCAGTTCGGCTGTGGCCGCTTTTTCGGGCGCGTCGGCGCCCAGCGCCGCTTCGGCACGATCCAGCAGTTCGTGGCCGCCGGCAAGGAAAGCGGGCGCGGGCGCAGCGTCGAGTGCGCCGAGGATCAGATCAGCAAGGTGCGCCGAATCCTGATGGCGCAGCCAGGCCGAGACGTCGGATGAGGAAATGCCCGATCCGCCAAGCGTGACGCGCTGGGTCTCGATCTTGTTGAGCGCACGCTGGAAGGCGGCGTCCACCCGGGCGAGACGGGATTGCGCCAGACCGATGCGCTGGGCGACGCGGGCAATCTCGAAATCGACTTCGGGGTCGGTGAGCAGCTCACGCAGGATGCCGGTGCCGCGGTCGAGCCAGCGGCCGTTGGCCTTGAGCCGGCTGCGGGCGGTGACGATGCGGAATTCCGAGCCCGAGGCGATGGCCTCCTCGAAGTGCCAGGTGAGGTCGTTGAGCTTGGACAACAGGTGGCTGAGGGCGTCGGGCGTAATGCTGCCGGTGGCGCTGAGGCCGGCGAGCTGCGCGGTGAGAAACCCGAGTTCGGCGTCTTCCTCGGCGCTGAAACGCAGCAGCATCGACAGCGCGGCAACCGCGTTGCGGCCCATGTCCGACAGGTGATAGAGGCCGTCGTCTGCGAATGCGAGCAGGTCGTGCTCGCGCAGGCGCTTGAGTACGGTTTCGAGCTTGACCGGGTCGAGGTAGGAAAACCGCCGGCGCAAGGTGTCGGGCGACCAGCGCGGGGCGTCCGCTTCCTGTCCGATCTCGCGCAGCACCAGCAGGCGCAGCAACACCTCGGCGTCCGAGCCGCGAAACAGCGAGATGAAGGTGCCGACAATCCCGCGTGCGGCCAGCAGCGGCGCGAGTTCGGGTACGTCATCTGTGGTGACGCCTGCGGCGAGGAAGTCGGAGAGGTCGGGATCGATCATAGGAAGGCACTGCACAGGTCGGTCATGATGACCGACCTGTCCGGCGTGGGCTTAGACGCCCTGCTTGAGGCTGGCGGCGATGAAGTCGTCGAGGTCGCCATCGAGGACGGCCTGGGTGTTGCCGACTTCGTAGTTGGTGCGCAGATCCTTGATGCGCGACTGGTCGAGCACGTAGGAGCGGATCTGGTGTCCCCAGCCGATGTCGCTCTTGGAGTCTTCCAGCTTCTGCTGTTCGGACTGGCGCTTGCGCAACTCCAGTTCGTACAGACGCGCTTTCAGCATCGACATGGCTTCGGCACGGTTCTTGTGCTGCGAGCGGTCGTTCTGGCACTGCACAACGGTTCCGGTCGGCTCGTGCGTAATCCGCACCGCAGAGTCGGTCTTGTTGATGTGCTGACCACCGGCACCCGAGGCGCGGTAGGTGTCGACGCGCAGGTCGGCGGGGTTGATCTCGATCTCGATCGAATCATCCACTTCCGGGAACACGAACACCGAGGTGAAGCTGGTGTGGCGCCGCGCGTTAGAGTCAAACGGGCTCTTGCGCACGAGGCGGTGGATGCCGGTTTCGGTGCGCAGAAAGCCGTAGGCGTAGTCGCCGCTGACCTTGATCGTGCAGTTCTTGATGCCCGCGACTTCGCCTTCGGTTTCTTCCATCAGTTCGACGGTGAAGCCTTTCTTTTCGGCGTAGCGCAGGTACATGCGTTCGAGCATCCCGGCCCAGTCCTGGGCTTCGGTACCGCCGGCGCCAGCCTGAATTTCGATGAAGCAGGCGTTCGGGTCCATCGGGTTGCTGAACATGCGGCGGAATTCGAGCTTGTTGACCGAGGCTTCGAGGTCGCCGAGGTCTTCTTCGACGGCGACGAAGGTCTCGTCGTCATCTTCAGCTTCGGCGAGTTCGAACAGGTCCTTCAGATCCTTCGACTGCTGGTCGATGTTCTGCAGGGTGACGACGATGTCCTCAAGCTGGCGCTTTTCCTTGCCAAGCTCCTGCGCACGTTCGGCCTTGTCCCAGACGGTGGGGTCTTCCAGTGCGAGGTTAACTTCTTCGAGCTTCGATGCTTTCACATCGTAGTCAAAGATACCTCCGGAGTTCGCGACCGCGGGCTGCGAGGTCGGCGAGTTTTTCGGCGATGGCGTTCTGGCGTTCTGCTTCCATTTACAGCTCCGGGGGACAATGCGGAAAACCGGGCATTATACCGGGGAAGGGCGTGGATTCGGACAGAAGATGGGGGGTGAGCTGGGCTGGGCGCTGGGGTCCGGTGCCGGGGCCTCGGGGCGTCACTGCGCGGGGCAGACGTTCGCGGTGCAGGGTAAGTGCTGAACGGTATCGGGGTGTGGCTTGGCGGCGCTGTCGAGAGCGCCATTGGCGAAGGTGCTGTGGCGGAAACACGGCGGCGCATGTTTGAGGGAGCGCAGCGACCGAGTTTGCGCCGACGCCGCCGCAGTGCCTTCGCCAATGGGGAGCCGAAGGCCGCGAACGTCTGCGCCGACGGGCCATGCCCCGATACCGGAACGGAGCAAGTACGCCGATAACGAATGTCTGGAGTCAGGCAAGGAAGGGGTAAACTTGCGCGCAATTCCGCTATCGATCTCGCCCAATGGATCTCACCACGCCCGCCTTGCTGTTTCCTGCCATTTCGCTGCTGTTGCTGGCGTATACCAACCGCTTTCTGAGCCTGGCGCAGGTGATCCGACAGTTGCACGCCTCGCCTGACCCGAGCAGCCCGGTCGTGATGATGCAGATTCCGGGGCTGAAGCGTCGCATCACGATGATTCAGTACATGCAGTCCTTCGGGGTGCTCAGTTTTCTGATGTGCGCGCTGTCGATGCTGGCGCTGTTCGTGCACAGCGAGGCGGCGGGAAAGCTGATGTTCGGCGTCAGCATCGTTACGCTGGCGGTGTCGCTGGTGCTGTCGCTGGTGGAAGTGCTCGTCTCCACCAACGCGCTGTCGGTGGTGGTGGATGACATCCAGCGCATGGCCGACAAGACCCCGAAGCCTTAAGCCCCGGGGTGCGGCCGGGCCGAGTGCTCAGGCAGATTTCGCGAGTTCGGCGATGATGCGCTCGGCCAGTGCGGCAAGCTCGGCTGGCTCGGCCTTTTCGCGACCGTGCGACTTCAGACGCTGGTCGGGAAAGCGCGGAATGATGTGAAAGTGAACATGCGGCACGGTCTGGCCGGCAGCCGCACCGTTGAACTGCGACAACAGCAGGCCCGGTGCGCCGGTGACCGCCTGCACTGCACGGGCAAGTTTGCGCGTCGTGAGCATGGTGGCCTCGAGCGAGGCGTCGGTCATCTCGGTGATGAACTCGGCCGGCGCCTTGGGCAACACCAGTGTGTGGCCTTCCGACTGCGGCATGATGTCGAGGAAGGCGAGGGTGTGCTCGTCCTCGTAAAGACGCTGGCAGGGCAGCTCTCCGCGCAGGATGCGGGCAAAAACGTTGTTGTTGTCGTAGGCCATGGTCTGGTCTCCGGGATGTCAGGTCGTCGGGGGAAATGGCTGCCTTGTTTTTGCGTCAGGCAGCTTCGAAGTGTTCCAGCATCAACTGCACACTGGATACGCCATTGTATTCATTGATGGCAAGTTTGAATGCCGCACGAATGTCTCCTGGCGCGCCGTCTGCATGGTTGAACTGGATGGCGTCATACCGTGTGCCGCCGCGCGACAGTTCGAGCTTGAGATGTTTGTCCTTCAGCAGGCGCTGACGCTCGACGCGGAAAACGTCGTCGAATACTGGCGCCGGGAAGCCCTGGCCCCAGATCTCCTGATCAAGCATGCGGGCTGATTCCAGACTCATGTATCCGGACTCGAGCGCACCGTCGGTTTCGATGCGGCGCTGCAGGTCGGCCGGATCCACCAGGCTGCTGACCACCTCCTCAAAGACGTCGCGAAAACGATCAAGCGCGGACTCGTTGATGGTGAGACCGGCCGCCATCGCGTGGCCACCAAAGCGCACGATGAGGTCGGGCTCGCGCTTTGTGACGAGGTCTAGCGCATCACGCAGATGCAGGCCGGGAATCGAGCGGCCCGACCCCTTGAGCTCGCCGTCGCTGCTGCGGGCGAAGGCAATGGTGGGACGGTGCAGCCTTTCCTTGATGCGGCCGGCAACGATGCCGACCACGCCCTGGTGCCAGTCGGGCTCGAACAGCGCAATGCTGGCGTTGTTGCCGGCATCGAAGCCTTCGAGGCGGAGCAGGGCCTCTTCCTGCATGCCGGCTTCGATCGAGCGTCGTTCGCGGTTCAGGCGATCGAGCTCCTGGGCCATGTTCATTGCGCGGCCGGGGTCGTCGGTGATCAGGCATTCGATTCCGAGACTCATGTCGGACAGGCGGCCGGCGGCGTTGAGCCGGGGGCCGAGAGCGAAGCCCATGTCGAAGGCACTGGCGCGTGAGGGATCGCGGCTGGCAATGGCGAACAATGCGCGCACGCCCGGCTGCATGCGGCCCGCGCGCATGCGCTGCAGGCCCTGCGAAACCAGGATGCGGTTGTTGTGATCGAGCTTGACCACGTCGGCCACGGTACCGAGCGCGACGAGGTCGAGCAGATCGGCCAGGTTGGGTTCCTTGCTGCCCTGGAAGGCGCCGCGCTCGCGCAGTTCCGCGCGCAGCGCAAGCATGGTGTAGAACATCACGCCGACGCCGGCCAGCGCCTTGCTGGGGAAGTCGCAGCCGGGCTGGTTCGGGTTCACGATCACATCCGCCTCGGGCAGGGCGTCGCCCGGCAGGTGGTGGTCGGTGATCACGGTGGCCATGCCGTGAGCGCGCGCGGCGGCAACACCCTCGACGCTGGCGATGCCGTTATCGACGGTGATCAGCACATCGGGTTCGAGCCGCGCGGCGATCTCCACCATGGCCGGGGTCAGGCCGTAGCCAAGGGTGACGCGGTCGGGCACGAGGTAATGCACATCGGCACCGAAGGCGCGCAGCGCCCGCACGCCCACCGCGCAGGCGGTGGCGCCGTCGCAGTCGTAGTCAGCGACGATCACCATGCGGGCGCCGGCCTCGATTGCGTCGGCGAGCAGTTGCGCCGCTTCTCGGGTGCCGGTCAGGGCGTCCGGCGGCAGCATGGCGCGCAGCGAGGTGTCGAGCTCGCTCTTGTTGCGGATGCCGCGGCCGGCGTAGAGGCGGGCGAGCAGGGGGTGGATGCCGGCATCGACGAGGGCCGAGACGGTGCGCTGAGAAACTTCGCGGGTCTGGATACGGGTCATTGCGTGGGCTGATCGGGCGTGGGCTGCACCGCGGGTGGCGGCGCCATGGATTTCAGGAGCGCGTCGAGCGTGAGCGGTTTGCGCCAGAAGCGCCAGTGGTCGCGGGCGCCGGCGCGAAGCTGTAGCGTGGAGCGGTCGCCCGGGGCGCTGAGTGTCAGTTGTTGCAACTGGCCGCTGCGCAAAGCCTGGGCCAGCGGACCGAACCAGTCGCGCTCAAGGGCGACGAGACCCCTGCGCCAGGTGTCGAGATCGAGCTGAAGTGAGGGCCGCAGCAGGGTGTCGAGGACGACCAGCGTGTCCTGTGCGAGTGCCTGAGTCGCATCGGGTGCCGATGTCTGCGCACCCGCCGCACGTGCAAAGCCGATGCTGACCGGGTCGCTGGCCTGAACTGTCGCCATCGGTGTGCGCGGTGCGATCTCCATCTGGCCTGCGCCCCAGAACCACAGACTGTTTACCGGGCGGCGCCCGGCGGCTTCGCGGGCCTGACTGACGGGGTGGTTGTGGAGCACGATCTGAACTTCGTTCAGGGTTCGCTGCCATAACCGGGCGTCGTCTCCTTCGGGCAGGAAGTGCTTGATCGGACGTCCGACCACGTCGTGCAGCGGGTAGAGTTTTGCGCGGGTGGGCTGAGCCAGTCGCACATACCAGCGAGTCGGGGTGCTGGCTTCGAAGCGACCGATGTCAGCGAAGTTCTCGTTGAGCGCGGCAATCAGTTCGTCGGCTTCCGCGGCACTGATGTCATTGGCGGGAAATTCGCCCAGCAGCAGATGCTCGCGGGCGAAAGACAGGTTGACCGGGTCGGCGCACAGCCACTCGCCGTCGCCGTCTTCGTCGGTGGCAGGCATCGTGGCCGGTTCGCCGAGACGGCGCAGGGTGCCCAGCGGCAAGGGATCGGTGTCGAGGCCGAACAGGCGTGCGATCTGGCGGTCGAAAGGTTCGAAGTCCGTGATCTGCCGTTGCCCGAATCCGAGCAACTGATGCAGGCCGGGCAGTGCAAGGTCTGCTGCCGGGCCAAGCAGCGTTGCGCTGGGCCAGAGCAGGCCGGGGAGAACAAGGTGAATCTGCATGGATCTGCCACAGGATGGAGCCGGGCGAGTCTAGCATGTGCAGCCGCCTTCCAGCCGGGCCCCCTCACTACCGGCGTGCGCAGGCGTGTTGGTGGTGAGGGGGCAGAGGACTGAGGTCAGGGGCGGAGGTATACAAAGTGCTCCTTGGCCTGCAGGCGCGCAACCTCGACGACGCCGCTGGGGACGACCTTGGCCTCGAGCACGACGGCAGCGGGTGTCAGCTTGCGTGCATTGAGCGTGTTGTTGCAAACGCGGAACTCGACGCCCTTCGCCGCCAGTTCGCCGATCGAGCCACTGAACGGCCGACCCTGGGCATCTTCGGCTCCGTCGAGCAGGAAATCGATGCCGGGGCCGTGTGTGACGACCACGATCCTGGTGTCAGGGTCGGCATTGAGATGGTTGCGGATGTTTCCGATGGCCCGGCTGGCCTGCTGTACGCCTTCGTTGACGTGATAAACGACATTCGTTGTTTCTGCGCTGGCAGGCAGGGCCATCAATGCGGTGACGACGAGCGCTGCACCACGGATGAATTTGCTGAGCATGGGTGTCTCCTCTTGTTGTGGGTGTGTCAGTGCATTAGAGATTACGAAAACTCTAATGTAAAGGCGGTGGTGGGTGGGGGGCAAAATGGACCGAAATGCAGGCGAGGGCGCAGGGTGATTGGTAAAAAGGTGCAAGCAGGAGCGATGGCCAACGGCCAAGGACCGATACAATGGCGCCCATCATGAGTGCTTCCCCTTCGATTCTTCCGGTCTCGGCGTCCCGCCGCAAGCCGGCTCCGTTCCTGCCCATGTCCCGCGCCGAGATGAAACAGCTCGGCTGGGATGCGTGCGACGTTATCCTCGTTACCGGCGACGCCTATCTCGACCACCCCAGCTTCGGCATGGCCCTGGTGGGCCGGCTGCTGGAGGCCCACGGCTTTCGCGTCGGCATCATCAGCCAGCCGGACTGGCATTCGGCAGAGCCTTTCCGGGCACTGGGCAAACCACGGCTGTATTTCGGCATTACCGCCGGCAATATGGATTCGATGGTCAACCGCTATACGTCCGACCGCAAGATCCGCTCCGACGACGCCTATACGCCGAACGCCGAGCCCAACAAGCGGCCCGATCGCGCGGTCACTGTGTATGCGCAGCGTGCGCGAGAGGCCTTTCCGGGCGTGAATGTGGTGATCGGCAGCATTGAGGCTTCGCTGCGGCGGATCGCGCACTACGATTACTGGTCGGACAAGGTCCGGCGCTCGGTGCTGCCCGACTCCAAGGCTGACATCCTGCTGTTCGGTAACGCCGAGCGCGCGCTGGTAGCGCTGACGCAGCGGCTGGATGCCGGTGAGCCGATCGAGTCGATCCGCGACCTTCGCGGCACCGCCTTCATGGTCAAACCAGGCTCGCGCCCCGAAGGCTGGGAGGAGACAGCATCGACCGCGATTGACCGACCCGGCCGCATCGACTCACACCCCGATCCGTATTCGATGGAGCCCGCCGCGGCTGCGCCTGCGGCGGCTGCCGATGGCGCGCAGCCGGTACGCATCGTAAGCCGCGAAGAGCGTGTGGCCAGTCGTCGTGCGCAGCGTGAGCACACCGTTGTGCGCCTGCCGTCCTATGAAGAAGTGAAGGACGACGCGGTGCTTTATGCCCACGCGTCGCGGGTGTTCCACCTCGAGTCCAACCCGGGCAACGCGCGGGCGATGGTGCAACTTCATGGCGAAGGCCCCGGCGCGCGCGACGTGTGGCTCAACCAGCCGCCGATTCCGCTGACCACGCCGGAGATGGATTTCGTCTACGGGCTGCCTTACGCCCGCCAGCCGCATCCGGCCTATGCCGGCGCACGGATTCCGGCCTGGGACATGATCAAGTTCTCGATCAACATCATGCGCGGCTGCTTTGGCGGCTGTACCTTCTGCTCGATCACCGAGCACGAGGGACGCATCATCCAGAGCCGCTCCGAAGATTCGATCCTGCGCGAGATCGAGGAGATCCGCGACAAGTCGCCCGACTTCAAGGGGCATATCTCCGACCTCGGGGGGCCGACCGCGAACATGTACCGCATGGCGTGCAAGGACCCGGAGATCGAGCGTTCGTGCCGCCGCCTGTCCTGCGTGTATCCAGGCATCTGCGAGAACCTCGGTACCGATCACGGGCCGCTGATCCAGCTCTACCGCAAGGCGCGCGCGATTCCCGGCGTGAAGCGGATCACCATCGGCTCCGGGCTGCGATACGACCTGGCGGTGCGTTCGCCCGAGTATGTGAAGGAACTGGTCACGCACCATGTCAGCGGCCTGCTCAAGATCGCGCCCGAGCACAGCGAGGATGGCCCGCTGTCGAAGATGATGAAGCCGGGCATGGGCGCCTACGAGGCCTTCCGTGAGCTGTTCGAGAAGTATTCGAAGGAAGCCGGCAAGAAGCAGCACCTGGTGCCGTATTTCATCGCCGCGCACCCGGGGACGACCGATGAGGACATGCTGAACCTTGCGTTGTGGCTCAAGGAACGCGATTTCCGCCTCGATCAGGTGCAGACCTTCCTGCCCACGCCGATGGCGATCGCCACCGCGATGTACCACTCGCGCAAGAATCCGCTGAAGAAAGTCTCGGCCGATTCCGAAGTGGTTGAAACCGTGCGCACCGGCCGTATCCGCAAGCTGCACAAGGCCTTCCTGCGCTGGCACGACCCGGAGAACTGGCCGATCCTGCGCGAGGGCCTGATGCGCATGGGCCGCGCCGACCTGATCGGTGCTGGGCCGAAATGCCTGGTGCCGCGTCATCAGCCCGCGGGCCCCGCGCTGACGGGTCGTTCTGCGGCGCCCCTTGGCAGCCCTGCGCGCAAGCCATCGGCCGGTGCTGCGCGTCAGCCCGAGCGCACGCCGGGCGGCAAGCGTCAGCCGGCACGCAAACCGGCCGCGGGCGGCAAGCGCGCAATGCGGGACAGGTGAGCCGTCCCGTTTTCTGAGCACAACAACAATTCACTCTCTCGAACCCATTTCCGATGCGCTATGAATTCCTGGTTGGCCTGCGCTATACCCGCTCACGCAAGCGGGCGCAGGGGCGGAACCGTTTTATCTCCTTTATCTCGCTGGTATCGATGCTGGGCATTGCCCTCGGCGTGGCGGCACTGATCGTGGTGCTGTCGGTGATGAACGGCTTTCAGGAGGAGTTGCGCACCCGCATCCTCGGTGTGGCGTCGCACGTGCAGGTGCAGAGCCTGGATGGCGAGCTGCGCTCGTGGCAGCAGGTTGGCGAGCAGGCCCGTCGCCACAAATCGGTGATGGCGACCGCGCCCTATGTGCAGGAGCAGGGCATGCTGTCGTTCGACGAGGCGGTGCGCGGCACGATGGTGCGTGGCGTGATTCCCGCGCTTGAGGACACGGTTGCGGACTTCGGCCAGCACATGAAGGCGGGCAGCTTCGAGGCGCTGCAACCGGGGCGCTTCGGCATGATCCTCGGCCGCGATCTGGCGCTGGCATTGCGCGTTGGCCTCGGCGACAAGGTGACGCTGATTGCACCGCAGGGGCTGGTAACGCCGGCGGCGGTGCTGCCGCGGGTGAAGCAGTTCGAGGTGGTCGGCATCTTCGAAGCCGGCATGTACGAATACGACTCAGGGCTGGCGCTGATCCATCTTGCCGACGCCCAGGCGCTGTACCGGATGGGCGATGCGGTGAGCGGGGTGCGGCTCAAGCTCGATGATCTGTTCGCGGCGCCGCGTGTTGCACGCGAACTGCTGAGCTACCTCGATGAGCCGGGGCTGGCGGTGAATGACTGGACGCGCAGCCACGCAAACTTCTTCCGCGCCGTGGCGCTGGAGAAAACCATGATGACGCTGATCCTGTTCCTGATCGTCGGCGTGGCTGCGTTCAACATCGTGTCGACGCTGGTGATGGCGGTGCAGGAGAAATACGCTGATATCGCGATCCTGCGCACCCTTGGCGCGAGCCCCGGGTCGATCATGACCATCTTCGTGCTGCAGGGCTCGATCATTGGTCTGGTCGGGCTGGTCGCGGGTCTGCTCGGCGGGCTGGCGATCGCGCATAACCTGGATGTGGTCATTCCCGCGCTGGAAACGATTACCGGCGCGACCTTGTGGAACAAGGAAATCTATTACATCAACGAATTGCCTTCGAAGGTGCTGATGAGCGACGTGGTGAGCATTCTGACGGTGTCGTTCACGCTGACGCTGCTGGCCGCGTTGTATCCGAGCTGGCGCGCGTCGAAGGTCAATCCGGCGGAGGCGCTGCGCTATGAGTGAAACCATGAACCCGTCGGCACCCGAACCGGTGCTCGCCTGCGATGGGCTGGAGAAGCAGTTTCGCGAGGGCGCCGATGCGGTGAAGGTGCTGGGCGGCGTCACGCTGTCGGTGGCGCGCGGCGAGCGTCTAGCCATCGTCGGCGCTTCCGGCTCGGGCAAGAGCACGCTGCTGCATCTGCTCGGCGGGCTGGATGTACCGAGTGCGGGTGCAGTGCGCCTGATGGGCAAGGATTTCTCGAAGATGTCCGACGCTGCCCGCGGGCAGCTGCGCAATGGTGCGCTCGGCTTCGTCTATCAGTTTCACCACCTGCTGCCGGAGTTCTCGGCGCTTGAAAACGTGGCAATGCCGCTATACATCCGCCGGATGGATCGTTCAGAGGCGAACGAACGCGCCGCAGCCATGCTGAGCGAGGTGGGCTTGTCGCACCGCCTGGACCATGCGCCCGGCGAGCTGTCGGGCGGCGAGCGCCAGCGTGCGGCGATTGCACGTGCGCTGGTTACCGAGCCCGCCTGCGTACTGGCGGACGAGCCCACGGGTAACCTCGATCGTCGCACCGCGGAGAGCGTGTTCGATCTGATGCTGTCGCTCAACGAGCGTCTATCCACCAGCTTCGTCATCGTCACCCACGACGATGCGATGGCGCGTCGCACCCAGCGCAGCCTGCGCCTGGAAGACGGGTTGCTGGTCTAGACGGACCTTGATGCTGCGAGCGAGCTGCCTCAGTCCGGGCCGCGTGCGGGGGGCGTGCGAGTGAGTTTCCGCGCCCGCCATTGGCGGATCAGCCAGATGCGCCAGGCGCCGCGCACCAAAAAGTAGCCGGCAAGCGACAGCCCGGCGGCGAGCAGCACCAGCCCGAGCGCAAGCGGCTTACCGAGCCCCGCCATCCAGTGGATCATCGCCCCGACCCAGCCGGCAAGGTCCATGCCGGCGAGTTCCGGCGGAGCGCTGAGCGTGACCGAGCCTCCGCTGCCGAGCGCGACATCACCGATCGCGAAGGCCGCCACATAGAGCGGCACGATGGTGAGCGGGTTGGAATACAGGGTGATGATCAGCGCCAGCGGCAGGTTCACCCGCAGCAGCACGCAGCAGATTGCCGCGCCGAGCATCTGCAGCGGCCCCGGAATCAGTCCGCAGAACAGCCCCACTGCCACTGCGCCAGCCGCCGAGTGGCGGTTCAGATACCACAGCCTCGGGTGCAGCAGCGTGCTGGAAAATGGCCGCAGCCAGCGGTTTTCGCGCACGGCCTCGTGCTTGGGCAGGAATCGTTTCAGTGATTTTCGCATGGTGTCGGCCCATTCTAGCGCAGCGGCCGTCGCGCCAGATCTTGCCGGTAGGCGGCGGCTGCGGGCATGATTCGTGTTTATGCGTATGGCAAGTATTGCCTTCCTCCTCGGCGTCTGGTGGCTGCAGCAGCAGCCCGTGCTTCCGCGCCTCGACATACCGTTTGTCATTGCCTGCGGGGCATGCCTCGCGCTGCTCACGCATGGTGCTTTCGTGCGGCCGTCGACTACGCGCATGGGGATCGCGCGCTGGGGCCTGATCTCCGTCGCGATGCTTGCGGTGTCCGGCGCCGGCTATCTGTACGCCGCGGCGCGGGCAGAACTCCGCCTGGCCGATGCATTGCAGCACACGCTGGAGGGGCGCGACCTTGAAATGACCGGAGTGGTCGCGGATCTGCCGCAGGCCGTGGGCGAGGGAGAGGGCGTGCGTTTCGTGTTCGAGGTCGAGGAGGCGGATGCCGGGGTGCCGAATCGCGTTCTGTTGTCCTGGTATCGGCCGCGCGACGAAGATTCTGCCTTGCCGCATGTTGCGCCCGGTGAGCGCTGGCGCTTCGTGGTCCGGCTCAAACGCCCGCATGGCAGCGCAGTGCCCGGCGGCTTTGATTACGAAGCCTGGTTGCTGGAGCGAAATCTTCGTGCGACCGGCTATGTGCGCAAGCCGATCGAGGCGCTCAGGATCGATGCGGACGCGGGCGGCTTCATGCACGGCGTGCATCGCCTGCGTGCAGATATCCGCGCTGCCATTGTCGCTGCGCTGCCCGACGCACCCCATGCCGGCATACTGATTGCGCTGGCGGTCGGCGACCAGGATGCGATCAGCCCCGCACACTGGGAGGTGTTCCGCCGCACCGGGGTGTCGCACCTTGTCGCGATCTCGGGCATGCACATCTCCCTCGTCGGTCTGATGATCGGCGGACTGTGCTCGGTGGTGTGGCGGCGGGTGCCGTGGCTGGTGCTGCGGGTTCCGGTGCGCAAGGCCGCGGCCACTGCGGCCCTGATCGCGGGCGTTGCCTATGCGCTGCTGGCGGGTCTTGGCATTCCGGTGCAGCGTGCACTCATCATGCTGCTCGTGGCAGTGGCCTCGCTGCTCCTCGGGCGCGAGTCAGCGCCAAGCCGGGTGCTGGCGCTTGCGCTGCTGTGTGTCGTGCTGATCGATCCGTGGGCGGTGCTGTCCCCCGGGTTCTGGCTTTCGTTTGGCGCCGTTGCGGTCATTCTGCTGCTGGCCGGCGGACGTGCGCGCCCTCGCTCTGGCTGGCGCACGGCGATTCGCATCCAGCTCGCGATCACGCTTGCCACCATTCCGGCGCTGCTTGCCTTGTTCAATGCGTTCTCGCTGGTCTCGCCCGTTGCCAACGCGATCGCGATTCCGCTTGTCAGCTTCGTGATCACGCCGCTGACCCTCGGTGCCTTGCTGTGGCCCAGCCCCGTGCTGTTGTTGCCCGCACACACGGTGAGTGCGTGGATGCTGCATGTGCTCGAGTGGCTGGCCGATTCGCGCCTGGCGCTGTGGCAGCAGGCACAGCCACCGGGGTGGATGATCGTCGCCGGATGCGTGGCCGCACTCGTCCTGCTGCTGCCCGCTGCGACCCCCGGCCGCAGCGCTGCCCTTGCGGTGATGGCGGCCTTGCTTTCATGGCAGGCACCGCGGCCCGACTGGGGCCAGTTCAGGGCGGTGGTGCTCGACGTGGGGCAGGGGCTGTCGGTTCATGTGCAGACCGCGAGCCGCGACATGGTGTACGACACCGGTCCGGCCTATGGTGCGAGTGATGCCGGGACGCGTGTGGTCGCGCCTTATCTCGGGGCGCTGGGTGTGAGCCGGCTCGACCGACTGGTGTTGTCGCATGACGATGCCGATCACGTCGGCGGCACGCAGAGTGTGCTGGATGCGGTGTCGGTGGTGCACATCCTGGCCGGCGACGAAGCATCAACCCTGCGGGAGCTGGCGCAGTGGCGGGGTGAGGCATGTACTGCCGGTCGCACATGGGAGTGGGATGGCGTTGGCTTCGATGTGCTCTGGCCTGCGGCGGGGATGCTGCCGGCCCGGCGCAACAACGAGCATTCCTGCGTGCTGAGAATCCATGGCGCAGGCGGCTCGGTGCTGCTGGTCGGCGATGTCGAGCAATTGGCGGAACATGCGCTGGTGGCGACTCACGGCGATGCGCTGGCGAGCTCGGCCATTGTCGTTGCGCATCATGGCAGCCGCTCGTCGTCCACCGATGCTTTTGTGGATGCCGTCATGCCCGAGGTGGCTGTTTTCTCGGTGGGTTATCTGAACCGCTTCGGCCATCCCCACCCGTCGGTGTGGACGCGCTGGACTGAGGCCGGCGCGCGGAGCTATCGCACCGACAGTCAGGGGAGCATCACGCTGGAGGTGGATGCAGATGGTGTCACGGCGACGGCCAGACGCGAAAGCCATCCACGTTACTGGCACGGGCGCTGATCAGCTCGACCGACTTCGCCCGCATCATCCGGATCAACCTCCACCAGACTCAGTTTGGCCAGCAGTTGAAGAAGTTCGGTCGCAGCAAGGCGGGCGCCGTGGACTGCAATGAGGATGAGGCGGATGAAACCGGTGAAACGGATGAGCGGGCCGGCACGGGCACGCCGAACCCGGGTGCCGTGGTCGATGCCGATGGGCTCAGGGTGGATACCGAAACCGTACTGTCGGCTGGTATTCAGGACATCAGCAACACGCTGGTCGAGGACTTCAAGCTCAACGACGTGCTGCGCATCATTCTAGAGACGATGTATCGCGCAATCGGCTTCCGGCCCGTGCTGCTCTGCATTCGGGACGCGCGCAGCAACACCATGCAGGGGCGTTTCGGGCTGGGCCCGGACGTGCCCGAGCTGGCACGGAAGTTTCACTTTCCGCTGAGCTTTACGCCTGACATTTTTCACGCGGCAATCTCGAAGGGCGCCGACATCCTGATCTCGGATGTGAACGACCCCAAGATTGCGGACCGCATCCCGGGGTGGTTCCGGGACTCGGTGCAAACCTCCACTTTCGTGCTGCTGCCACTCACGATCAAGCAGAAGCCGGTGGCCTTGATCTATGCCGACAAGGACCACGCCGATGAGATCGTGATCTCGGAACGAGAGCTTTCGCTGCTGAAGACGCTACGCAACCAGGCAGTGCTCGCCATCAAGCAGGCGAGCTGACGCGGTTCAGCCGCCGCAGGATCGCCTCGGCGGAGTGCATGAGGGCGAGCTGCGCCGCGCCGTGTCATGGTGTGCGCTTGGGATTGGCTCAGCGAACGACCGGCCGATTGGGTAACTGATTTCCACGCGGGGCGCTGATCGCCTGATCGGCATCCGGGAAACGTGCGCTCAGTGCAGCGTCTACCGCGTCGATGGCGACACCCAGTCCGGCTTCATAGTCGCCATTTGCGAACGAACTGCGTACCTGGGACAGTTCGGCATCGAGCTGTTCCGGCCCGAGCTGATCCGCGATGCCACGGTCGGCGACAATCTCTATCCGGTGTTCGGCAAGCTGAACGTAGATCAGCACCCCGTTGTTGTCGGCCGTGTCCCACACCCGCATTGTCGAGAAAAGGTCGATTGCGCGTTCCCGGACGAGCGCCGCGATTGGCTCGCGTCGTCGGATGTGGCGCCACAGCAGTGCACGCGGCAGGCTGGCCTCGACGCACAGGCAGATCTCACCCGTGTGCTTCAGTTCGCTATCGTGGATGCGCGCATCGAGGCGGTCGAGTGCGGCCTTGCCCAGCAGGCGGAAGGCGTCGTCTTCGTCGAGCCAGAAGTGGCGCAGGATTCGTGCCGGCAAATTCATGATCACCATCCTCCCGATGCGCCGCCGCCGCCGAAACTCCCACCGCCACCAGAGCGGAAGCCACCACCTCCACCACGGCTGCGGCCGCCACCGAAGCCGCCGCGAATGACAGGGCCACCACCTCCAAAGCCGCCACCACCGCCACCACCACCGATGGCGATGGCGAATATCAGCGCAAGCACGCCACCAACGATGGCGAGCAGCAGACTGCCGGTAATCAGCTGGACAACGAAACCCATTACGCCGGCTGTGGCCAGGGTGCCGAGCTTGCGGCCGAGCATGCTGGTGAGGATGCCACCGAGGACCGGTACGCCGATAAAGAGGAATGCGGCAATATCTTCGATCGAGAAGCCTGAATCAGCGCCAGAGGAAGGGGGCTTTTCAGGGAGCGGCAGGTCTTCGCCCGAGATGCGGGCAATAAGGCCGTCCACGCCGGCTGTGATGCCGCCGGCAAAGTCGCCGTCACGAAAGCGTGGCGTGATGAGACCGTCGATGATGCGAAAGGCAATGACGTCGGGTACCGCACCTTCGAGCGCGCGCGCGACCTCGATGCGGACCTTGCGATCGTCCTTGGCAACCACCAGCAGCACCCCGTCGCCCACCTCCTGGCGGCCGATCTTCCACGCATCAGCGACCCGGAAGGCGTATGAAGCGATGTCCTCAGGGGCGGTGCTGGCGACGACCAGCACAACGATCTGGCTGCCGCGGCCGGTTTCGAATGCGGCCAGTTTCGACTCGAGCGATTGACGGGCACTGGCGTCAAGCGTGCCCGTCTGGTCGATGACCCGAGCGCTCAGTTCGGGTGTCGGCAGCACTGCCTGGGCAAACGCGGCCGAGTTCAGCAACAGCATTGCGCAGGCAAGCCAGCGCAATGCCCACCCGATCAGGCTCGAAGGGCGAAGCCAGCCCGACGGGCACGCGTTGCGGCGCGATGAAGCAGCAAGCATTCGGCGCAGTGACATGCCTCAGCGCGAACCCTGGCTACCGAAATCCACCGTCGGCGGGCGCGAAATCTCGGCCTCGTTTGCAACGGTGAAGCCGGCCTTGGGCGCGTAGCTGAAGATCATGGCCGTCAGGTTGGTCGGGAAGCTGCGCGCGAGCACGTTGTACTGCTGCACTGCGCCGATGTACTTGTTACGGGCGACAGTGATGCGGTTCTCCGTGCCTTCGAGCTGTACCCGCAGTTCCTGGAAGCCCTGGTTCGCCTTCAGGTTGGGGTAGTTCTCGGATACGGCCAGCAGTCGCGACAAGGCACCACCGAGTTGCCCCTGTGCCTGCTGGAATCGCTCCATGGCCTGTGGGTCGTTGAGCGTTTCAGGGGTGACCTGAATCGCCGTGGCGCGCGAGCGGGCCTCGATCACGCGGGTGAGGGTGGTCTGCTCGAAGTCGGCTTCGCCCTTCACGGTGGCGACGATGTTGGGAACGAGATCGGCGCGGCGCTGGTACTGGTTGAGTACCTCGGCCCACGCGGCCTTGGTCTCTTCGTCCAGACGCTGGAAGTCGTTATAGCCGCAGCCCGACAGCCCCAACAGGGCGACCAGGCTGAGCAGCAGTGAAAAGCGGCGGATCAGGCGTTGAAGCATTTCAGTGGTTCTCCGTTAAGCGGACTCAGACCTGAGGCGCGCCCGTGAGCGAATGCAGGCGTTCGACCGCGCTCGCATCGAGCTGCAGCATCTGCGCCAGCGTGCGCAGGTAGTCACGCTCGGCGTCGGTATCGAGGTTGATCGCTAGCAGGGATGCGGCATACACCTGAGTGCCGACCAGTGCGTCGGGGACGTCGGCGACCAGCGCCTGAAGGTTGAGCGGTGCGCGCAGCTCATCGGTGATGAACTGCTTTTCTTCTGCGCTGACGCCGTCGTCGTCGATCTTGCCGACAATGCGCTGGATCTCTTCGTCATCAACCTGGCCGTCGGCCTTGGCCGCGCTGATCATTGCGCGCAGCACCAGGGTTTCGGCCTGGGGCGATGTGAGCTCGGCAAACTGTTGTGGTGCCATGGCAGGCATTGCGGCAGCCGCGCCGGCGCTCTGCGACTGTTGCCAGTGCTTGAACGCGGCCATGGCCAGCGTGCCTAGAATCGCCATGCCACCACCGCTGGCACCGCCACTGGCGTTGCTGCGTCCGCCGCCGAGCAGCATGCCCGCGAGGTCGCCCAGACCGCCTGCGCCACCCGACGCGCCCGATCGGCCACCGCCGCCAAGCAGCATGCCGGCAAGATCGCCCAGACCACCGCCTTGTGCGCCACCTGCACTGCGTCCACCGCCAAGCGCACCGGCCGCCATGTCGAGCAGACCGCCGAGGCCGCCACCGCCGCCACCCATCGCATTCGACTGCGGGCTCTGCTGCTGTCCGCCACCCTGTCCGCCGAGCAGGCCGCCAAGCATCTCTTCGAGACCGCCCATGCCGCCGAGGCCCTGTGAGCCCAGGGTGTGATCGAGGCGTCCACGGCTCTGGTTGGCCATGCCTTGCTGAAGCAGTTGTCCGATGATGTTTCCGAAGCTCATGTTATTTACTCCTTCTGACGGGGCTTGCTGCCCCGAGTGGGTGGTGCCGGGCACCTTGCAACTGCGGCGGTCGGAGATCGCATCGAAATGTCAGTTGCAAGCATGCCTGAATAAGACGGGTGTTCAAAGCTTGCGCCACACGCTGGCAAGCCAGGGCTGTTGCGCGCACGGCAGACCGGGTGGCCGGTAGTAGTGATGCAGTTCGGTGAAGCCGGCACTGGCGAGTAACTGACGCCACGTCTCCAGATTGTAGTAACAGCCGTAGCGTTCGCCGCTGAAGCCTTCCTGATTGTCGCCACGCGGATTCGAACTGAACAGCACGCCGCGCGGCTTCAGTGTGCGATGCAACTGTGTCAGCACATCGGGCAGCGCCGGGCGCGGCACATGGAACAGCGAGGCGTTGGCAAAAACGCCATCGAAATGCCCGCTTGGCAGATCGAGTGCGATGAAGTCCTGGTGCAGCACCGCGCAGCCGGTGTCGACGCTTGCCATGCCGACAAAGGCAGCCGAACCGTCCAGCCCGACCGCCTGATGCCCGAGCGCGCTGAAATGCTTCAGGTCACGCCCCGGCCCGCATCCGAAATCGAGCAGGGTGAAAGGGGCAGGTCCTTCAATCGCACCCAGGAATGCGGCGTAGTTCTGGCTGACGTCGTGATCGCGGGTCCCGTCGCGGAATCCGGCGGCTTCGCGGTCGTAGTGTGCAATGGTGGGGCGGGTAAGTTCTTTCATCGATCCTGTTCGAGGGAGGGTTCCACGGCCCCGGGGCGCGATGCCGGCGACCAGCAAAATCAATTGGCGCCAAACCGGAACAGCCTACCATCTGCACCCGTGTGCCGGACGGCTGCGCGGCACGATTCGTGAAACCTGGCACGGTTTCAGTGCGCAGATCAGGGGCAGTGCACCGGATTGATGCGCGAATGGCCGGGCTTGCCCCGGAAGCGTGCCCGTTGCTCAGTGCCAAGCTGGCAAGCTTTCTGCTACAGCTCCTGCAACAAGGAGTCCAGCATGGCAGAAACGCGTTCCACCTGTTGTTATTGCGGCGTTGGCTGCGGTGTCATCATCGAGCATGAAGGCGATCAGATTACCGGCGTGCGTGGCGACCCCGCGCATCCGGCCAACTTCGGCAGGTTATGTACCAAGGGATCGACGCTGCATCTGTCGGCTGGACCTGAAACCCTCGCCGTCCGCGCGCTTCGGCCCGAGTTGCGCACTGCACGCGAGACCGCGCGTCAGGGGGTGAGCTGGGATGCGGCGCTCGATCACGTCGCCGACCGTTTTGCCGCCATCATCCGCGAACACGGGCCGGATGCTGTGGCCTTCTACGGCGCGGGACAGCTGCTCACCGAGGACTATTACGTCTTCAACAAGCTTGTCAAAGGCCTGATTGGCACCAACAACCTGGATACCAACTCGCGCCTGTGCATGTCGAGTGCGGTCAGCGGCTACAAGATGACGCTCGGCGCCGACGCGCCGCCGGCGAGCTACGAGGACATCGCGCACACGGACTGTCTGGTCATTGCCGGCAGCAACACCGCATTTGCGCACCCGATCGTTTTCCGCAGGGTCGAGGATGCGCGCAAGGCCAACCCGGCGATGAAGCTGATCGTGATCGACCCGCGCCGCACCGATACCGCCGAGGCGGCCGATCTTCATCTCGCGCTGCTTCCCGGCACCGACATCGCGCTCTACAACAGCATGCTGCATGTGATGCTGTGGGAAGGCCTGGTGAAACGCGACTACATCGACGCCCACACCGAGGGCTTCGATGCGATCAAGAAAACCGTGCGTGAATACACGCCGGCCATGGCGTCGGCGATCTGCGGACTGAACAAGAAGGATATCGAAACCGCGGCGGAGTGGTTTGCCAGCAGCCCGGCCACGCTCTCGATGTACTGTCAGGGGCTGAACCAGTATGCGTTTGGCAGCCACAACAACGCGGCGCTGATCAACCTGCACCTGGCCACCGGGCAGATCGGCCGTCAGGGGGCCGGTCCGCTGTCCCTGACCGGACAGCCCAACGCGATGGGCGGGCGTGAGGTCGGTGGTCTCGCCAACCTGCTGTCGGCGCACCGCGATCTGGCGAACCCGGCGCACCGTGCCGAGGTTGCAGCCCTGTGGGGCGTGGATTCGGTGCCGGAGAAACCCGGCAAGAGCGCGGTCGAGCTGTTCCAGGCGCTCAAGTCGGGCGAGGTGAAGGCGGTCTGGATTGCCTGTACCAACCCGGCGCAGTCGATGCCCGATCAGACCCTTGTGCATGAGGCGCTGGCCACTGCCGAACTGGTGGTGGTGCAGGAAGCCTTCGCCCACACAGAAACCTGCCGCCATGCCGATGTCTTGCTGCCGGCGACGACCTGGGGCGAGAAGGACGGCACGGTGACCAACTCCGAGCGCCGCATCACGCGCGTCCGGGGTGCCGTCCCGGCGCCGGGCGAGGCACGGCACGACTGGCAGATCGCGGTCGACTTTGCACGCCGGCTCGGGGTCGCGCTGGGCAAGGGCGAGCTTGCCCAGCGCATGTTCCCCTACGCCGACCCGGAATCGATCTGGAACGAGCACCGCGAAAGCACGCGCGATCGCGATCTCGACATCACCGGCCTGTCGTACGCGATGCTGGAGGCGGATGGCCCGCAGCAATGGCCGTTCCCCGAGGGTGCAAGCACCGGAAAGCAGCGCCTTTACAAAGACGGGGTGTTTCCGACCGTTTCGGGCAAGGCGCGCTTCGTGGTGACCGAGCACGCGATGACGGCGGAGTCGCCCAGCGCGCGCTATCCCCTGCATCTCATCACCGGGCGTTTGCGCGACCAGTGGCACGGGATGAGCCGCACCGGTCTGGTGGCGCGCCTCTACAACCACGAGCAGGAGCCGCTGCTGCACATGCACCCCGAGGATCTCGCGCGGCGCAGGCTGAAGGACGGTGATCTGGTGACGGTGCGTGCGCGTGGCGGCACGATGGTGGTCAAGGCGCTGGAATCGACCACCGTGCGCGCGGGGCAGTGTTTCCTGCCGATGCACTGGGGCGGTAACGCGATGTCCGGGCTGGGCTCGAACACGCTGATGCCGTCGAAGTTCGATCCGCATTCGAAGCAGCCCGAACTGAAGCATGCAGCGGTACAGGTCGAGGCCTTCGTGGCCGCTCACACGCTGGTGGCAATGCGCGCAAGCGGCGAGGCCGGCGCGGACAATCCGCATGCGCTGATGGAGCGCCTGAGACCCCTGCTGTCGGGCTTCCCCTATGCCAGTCTGACCCTGGCCGGACGCGAACATCCGGTGGTGGTGCTCAAGGCGCGCTGCGAGCATATCGAACCGGCGCTGCTGGCCGAACTCGATCGTGCGCTCGGACTGGACGATCCGCTCAAGACTCTGAGCTACAGCGACAGCCGTCGTGACATCGCAAAGCATGCGCGCGTGGATGGCGACCGGCTGACGGCCGTTCGTCTGGCGGGTGAGGCGCTGGCGTCGGACTGGCTGACCGATCTGATGGTCAGGCGCGAATCCGCTGCGCCGGTGCGCAACTGGCTGCTGGCGCCGGTCACGCAGCCGCCCGCGGGCAAGGTGATGCGTGGAAAGGTGATCTGCAACTGCTTCGACGTGTCGGAAGACGACATCCTGGCGGCCTTCCGCGCCGGCGAGTCGCTCGATGCCCTGCAGGCGCGAACCCGCTGCGGCACCAACTGCGGCTCCTGCGTGCCCGAACTCAAGCGTATGCAGAACGCCACGCCGATTTCCCGCGCTGCCGCCTGAGCGCGGTGTCGGGGGCGGGGTCGGTTCTCAGCGCTTGCGCTTGGGGGCCGGCCCGTATTTCTTGAACACTGCGCGGGCGTCGAGGTCCGCGCGTTCCTTGGTGCAGATCGACGGATCGTCGTCGTGGCCGCTGAAGAACTCATCTTCCTGCGCACGCATCACCATCGCAACGGCGTCTTCTTCGCTTTGGCCGAAATTCTCGTAGAGCAGGGTGCAGACTTCGTCCAGATGTTCTTCGTAGGTCATGTCAGTTTCCGGATGTTTTGGCGGTAGCGGTCAGGCCTTGCGGCGAATGGCGACAACATGCTGGTACAGCCCGCCGAACAGGGTGCGGTGTGTCCAGTCGAACTCGCCAGCGCGGCCCGACATCGATTCAATCGGGGTGTCGAGCAAGGAAGGTGCGTAGGGCTCCAGCGTCCGGAACACCAGGTTCATCACCGGAGCAAGCGGGTTCCAGCGCGCGCAGCGATGATAATCGACAAACACCGCCTTGCCGCCGGGTTCGACTGCGGCGAGCAGGTTGTCGACGATCTTCCGGCGCTGGTCTTCAGGGACTTCGTGCAGCAGAAAGAAACAGCACACCCCGTCATAGGTCGTGCTGCCCAGCGGCTCGCTCAGATCGGCCAGGCGGGCACGGGCGTGGGTATGCGCGGCCAGTTTCCTGCGCACATTGGCGATCTGGATCGGGGCCACGTCGACGACATCGAGCGCGCCGTTTTCGCCGACGCGTGCGGCTAGCATCGGTGAGAACGCGCCATATACGCAGGCGGCCTGCAACACGCGCTGCCCGGGCGAAAACTCCGCCACCGCCGCGCGCATCAGGCGTCCGGCATTGCCCCACAGAATCGCGGACACCACCACGCTGCGGTCCAGCCAGGGCAGAGTACGGTGGCTGAGGTAGGCCCAGGTATAGGTTTTTCGCAGGTAGTCGGGCAGGACGTCGGCGCTAGCGGCCGATTCGCTGGGGGGTGGGCTCATGGCGGCTCCATTGTATCGAGTCATGTCGGTGAGTCCGGGGTGCGACCATCGCCGTCGTGGCCTGAACGAACTTGCGGCGATCGACGTTGCAGCGCACAACGCCTTCAGTATGCCCGCATACGGCCGGCGACGAAACCGTCTGCCGGCCGTCCTGCGTTCAGCGCTCGATGCTGACTGCGCTCGCAGCCCGCAATGCCTTTGCGCGCGCGTCCTCGATACTGGTGTCGAGTGCGAGCGCGACACCCATGCGGCGCTGGCCCTTGATCTCGGGTTTGCCGAACAGCCGCAGGGCGGTATCGGGCTCGCTCAGGGCAGCGTCGAGATTGCCGAACACCGGCTGGGTCGAATCGCCTTCGACCAGGATCACTGCGGACGCTGCCGGGCCGTGCTGGCGGATGGCCGGGATCGGGAGGCCTAGAATGGCTCGCGCATGGAGCGCGAACTCGGACAGGTCCTGCGAGATCAGGGTGACCAGGCCGGTGTCGTGCGGGCGCGGTGAGACTTCGCTGAACCACACGTCGTTGCCCTTGATGAAAAGCTCCACCCCGAACAGGCCGCGTCCGCCCAATGCCTCGGTGACGGCCAGTGCGATGCGCTCGGAGGCGGCAATCGCTTCCGCTGTCATCGGCTGCGGCTGCCACGATTCCTGGTAGTCGCCTTTCTCCTGACGATGACCGACGGGGGCGCAGAAGGTGGTGCCGCCGGCGTGGCGCACGGTGAGCAGGGTGATCTCGTAGTCGAAATCGATGAAGCCTTCGACGATGACCCGGCCCTTGCCGGCGCGGCCGCCTTCCTGGGCGTAATCCCAGGCTTTGTGTACGTCGTCTGCGCCGCGCAGCAGGCTCTGGCCCTTGCCTGAGGAGCTCATGATCGGTTTGACCACACATGGGAAACCGAGGGCTTCGACTGCCGCCGCATAGTCTTCGAAGCTGTCTGCGAAGCGGTAGGGCGAGGTGGGCAGACCGAGCGTCTCTGCGGCGAGGCGGCGGATGCCCTCGCGGTTCATCGTCAACTGGGCCGCACGTGCGGTGGGGATCACCGTGTAGCCTTCGGCCTCGAGCTCGACGAGGGTCGCAGTGGCGATGGCCTCGATCTCCGGCACGATGTAGTGCGGCTTCTCCTGTTCGATCACTGCACGCAGGGCTGCGCCGTCGAGCATGCTGATGACATGGCTGCGATGCGCGACCTGCATCGCGGGCGCGTTGGCGTAGCGATCGACCGCGATCACCTCGCAACCAAAGCGTTGCAGTTCGATGGCAACTTCCTTGCCGAGTTCACCCGAGCCGCACAGCAGCACGCGGGTGGCGGTGGGGGAGAGTGGAGTGCCGATACTGGGCATGGTGGAGATCCCGAAAAATGTTCTGACATGAAGAGACCGCCGGGATTGCCGGCGGTCTCTTCCTGGTGCAGCGAAGCCCGCTTAACGCGAGATCGGCTTGTAGCGGATACGCTTGGGCTTGGCGCCTTCTTCACCCAGACGCTTGCGCTTGTCTTCTTCGTATTCCTGATAGTTGCCAGCGAAGAAGGTCCACTGCGAGTCGCCCTCGGCCGCGAGGATGTGGGTACAGATACGGTCGAGGAACCAGCGATCGTGCGAGATGATCATCGCGCAGCCGGCGAATTCGAGCAGCGCGTCTTCGAGCGCACGCAAGGTTTCGACGTCGAGGTCGTTGGACGGTTCGTCGAGCAGCAGCACGTTGCCGCCGGCGATCAGGGTCTTGGCCAGATGCAGACGACCACGTTCGCCGCCCGACAGGTTGCCAACGATCTTCTGCTGGTCGCCACCCTTGAAGTTGAAGCGGCCGATATAGGCGCGGCTGGGCATTTCGAAGCGGCCGACGGTGAGGATGTCGGCGCCGTCTGAGACGGCCTCGAACACGGTCTTGTCGTTGGCCAGACCTTCGCGCGACTGGTCGACGGCGGCGATCTTCACCGTGGAGCCGATGACGACCTCGCCGCTGTCGGGCTTGTCCAGGCTCTGAATCATCTTGAACAGGGTCGACTTACCCGCGCCGTTGGGGCCGATCACGCCGACGATGGCGCCGGGCGGAATGCTGAAGCTGACCTTGTCCATCAGCAGCTTGTCGCCAAAGGCCTTGGAAACGTCGTTGAACTCGATGACCTTGTCGCCGAGGCGCTCGCCGGGCGGAATGAAGATCTCGTGGGTTTCGTTGCGCTTCTGGTACTCGACCGTGGTCATTTCCTCGTAGCGTGCCAGACGGGCCTTGGACTTGGCCTGACGTGCCTTCGGGTTGGAGCGTGCCCACTCGAGTTCGGTCTTCATCGCCTTCTGGTGCGCGGCTTCCTGCTTGCTCTCCTGCGCCAGGCGCTCGCCCTTCTGCTCCAGCCAGGACGAGTAGTTGCCCTTCCAGGGGATGCCGTGTCCGCGGTCGAGTTCGAGAATCCACTCGGCGGCGTTGTCGAGGAAGTAGCGGTCGTGGGTGACGGCGACCACGGTGCCGGGGAAGCGGGTGAGGAACTGCTCCAGCCACTCGACCGATTCGGCGTCGAGGTGGTTGGTGGGTTCGTCGAGCAGGAGCATGTCGGGGCGTGACAGCAGCAGTTTGCACAGCGCAACGCGGCGCTTTTCACCGCCGGACAGGTTGCCGACAACGGCTTCCCAGGGCGGCAGGCGCAGCGCGTCGGCAGCGATTTCCATTTGCGTTTCGATATCAGCGCCGGCGGAGGACAGGATGTTCTCGTACTTGGCCTGGTCTTCGGCAAGCTTGTCGAAATCGGCGTCGGGTTCGGCATAGGCGGCGTAGATTTCCTCCAGCTTCTGCCGTGCTTCGACGATCTCGCCGAGGCCGGACTCGACCTCTTCCTTCACCGTCTTGGCGGGGTCGAGCTCGGGTTCCTGTGCAAGGTAGCCGATGCGCTGACCGGCGAGATGCTGGACTTCGCCTTCGTATTCCTTGTCGACGCCGGCCATGATGCGCAGCACGGTGGATTTGCCCGAGCCGTTGAGGCCGAGCAGGCCGATCTTGGCGCCGGGGAAGAAGGACAGGGAAATATCCTTGATGATCTGACGCTTGGGCGGAACGATCTTGCTCACGCGGAGCATCGACATTACATATTGGGCCATGGAATTCCGGAAGGGATGGACACTAAACCGTGGAGTCTACCCCAGCTGACGGGATGCCCGCCATGTGCCAATGGGGGCAGCGATGCGTTCGGGCGTGGCGGTCAGCGATACAGCGGCAGGGCGCTGATGCGGCGCTCGACTTCTGCGACCAGTTGACGGTAGGGGGCGCTCTCGGTGTTGCCGAAGCGGCGGCGGAATTCCGCCTCTGCAATGTACTCGGGTAGACCGCGAAGGATGGGCACGAGATCGGCGTCGCGTACGGGCGCAGCGAACACGGTGTCGATGCGTGCCGGATCGTCGGTGAGCAGCTTTCCGAAGCGGGTGCCTGCACGATCTGCAGCAAGGTCGGCGAAGGAGAATCCGCTGCCGCTACGGGCGTCCTCGAGCTCCTTGTACAGGCCGATGGCATCGGCGATCGGCTCGCCTGCCCAAGCCGAAAGTGCGGCCGAGATGATGAAATGCTGAGCGGTGTCCTCGCGACCGTGAAGCGTCAGTTCCCGGCGTGACGGACGCGGCCATGCGGCCGCTTCGGGAATGACTGCGGCAAGGTCGCGTCCTGCCAGATAGCTGGCTAGGACGAGGAGTGCGGCACGACGGCGGGCAAGGGACGCGTCGTCACCCCCCTGCAGCATGGGTTTGAGTACCGCAGGCAGGGGCAGTGCCTGTCCTTGCGCGCGGAAACCCAGCAGCCCCGCAAGGTCGCGCTGAGCGGCTTCGAGCTGTTGTGTGGTTTCGCTCGGAAGCGCCAGTGCGCGTGCGCGGCTGAGGAGTTCGGGCAGCCATACATAGGCAATGTCCACCCTGTTGCCGCTGGCCGCAATCGCAATGCGCCCGACAGAACTGCGGACGAGGCGCCATTCCTCGGCATATCCGCCGATGCCCGCAAGCACCTGGATGAGTGGCAACACCGATTGTGGCGGAAGGCTCAGACTGCCGACCCGGACGCTATCGATGCGAAGTTGCTTGCCGTCATCGCTCAGGTCGGCGCGCAGGTTGAGATAGCGTTCCACCGGAATCAGCGGCACAGGCAAAGTGACGCGGATCTCTGCCTGCCTGGCTGCGGCGCTGAATGCCGCCTGTCCGCCACCGAAACGCGCTGCGAGGTGATTGACGCCTTCGTCGATGAGTCTCGCTGGCACCATCACCAGCCGCGACTGGCCTGGCTGCAATTGCCTGGGGTCGTTGAGCGCGAGCAGGCGGCGGGCTTCCGCGACCGCAGCGGGCGAGATCGTTTCACTGCGGCGGACCAGTGCCGACGAGTCGAGGCTGGCCACGACCAGAAGGGACAGGCCGACGAGCAGCAAGGTTGTTGCCGCGGCCAGAGTGAGAAACAAGCGGCGCATGTCGAGACGGGACCTTCAGCTGCGTTACTGCGAGCCTGCCCGCAAGGTCAATGAATACGGCTGCGTGACGCGAACGCACATCCGCACAGGGGAATCAGGCATCCAGCAGGCTCTCGATGTCGGCAGTCATTGACGCAGGGGTCGTTGTCGATGCGTAGCGGCCGACGACGATGCCTTCGCGATCAACCAGAAACTTGGTGAAGTTCCATTTGATCGACTCAGTGCCGAGCACGCCTCTGGCGTTGTCCTTGAGCCATTCGAAGAGCGGGTGAGCGTTGTCGCCGTTGACATCGATCTTCGCGAACATCGGGAAGGTGACGCCGTAGTTCTTCTCGCAAAAGGTCGCGATGTCGTTCTCGTTGCCGGGTTCCTGCGAGCCGAACTGGTTGCACGGAAAGCCCAGTACGACGAATCCACGTGCGGCATAGTCCTTGTAAAGCGTCTCGAGGCCGGCGTATTGCGGCGTGAAGCCGCACTGGCTGGCGGTGTTGACGATCAGCATCACCTTGCCCGCGTATTCGGCAAGTGTGTGCTCCTGACCGTCGAGTGCGCGCAGCGGAATCTCGTAAATCGGCGTGTTTGCCGGTGTGTCCGGTGTTTCATCCATGATCTGGCGCTCCTGCAGAAAGGGAGGCCCGAGTGTGTCGTGGAGCGACGCTGCGGTCAAATGCTGGTGACTTCCTCGTGCAGCTTGGCAAGCACTGCGCCGGGCAGCCCCACACGACGTGCAGTCAGGGCTTTCTCGAATTCGGTTGCCGGGACCGGACGACCAAACAGATAGCCCTGGAACTGGTCGCACCCGTGCGCGAGCAGAAACTCACGCTGCGCCTCGGTTTCCACGCCTTCGGCGACCACCTTCATGCCCAGGCTGTGGGCCAGGGCGATCACTGCGGCGGCAATCTTGCCGTCGGTATTCTCGCGGTGGATGTCATTGACGAAGCTGCGATCGATCTTCAATACGTTGACGCGGAACTGCTTGAGGTAGGAAAGCGAGGAGTAACCGGTGCCGAAGTCGTCGATCGACAGGTCGATACCCATGTCCTGAAGTGTGTTTAGGGTTTCTATGGTGCGGTCGACATCGCGCATCAGCATGGTTTCGGTGAGTTCGAGCCCGAGCAGTCCGGCTGGCAGGCGGGTTTCGGTCAGTACCTCCTCGACCAGCGATGACAGTTTGCGCTGCGTGAACTGGTGTGCGGAGAGATTGACTGCAACCGGCACCGGCATCATGCCCGCGTCACGCCAGACCTGCAGCTGGCGGCAGGCTTCGCGCATCACCCATTCGCCGATTGGCACGATGAGCCCGGACTCCTCCGCCACGGGAACGAAGCGGCCCGGCGAGATGAGACCGAGATCGGGGTGACGCCAGCGCAACAGGGCTTCAGCGCCCACCAGACGCCCGGTGGTCGCGCACACCTTGGGCTGGTAGTGGAGTTCGAGTTCGTTGCGTTCCAGCGCGCCACGCAACTGGTTCTCAAGGAGCAGGTCGCCGAGTGAAGCCGAGTTCATGTCTGCCGAATAGAACTGATAGGCATCGCGCCCCTCGGCCTTGGCGCGATACATGGCGGCATCGGCATTGCGCAGCAACTCGGCCGGTGTAAGCCCATCGCCATCGAAAATGGCGATGCCGATGCTGGCCGTGACCGTAATCTCGTGGTCGCCCAGCAGGTAGGGGCGGCCCACGGTCTGCAGGAGCTTTCGTGCGACGATCGCGGCATCCTGGGGATGATCGATGTCGGGTACGACCAGCACGAACTCGTCGCTGCCCGGTCTGGAGACGGTGTCGGTTTCGCGCACGACAGAGAGGCAGCGGTGTGCGACCTGCTGCAGCAGGCCATCGCCGAGATCGTGTCCGAGCGAGTCGTTGATGGTCTTGAAGCGGTCGAGGTTGAGCAGCAGCACGGCGGTGTGGCTTCCGACCCGGCGCGATTGCAGGATGGCCTGCTCCAGCCTGTCCTGCAGCAGCAGGCGGTTGGGCAGGTTGGTCAGGCTGTCGTGGTGTGCAAGGTGGTGAATGCGGGCCTCGGCGCGCTTGCGCTCGGTGATGTCGGAGAACAACCCGATATAGTGGCTTGTCGCGCCGTCCTGGTTGCGCACGGCCGTGATCGACAGCCACTCCGGATAGACTTCGCCATTCTTGCGCCGGTTCCAGATTTCGCCCTGCCATTGACCGCGCCGGTCCAGGGCGCGCCACATGTCGCGGTAGAAGTTTTCGGGCTGACGGCCGGATTTCAGCATCGACGGAGAGCGTTCGAGCATTTCCGCCGTCGTGTAGCCGGTGATTTCGCTGAATGCCGGGTTCGTCGCGACGATCCGGCCTCTGCCATCGGTAATCAGCATGCCTTCCGATGCATTGGTAAACACGGTCGCATAGAGCTTGAGATCATGCTGGGTGCGATCCAGCGTCGCGATGCGTTCCTTGAGCTGCCGGTTTGCCAGCGCCAGGTCGCCGGACGTCCTGGCAAGCCGGAGCATGACGAGCGCCAGATAGCCGGCAAGAACCAGCGCCAGCACATAGAGGCTGACCCGGTAGTTGTGGGCGGTACGCGAAGCCCGCTCGTAGCCGTGGGCATAGGTCTGCGCCAGTTCTTCGCCGAGCGCTGCAGTCGGCATGGCCAACGTCTCGCGGGTCAGCGTGTCGAGAATCGGCTTGCGCTCGAGGATCACACGGCCATGCAGCAGCACGTTCGTCATCTGCTGTTGATGCGCCCCTTTCAGCTGTGCGACGATCGACTCCAGCTTCGTCATGCTCTCTTCAAGCCTCTGTGCGAGCTGCGCGTCAGCGGTATGTGCATGCGTCATTACGCCCCGCACGAAGATCCCGATCGGCCGGGTCTGCGCGATCGGTGCAGTGTCGTCACCGATCAGGAGGTCGGTTGCGAGTGGCAGATAGGCAAGGGAGTTGCGGAGCACCGAGTGCTCGCGCTTGAACAGGTCGATCTGGCGGATCTTCTGTTCCAGGACATCGCGGTATTGTGCGATGCGGTTCAGTACCTGAAGACGGTCGTTGGCGGACAGAAAGCCGGGGACGTCCTCGAGTTCGGACACAACCTTGTGCAGTTCGCCGGTTGCCGTGCCGATGGTATCGAAGTCAACCTGAAGTCCGACGCGGCTGGCCAGCACCGCAGCGTTGAGTTCGGCGTCGGCCTGACGCAACAGCCTGAGTTCGCGCGCATAGTGCTCGTGCGCCTGGGGTGAGATCGCATCTGCGCGCAGGAACAGCCAGCTCAACAGGCTGGCTGCAATGACGATGGCCACCATCATCCACGCAAACCCGCTGCGACTGATGATGGTGGTGGGCGGCAGCGTGAGCCGTTCGTGGGCGCTCACTTCAAGGGTGCTCCGCGAAAACTGCCGCTGAGAGTGTGCAGAAAGGCCACGAGAAGCCGGCGGTCTTCCTTGCTGAGCGTCCGCCCGAGCTGATAGCGCGCCATGATCTCTACAGCGTCATCAAGCTTCTCGACGCTGCCATCGTGAAAGTAGGGGGCGGTGAGCGCGACGTTGCGCAGACTTGGAACACGGAAGACGTATCGGTCTTCCTGTCGGCCGGTGACATTGAAACGGCCGAGGTCGGCCGGGGTGCTCATGCCTTTGTCGGCAAAGTAATCGCCCATCACGCCGAAGCGCTGGAACAGGTTGCCGCCGACATTGACGCCCTGATGGCAACTGGAACAACCGAGACGCTTGAAACGGGCGTAACCCTCGATCTCATCGGCGCTGAGCGCGTCGGTCTTGCCACGCAGGTACTGGTCGAAGCGGGCGCCGGGCGTCAGCAGGCTGCGCTCGAAAGCGGCCAGCGCATCGGCGATCGTTTCCGCGTTGATGCCTTGTGGATAGACCTCGGCGAACAGGCTGCGATAGTCATCGCTTTTATTCAGGCGTTCGACCACCAGGCTCCAGTTGGAGCCCATTTCCACCGGATTATGAAGCGGCCCGGCGACCTGCTCTTCAAGTGTCGCAGCCCGTCCGTCCCAGAATTGAGCGAAGTTCAGACCGGCGTTGAACACAGTCGGGGCGTTGACGGTGCCGAGTGCGCCACCTACCCCTCTGGAGGTGGGCAGACCGTCAGCGCCGGCTCTGTCGAGCGGATGGCAGCTGGCGCAGGAGATCGTGTAATCGACCGAGAGCACGGGGTCGTGAAAGAGGCGTTCTCCGAGCGCGGCACGAAGTGGATCTGCACCCCGCGGAGCGGTCGGCAGCGGGGAGATCGGCTCCGCGCGCCGAATCGCATCGGCCATCACCAGAGCGGTGGGCGATGGGGAGGCGGCCGATGGCGCTTCGCGCCAGGTCAGAATGACCAAGGTGGCAGCAAACGCGGTCAGCAGGCCAGCTATAACGAAATTAGGCGTACTGTTCTTCACTGCGGCATCTTACGTCCGCAGAGTTCAATCAATTTGATACTGATCAAGGAACTTGAGAATTCTTCGCAGTACCAGATAAAAATATAACTACATCTTTCGTAGTACGTCTTTTGTGTGCCGGTCCGAATTAAGAATACAAGCGGACCGGCGGGCGGTCAGCGTTCCACGAATGCGCGTTCGATCACATAGTCGCCTGGTTCGCCGATGCGTTTCGAGATCTGGAAGCCCTGTTCGTCGAGCAGGGTGCAGCAGTCGGCGAGCATCGACGGACTGCCGCAGATCATGGCGCGGTCGAGCGCGGGGTCAAGGGGCGGCAACTCGCAATCGTTCAGCAGCTTTCCGGAGCGGATGAGGTCGGTCAGGCGCCCGTTGTTGCGGAAGGGTTCGCGGGTGACGGTCGGGTAGTAGATGAGCTTTTCACGCACGGAGTCGCCAAACCAGGGGTTCTCGGGCAGGTCTTTCTCGATGAAGTCCGCGTAGGCGAGTTCGGACGTGTGGCGCACCCCATGGATCAGAACGATGCGCTCGAAGCGCTCGTAGGTTTCCGGGTCCTGGATGACGCTGATGAACGGTGCCAGGCCAGTTCCGGTGGACATCAGGTACAGGTTGCGACCGGGGCGAAGGTCATGCAGCACCAGCGTGCCGGTGGGCTTCTTGCTGATCACGATCGGGTCGCCTTCGCGCAGGTGTTGCAGGCGCGAGGTGAGCGGACCGTCCGGCACCTTGATGCTGAAAAACTCGAGGTGCTCCTCGTAGTTGGGGCTGGCGATGCTGTAGGCGCGCGTCAGCGGACGGCCGTCAAGTTCGAGACCGATCAGGACGAACTGACCGTTCTCGAATCGCAGGCCGGGGTTGCGGGTGGTGCGGAAACTGAACAGGGAATCGTTCCAGTGATGGACGCTGAGGATGCGTTCCTGATTCAGATTGCTCATGATGCGCTCTTGGGTAAATGAGTGATGGGCGAAGTTTACCGGCGCTTCTTTACCTGAATGGTGGATAATTCAGCTAAGCCTTACCGGTTTTATAAATATGAAGTACACCCTTCGCCAGATTGAAGCCTTTGTTGCCATCGCCCGCAGTGACAATGTGTCGCGTGCCGCCGAAGCGCTCAATCTGTCGCAGTCCGCCACCAGCGCGGCGCTCGCCGAACTGGAGAACCAGTTCGAGCATCAGCTGTTCGATCGTCACGGCCGGCGTCTGCACCTGAACGAGCAGGGACGTCTGCTGCTGCCGCGCGCGGTGGAGCTGCTGGACCGTGCGGAGGAGGTGGAGGCGCTGTTGCGTGGAGAGCGCGGACTGGGAAGCCTGCGGGTCGGGGCAACGCTGACCATCGGCAATTACCTTCTGCCGCTGATTGTTTCGGGCTTTCTGCAACGACATCCGGAAAGCCATGTTCAACTGCAGGTGCAGAACACGGCCAACGTGGTGGCCCAGGTACTTCATCATGAAATCGATCTTGGCCTCATCGAGGGGCAGGTTCTCGATCGCGAGATCGAGATCGAACCCTGGGTGGACGACGAACTGGTGGTGTTCTGTGCGCCGTCCCACCGCCTGGCGCAGCAGTCCACTGCGACCTTGGCCGAGATTGCAGCCGAGCCGATGATCCTGCGCGAGCGCGGATCGGGGACCCGCGAAACCTTCGAGCAGGCCTTGCGTCACTGGGAGGGGGGGCTGAGAGTCCAGCTCGAACTTGAGCACACCGAGGCAATCAAACGCGCGGTCGAGAGCGGACTCGGAATCGGTTGCATTTCCCGGCTGGCGCTGCGTGATGCGTTTCGTCGTGGCAGCCTGGTTCCGGTAGAAACGCCTGAACTCGATCTGCGGCGTCGTTTTCAGTTCATCTGGCGTCGCGGGAAGTACCATACGGCAGCCATCAGAACCTTTCTCGACGATTGCCGGGCGCTGACGTCCGGCGCACAGCGCAGTCACGAAATTTCATTGCCCGCGGTCCCCTGACCGCCGCATTTTCATCCTGCTGCGCCGTGGTGCGCGCAGGTCTTCAATCATTCCGGAGTTTCCGACCATGACTGATCTCCAGTTGAGCTGGACCGAACAAGACGAAGCGTGCACTGCGCGCTGGCATTCCGAGAGCGGTACGCCGCCACCGCGTCGCGTGCAGATGGCCGACGACACCATGAACGCCGATACGGCCTTCCGTCTTGCGTGCGAGGGTACGGCCCTGCTGTGGCGCGGCGACTTCCAGAATGCGCGCCTGTTGTTGCAGGCGGTGGCGCGACGCGCCGAACCGAAACCGAAGAAGGCTGCACGAAAGAAGGCCAAGGCGGCCGATGTGACGCCGGCCCATGCCTTCCACCTCTATCGGCAGTCGCAGGCACAGCGTGCCCGTATTCTCGGCATGCTGCTGATTCCCGTGGGCGAGGATTACATCATTCCGCTGCGCCGCGCACCGGATATCAGCGAAGCCTGCGTTGAGGCTTACGGCGAGAGCACGGGGCCCTTTGTCGTTTCCCTGCGTGAATTGCTCGGGGTCGTCAGTGCGCATGAGTGGCGCAAGAAGGGCGTTGAGATTCCGGAGCTCGGTGCGCGGATCCATGCGCACTACGGCGTGTATTCGCCGGTGCGCGGCGAATATGTGGATCTGGTTGCGAAAGCGCCGCTACCGGGCAAGGCGCTCGCGTTCGACATCGGCACCGGTACCGGCGTGCTGGCAGCCTTGCTGGTTCGGCGTGGCGTGGCACGCGTGATTGCGACCGATCAGTCGCCGCGCGCGATCGCATGCGCACGCGACAATATCGAGCGCCTCGGCATGAGCGGCAAGGTCGAGATCGAGACCACCGACCTCTTTCCTGATGGCCGCGCATCGCTGGTGGTATGCAACCCGCCCTGGCTGCCGGCCGCTGCCAGTTCCCTGCTCGAGCAGTCGGTGTACGATCCCGACAGCCGCATGCTCAAGGGCTTCCTGAGCGGACTGGCGTCACACCTGACGCCGGGTGGCGAAGGCTGGCTGATCCTGTCCGACCTCGCGGAGCACCTCGGCCTGCGCAGCCGCGAGTTCCTGCAGGAGGAGATCGCAAAGAATGGCCTGAAAGTCGTGGCGCGCTCGGAAATCCGGCCCCGGCATTCACGTGCCACGGATGAGTCCGATCCGCTGCACCATGCCCGGTCGGCAGAAATGACCTCACTGTGGCGGCTGGCGGCGGCCTGAGCCTGCACGGGTTCTGCCGTCCTGCCCACGGGCGGGCACCAGCAAAAGAAAACGGCGGGCCTGAGCCCGCCGTTTTTTCGTCTGTCGTTTGCGACCGTCAGTGCGCCGGCTGCAATTTGCAGTCGCTTTCGGCGGTCTGGCGGTCGGGCATGTAGGCGGCCACCTGACACGCAATGGAGGCGACGTAGGGGATGCACTGCAGGCAGAGGATGCCGACCCACAGCTGGGTTTCGAGGTTGTCGGCACCGCGGGTCATGACCAGCGAAACCGCACCCAGGATCAGCGCCAGCAGCATGCCGATCTCTTCCCGGATCGGGCCGAAGAAGGCCAGCGCACCCTTTGCCTTCCAGCCCTTGGGCGTAACGACGAACTCGCCCTTCTTCTTCGCCAGGCCGGCAAACACGCCGCGGGCGATCGAGTGCGCAAGTCCGACCGAGAGGATGGATGCGCCGAGGATGTCCCTCCACGGGCAGTCCATCGTGCGGCGATAGAGGATCGGTCCCAGCGCGGCCTTGAATGCCATGAAGCCAAGAATCGGGAAGGCCAGCGCAGTGACCGGCAGTCCGAAGGCCTTGGGGAAGGCGAGGATACCGAGCGTCCAGATCAGGCTGCCGAACGCAAACACCAGTTGCAGGGCATCTCCCAGCCAGGCGAACCAGCCCGTCAGGAAGTGATAGCGCTGCGCCAGGTTCAGCGTGCTGCGGCCGACCATGTGCGGCAGGTGGTTCTTGAGGATCTGCATTGCACCAAAGGCCCAGCGGAAACGCTGACTCTTGATCGCGGCAAAGTCCGACGGCGTCAGGCCGCGGCCGAGGATGTGATCCACGTAGCGGGTGTCGTAACCCTTTTCAATCAGGCGCAGGCCGAGCTCGGTGTCTTCACAGATACACCACTCCGACCAGCCGCCCACCTCTTCGAGCGCGAGCCTGCGCACCAGCGTCATGGTGCCGTGCTGGATCAGTGCGTTGCGCTCGTTGCGGTGGTGCATGCCAATGCGGAAGAAACCGTCGAACTCCCAGTTGCACATGCGGCGGAAGGGCTGGGTTTCCCAGTCGCGGTGGGCCTGCGGCGCCTGCACGACAGCGACATCGGGCTTGTCAAAGTGCGGAATGAGACAGGACAGCCACTCGGGGTCGACCACGTAGTCGGCATCGACCACACCGACGACTTCGGCGCGCGGGTCGGTGACCTTGAGTCCGTAGTTCAGCGCACCGGCCTTGAAGCCTGGCCAGTTCATCAGGTGGAAGAAGCGGAAGCGCGGGCCGAGTTCGGCGCAACGCTTTTCCAGCGGCTTCCACAGGGCGTCATCCTTGGTGTTGTTGTCGAGGATGAGGACTTCGAAGTTGGCGTAGTTGAGTGCGGCCAGGCTGTCGATGGTGGCGATCACCATTTCCGGCGGCTCATTGTGGCAGGCTAGGTGAATCGACACGAAGGGCTGCTCGTCGGGTGCATGCGGCGGCAAGGGCATGAAGCGGCGGCGCCACTTGTCCTTGAACAGCATTTCGCCGAACTCGAAGCCATGCGACAGCAGCACGGCCGCCGTCATGCCGGTCGCGGCAATGAGCATGCCGAGTCCGATCAGGTCGCGCTGGGTCAGGTAGTAGTCCACCGGTACGTTGAGGCCGACGATCAGCGTCGACACACAGGCCTGGATCATGCCAGCAAGAAAGATGCGTCCGGCGATGCTCCAGTCGGTGAGGAAGAAGGCAATCAGGAACATCGGCAGCAGCGCAAGGACGCCGGCGTTGCTCGCTTTCTTGCTCCAGTGCGGATCGCGCTGAACCAGGCCCTCAAGCGCAAACTTGGGCTGGCGGTCGGCGTTGAACATGCCCCAGTAGGCGCCGGCCCAGCCTTCGATTTCGACTTTCCACGGCTGGTCGATCGCTTCCATCAGGAAGTAGTCGATACGGGCGGTGCGGGGGTTGGCAAGGAACTCGCGGATGAAGCGGGCTTCGTTGTCGAGCGAAGGTACGGCCGCGCCGATGACCGGCCCCTTGCTCGGCCAGCCGATCTCGCCAACGACGATCTTCTTCTTCGGGAAGGTTTTTGCCAGTTCGTCGTAACGCTCGAAAGCGTAGTTCACCGCGGCCTCGACCGGTACGCCTTCGTGGTAGGGCAGAAGGTGAACGGTGATGTAATCGACGTGCTTGGCCAGTTCCGGGTACTTGAGCCAGACGTGCCAGGGTTCGGCAGACGACACGGGCTTGCGCAGTTCCTTGCGCGCACGGTCGAGATAGACGATGAGCTCTTCCGGGCTGAGGTCGCCGCGCAGAATGGATTCGTTGCCGATCATGACGCGCTCGACGTGGCGCATCTTGCGTGCGGCCTCGACGAGGGCATCGATCTCGCGATCGTTCTTTTCCTTGTCGCGGTCGAGCCAGGCGCCGGCGGTGACGAGCAGGTCGCGTTCGCCTGCGATGGCGAGCAGGCTCGGCAGGTCGGTGACGCCGTAGGTGCGCAGGTTGTCAGCTGCGCTGGCGAGCAGGTCGAGGTCGCTACCAAGCTGGGCATCGGTGGGATAGGTGCCGAGCAGCGGGCTTTGGTCACGCTGAAAACCGTTGTAGGCGAATCCCTTGATGCTCTGGGTCGCACCTGCAACTTCGGAACCACGGTTGAATTGTTGCCAGAGCCAGTACTGTGCGAGTGCAACAAGCGCGGCGATGGCAAACGCGAGGGCCAGGCGGTACGTGAGCGAGGCGGCGTTTTTCATGTCTAAAGCGTTTCCAGTCAAGGGCTTGTAGGCCCGGATCAACAGCGAGCACGGCTTTGTGGGCCCGAATTGAAGCGTGTCATCAGGCGCGCTTGCGCAAACGCACTCCGGGCCCGGCTTATGTGACAGAATCCACGCCGTCCGTTCCAGCTTCAACGGGCAGCATTTTATTCAGTATTTCAGTCCCTTAGGAGATTCTCTGGGGGCTGATTTGCAACAGGACGTATTGCGGGCGCATTACGATTGATTTGTAAGGGAAAAGCCGGGTGATTGGTAATAATTTGTTCAAACATGGCGGCCGCTCAGTGCTCGTTGCGGGCCTTGTTGTGCTGTTGATTGCAGTGGGGCTGCGTTACGGGGTGATCGAGAACGGTCTGCTGCCGCGTGATTGTGCTGCGCCCGGCCAGGACACTGGCCTTGCATGTACGCTTAAGTGGCTGCTGGTGCAGACTTTTCACCAGCAGCGCATGGGCTGGTTCAGCCTGATTTGCGGAGGGATCGCGTTCATGCTGTCCTGCCGCAAGCTTGCCTGGGCAGGCTGGCTGAGCGGTATCGGTGGCCTGCTGCTGTACAGCTACGATTACGCTGCAGTCGGCGGGCTGCTGTCACTGCTCGTGTTGCTGCGTCCGCGCAAGCGCGGGCAGGGCGAACACGAGGCCGGTGAGCAGCCAGGCGATGGCCTGCGGGTTGGCGGGCTCAGGTAGCCAGCGACCGACGACGGCAAGGACGATGAGCGCGGCGCAGACGCGCTCGGCACGTCCTGCAGCCGGACTCCACCACGCGATCACCCCGTACACGCCCGCCGGCGCCAGATAGAGCAGGGTCGGGAAGTCGCGATAGCGCGCATCGGCAAACAGCAGCAGCGCGGCGATGGCGGCTGCGAACAGCAGTACGCCACGCAGCGCGCCGAGCGTGTTGGCGGCAGAAAGGTCGCCGTGACGCAGCGCCGCCCACGCCGTTTCCGCGCGTGGCAGGGCAGTCCCTTGCCAGCACGCCAGCGCGAGGGTCGATAGAACAGCAGCGACGGCCACGGCGCCGAGCACGATCCATTCGGTTGTATCGCGGTAGGCCAGGTGTGCGTGTTCCCAGTGCAGTACCGCAAGCAGACCGGTCGTTGCGCCGCTCAGCGTCAGCGCTGCGATGCGCAGCAGCGAGGGCTTGCCAGCGCGCGACACGACGGCAAGGAGCAGGGCGAGCACGGCACCGACCGCGGCTCCGCCAATCGGCGTGGCAAGGTCGTCGCGCTCGGCAACCGGGCCTGAAAGCGGAAACTTGGCGTTCAGGGTCTCTGCATCGAGCATGCCCCAGAAACCGCCGACGGTGCCTTCGAGGCGACGTTTCCAGGGCTGGTCGATGGCCTCGATCAGGTTGTAGTTCCAGCCGCTGGCGTGTGCCTGGTGGATGAATTCGCGAATGTAGCGCGCCTGATTGACGCGGGACGGCTTCGACTCCTCACGCTGACGCCCGGCGCTGGGCCAGCCGGTTTCGCCAATCAGGATGCCCTTGCCCTTGAAGTGCTCACCGACCTCGGTGCGGATCTGGGCAACGTGCACGATGGCCTTTTCGATATCGACCGGCTCGTCTTCCCAGAAGGGCAGGATGTGGACGGTGACGAAGTCGACCGCGTCGGCGAGGCTGTCGTTTCGAATCCAGAACTCCCACACGTCGGCATAGGTGACGGGCACTTCAGTCCTGGACTGCGCGTAGGCGATGTGCTCGCGCATCTCATCGACGGTGCGCTCACGTCGCAGCAGAACTTCGTTGCCGACGATCAGTGCCGTGACCACGTCGGCATTGTCGTTGGCGACCTTGATCGCATGATCGAGCTCGATCTGGTTCTTCTTGCGGTCGTAGCCGATCCAGGCCCCGACGAGCACCTTGATGCCGACCTCGCGGGCAACCGATGGCACCTGATCGAGGCCCTGGTCCACCGAGTACAGGCGCACGCACTCGGTGATCTTCGCCAGCGCAGCCAGATCGTCCGCGATCTGCTCGCGCGAGATCATCGCTTCCGGGTCGAACGGCGTCTGCCCGGGGCGATGGTAGGGGGCGTAGGACACGCATTTCAGCCGCTCGCCACCGGCAAGCTGGAGGTCGTGCATCGGCACCGGTCGGGTTTCCGACGTCACCCAGGCGAGTAGCGCTACAAGGCCAGCGAGATGGGTGATCAGCAGGGCGATCCAGAGCGATCGGCGGGTCGGGCTGGGTGAGGTCATCGGTAGCCGGTTTTCGGTGAGAAGGTGATGAGCAGGGGTTTGCATGCGGGACACAAAAAAGCCACGCCCGTGGGCGTGGCTTCGTTGCGAAGCGCGTGGATTCTAACCCGGAAGCGGGCTCAGTCCGCGCTCAGTCGGCGTAGTCGCTCATCGGCACACAGGCGCAGAACAGATTGCGGTCGCCATGCACATCGTCGATGCGATTGACGCTCGGCCAGAACTTGTTCTCGGCTACCCAGGCCAGCGGAAAGACTGCCTGCTCGCGGGTGTAGGGACGATCCCAGTCACCCATGATGTCCGCCTGAGTGTGCGGTGCGTTCTTGAGCGGGTTGTTGTCCGCCTGCCAGATGCCGTTCTCGATCTGCCGCACTTCCTCGCGAATCGCGATCATGGCGTCGATGAAGCGGTCGATCTCGGCCAGATCCTCGGATTCGGTTGGCTCGACCATGATCGTTCCCGCGACCGGGAAGGACATCGTCGGTGCATGGAAACCGTAGTCCATCAGACGCTTGGCGATATCGACTTCAGTGATGCCGGTCGCGGCCTTGATCGGGCGGATATCGAGAATGCACTCGTGCGCCACGCGGCCCTTGCCGCCGGTATAGAGCACCGGGTAATGCGCGCCGAGGCGGCTGGCGAGGTAGTTGGCGTTCAGGATCGCCACTTCAGTCGCACGCTTGAGGCCGCTGCCGCCCATCATCGCGATGTACATCCACGAGATTGGCAGGATGCTGGCCGAGCCGAAGGGGGCGGCAGAGACTGCGCCCTGGCCCTTGTGCTGACGGTCGGCGTTGCCGGTGGGCGCAACGACGTGGTCGGCCATGAAGGGTGCGAGGTGCGCTGCCAGGCCGATCGGGCCCATGCCCGGTCCGCCGCCGCCGTGCGGGATGCAGAAGGTCTTGTGCAGGTTCATGTGCGACACATCGGCACCGATGGAGGCGGGCGAGGTGAGGCCGACCTGCGCATTGAGGTTGGCGCCGTCCATGTACACCTGGCCGCCATTTTCATGCACCACTGCGCAGATCTCGCGGATCGACTCTTCGAACACGCCGTGCGTCGACGGGTAGGTGATCATCAGCGCAGCAAGTTCATTGCTGTACTGGGCCGCTTTCGCCTTCAGGTCTTCCACATCGACGTTGCCGCGCTCGTCGCAATCCACCACTACGACCTTCATGCCGCACATCTGTGCGGTGGCCGGGTTGGTGCCGTGCGCCGACTTCGGGATCAGGCAGACCTTGCGCTGGATGTCGCCACGGCTGGCATGGTAGCGGGCGATGGCGACGAGACCGGCGTATTCGCCCTGCGCACCCGAGTTGGGCTGCATGCAGATTGCGGGAAAGCCGGTCACGGCGCGCAGGTAGTCGGCCAGCCCTTCGATCATCTGCAGGTAGCCCGTTGCCTGTTCACGCGGCGCGAAGGGGTGCAGATTGGCAAACTCCGGCCAGGTCACCGGAATCATCTCGCTGGTGGCGTTCAGCTTCATCGTGCAGGAGCCGAGCGAGATCATCGAATGGTCGAGCGCGAGGTCGCGGTTCTGCAGCTTCTTGAGGTAGCGCAGCATCTCGTGTTCGGTGTGGTGAGTGTTGAACACCGGGTGCGAGAGCACCGCGTCCGTGCGCAACAGGCCGGCCGGGATGGCGCCGCCAGCCTGTGCGACGCTGACGTCGAGAGCGTCGACATTGGCGGTGGCGCCGAAGCAGCCCAGCACGGTCTGAATGTCTTCCCGGGTCGTGGTTTCATCGACCGATACACCGATCGAGGTGGCCGACGCATGACGCAGGTTGTAACCGGCGGTGTCTGCGGCGGTCAGGATCTGCGCGGTGTGAACACCCGTATCGACTTCAATGGTGTCGAAGAAACTTGCGCTTGTGAGCTTGAAGCCGGCAGCACGCAGGCCTTCGGCGAGGATGGCAGCGTGGCGGTGAATGCGCGCAGCAATGGTCTTCAGCCCTTGCTGGCCATGGTAGACCGCGTAGAAGCCGGCCATGTTGGCCAGCAGCACCTGCGAGGTGCAGATGTTGGAGTTGGCCTTTTCGCGACGGATGTGCTGTTCGCGGGTCTGCAGTGCCATGCGCAGCGCGGTATTGCCACGGGCGTCCTTGGATACGCCGATGATGCGGCCCGGCATCGAGCGCACATGCGCCTCACGGGTGGCAAAGAAGGCGGCATGGGGGCCGCCGAAACCCATCGGCACGCCGAAACGCTGGGCCGAGCCGAGCGCGATGTCGGCGCCGAGCGAGCCCGGGCTCTTGAGCAGCACCAGCGCCATCAGGTCCGAGGCCAAGGCAACGACGGCACCTTTCGCCTTCAGTGCAGCGATAGGGGCCGCAAGGTCAGCAACTGCGCCATGAGCATTCGGGTACTGCAGCAGCGCGCCGAACACATCGTGCTCGCCGGCGCTGGCCGCGTCGCCGAACACGAGTTCGTAGCCGAAGAAATGCGCACGGGTGCGCACCACGTCGATGGTCTGCGGGAAGGTGGCCGCATCGACAAAGAAGGCGTTGGATTTCGACTTCGACACCCGGCGCGCCATGGTCATGGCTTCGGCTGCGGCGGTGGCTTCGTCCAGCAGCGAGGCGTTAGCCAGCTCCAGCCCGGTGAGGTCGATCACCATCTGCTGATAGTTCAGCAGTGCCTCAAGACGGCCCTGGGCGATCTCGGCCTGGTACGGGGTGTAGGCGGTATACCAGCCCGGGTTCTCCATCACGTTGCGCAGGATCACTGCGGGCGTGTGGGTGCCGTAGTAGCCCGCGCCGATCATCGAACGCTTGACGACGTTTTTCTCCGCGAGCTTGCGCAGGACTGCCAGCGCGACATGCTCGGGCTGGGGCTCGGCCAGCGGCAGCGGTACCTTGAGACGGATGGCGGCCGGAACCGTCTGGTCGATGAGGGCATCGACGTCGGCGACGCCGATGGCTGCACACATCTGAGAGATCTCGTCGGCGTTGGGGCCGATGTGACGATGGATGAAGGCATCGCGCTGCTCAAGCTGCGCAAGCGGGGCGGAGAGGAGGGTGTCGGTCATGTCGGATACGGCTGGCAATGTGGTGCGGAGCGGCTGGCAGACACCGTAAGGTGTCTGCCGAGGCGTCTTACTGAGCGGTTTCGGCGGTGTAGCCGGCAGCGTCGAGCAGGCCGTCAACATCGGCCGCATTGGCGGGCTTGAGCTTGAACAGCCAGGCACCGTAAGCGTCGGCATTGACGCCCTCGGGGGCATCGGCAACGTCCTGGTTGGCCGCGATGACCTCACCGGCGACCGGTGCGTAGATGTCGGAGGCGGCCTTGACCGACTCGATCACTGCGCAGGCTTCCTTGGCTGCAAGCTGGCGACCGGCTTCGGGCAACTCGAGGAAGACTACGTCGCCCAGCGCTTCCTGCGCGTGGTCGGTGACGCCGATGGTCAGGCTGCCGTCGGCTTCGACGCGGACCCATTCGTGGGAGGTGGTGTACTTGAGTTCGGCGGGGACGTTGCTCATGGAAATCTCCAGGATGTGTTCGCGATGCGAAAAGAAATGGCGGAAACGAGGGACTGCGGAATGATGGCGAGAGTGGCTGGCCGGCACCTGGCCGGTCAGCAATCGTAAATCAGGCGACGGCCTTGCCGTTGCGGGCGAAGGGCAGGCGCACTGCACGGGCCTTGAGCAGCTTGCCGCGAATTTCGACTTCGACCGTATCGCCGGCTTCGACTTCGAGCGGCAGACGCGCGAAGGCAATCGACTTTTCCAGCGTCGGCGAGAAGCTGCCGCTTGTGGTTTCGCCTTCGCCGGACGGCGTCATGACTTTCATGTGTGAGCGCAGCACACCCTTGTCCTCAAGAATGAGGCCCAGCACGCGACGGCTGGCAGGCTCGGCGACGAGTGCTGCCTTGCCGACGAAGTTGCGCGATTCGTCCTTGAAGTCGACGGTCCAGCTCAGGCCTGCGTTCAAGGGCGATACCTCTTCGTCCATGTCCTGGCCGTAGAGGTTCATGCCCGCTTCGAGGCGCAGCGTGTCGCGCGCACCCAGCCCGCAGGGGGCAACGCCCGCCGCGGTCAGGGCGACCCAGGCTGCGGCGGCCTGGTCGGCAGGCAGTGCGATCTCGAAGCCGTCTTCGCCGGTGTAGCCGGTGCGCCCGACAAAGATGTCGCCGATGGCTGCGCCCGAGAAGGGTTTGAGCGGCTCGCTCGCGGCACGCAACGCAGGCAGGGCCTGCCAGGTCTTCTCGCGGGCGTTCGGGCCCTGCACTGCGATCATGGCCAGATCGCGGCGGGCATTGAGGCTGACGTTGGCGCCGGTCGTTGCAATCTGCTTGCGCATCCAGGCCACGTCCTTGTCGGCGGTACCGGCATTGACCACGATGCGGTAGGTGGTGTCGGACAGGCGATAGACGATCAGGTCGTCGATCACGCCACCGTTTTCATTGAGCATGCACGAGTACAGTGCCTTGCCCGGCTCCTTGAGCTTGGCCACGTCGTTGGCGAGCAGGCCGCGCAGATACGGGGTGGCGTCGGCACCGTCGAGATCGAGCGACAGCATGTGCGAAACGTCGAACATGCCGGCGTCGCGGCGGACTGCATGGTGCTCTTCGATCTGGGAGCCGTAGTTGACCGGCATGTCCCAGCCGGCAAAGTCGACCATGCGTGCGCCTGCGGCGACGTGGGTGGCGTGAAGAGGGGTCTGTCTGACGGGTGCGTTCATGGAGGCTCCGGGCAAGTGAACGAAAAAGGGGCGAAGCCGGCATGATGCCTGTTCGCCCCATCTGTCCCTTGTACCTGAGAGATTCCAGCACGGTGTGCCGGGTGCCCCTTCGGTGGATGTGCAAGTCGGGATTCGCCCGAACTCACATCGCTCTCCAGAATTTCAATGCTGTGCGCGGTCCTTTTGCCTGAGCGATTCCGGGGGGTTACGCCTTCGGCGACTCTCTACGGGAGAGTGCTCTCCCGCGCAACGTGGCGGAAGATAGCATCCAGCACGACCCGGTCGCAACAGCAATTTTCGTCTGCCGGGCCTCGAGTGAGTGCGGCTGGCCGCTGTCACGCAGTCAGCCATCGGCCAGGATGCGCTACACTCCCGCCTCTGGCGCAAGCCTTACCGGTTTTGGCCAACCCAATTTTTTTGTTTTCACGGAAATCGAGATGTTCGAGGCTGTCCGCACTAACCCACGCGTCGCACAGGTCATTCTGGCCCTTCTTATCGTTCCCTTCGCCTTTTTCGGCCTGGATTCGTACTTTACGGACGGACCCGGCGGGGGCGAGGTTGCATCAGTCGGTGGCTCGCCGATCATGGCGGTGGAGTTCGACCAGGCGCTGCGCGAGCAGCAGGATCGCCTGCGCAATTCCTCGGATGGTCCGGTGGATCGCAGCCTGCTCGAATCCGAGGCGCTGCGTCGTGCCGTGATCGAGAACCTGGTCAATCGTCGGGTGCTTGCCCTTTATGCGGCAGAGAACCGCATGGTGGTGACGCCAGCACAGTTGCAGCAGACCATCTCCGAGGTGCCTTCGTTTCAGCAGGACGGACGCTTCTCGCTCGAGCGTTACGAGGCGCTGTTGCGCGCACAGGGGATGACCCCCGCGATGTTCGAAGCCCGTCTGGCCCAGGACGTCCGCGTTCAGCAACTGGCCCTGCCTGTGGGTGAGGGTTCGTTCGCGGCCGTCGCTTCGGCGTCCCGCTTCCTCTCGGCGCAGCTTGAAGAGCGCGAAGTCAGCGAGCTGAAGTTCCCGGTCAGCCGCTTTGCGAGCGAAGTGAAGCTGACCGATGAAGCGGTGCAGAAATACTACGATGCCAACGGCGCGAGTTTCGAGCGCCCGGCCCGCGTGAAGGTCGAGTACGTGGTGTTCGATGAAGCCGCACTGCAGCAGCAGGTCAGCGTGAGCGACGAAGAGATCAAGGCGTTCTACGAAGGTAATCGCGGCCGTTTCGGTCAGCCGGAAGAGCGTCAGGCACGGCATATCCTGATTCAGGTTGCGGCCGATGCCGACGAAGAGACAGTGAAGAAGGCGCGTGCCCAGGCTGAAGATATCCATGCCCGACTGAAGAAGGACCCGAAGCAATTCGAAGCACTGGCGGCGGAGTTTTCGCAGGATCCGGGTTCGTCGTCGCGCGGTGGCGACCTGGGCTTCTTTGGTCGCGGGATGATGGTTCAGGCCTTCGAGGATGCCGCTTTCTCGCAGGCAAAGGGTGAAATCGGCGACGTGGTTCGTTCCGACTTCGGCTTTCACATCATCCAGGTCAGCGATATTCGTGCGGCGACCACTCGTCCGCTCGACGCTGTGCGCGAAGAGCTCCGGGCCGAGCTGAGCAAGCAGGCAGCTGGGCGCCGTTTTGCGGAGCTGGCCGAGCAGTTTTCGAACACGGTCTACGAGCAGGCTGACAGCCTCAAGCCGGTCGCCGAGCTGCTCAAGCTGCCGATTCAGAAGACCGACTGGGTGCCCCGTGATGCGCAAGCGCTGGGCCCGTACAGTAACGCAAAGCTGATCGACGCCGTGTTTGCCGATGACGCGGTCAAGCATCACCGCAACACGCAGGCGATCGAAGTGGGTGGCAATACCCTGATCTCCGCCCGTGTCACGGATTACGAAGCCGCTCAGCGCCCGCCGCTGGATGAAGTGAAGTCCGCGATCGAGAAGCAGCTGCTTGCCGAAGAGGCGGGCCGTCTGGCTGCCGAGCGCGGTGCTGCCGCGTTGGCGGCGCTGCAGAAGGGCGAGTCGGTCGAGGGTGACTGGATCGCCGCACGCAAGCTGCAGCGCGGCGCTCCTGCGCTGCCTGGCAATGCAATGCAGGCGGTGTTTTCCGCCTCGAGCGCGAAGCTGCCGGCGTATGCGGGTGTCGCCCAGTTTGGCGAGGGCTACTCGATTTACCGTATCGATTCGATCAACCGGCCGACGCTTGCGGCTGATGACCCCCGGATTGCGGCTGTGGTGAGCCAGTATTCGCGCGTACTTGCCGAACGTGATTTTGCCGGCCTGGTTGCCGAGCTTCGTCAGCGCTACAAGGTTGCAATCAATCTGCCAGCCGTGCAGACCAACTAACGGGCGCGTCGGTACCCGCAGCTCAGTGGCGCGGGTGTCGGGGCGTGGGGCTGCGTGAGTTGCCGCCCATACAAAGGATCGTCCCTTCAGGGGGCTGAGCGCTTGCCGGCGCTTGGCCCCTTGTTCGTTTCAGGGCCGGGCGAGACTGGTGTGGTGGAAGTCGGCCGGCGTCTCGCCAGGACGGACGATGACGCGCACAGCGATGAGATGGCATCGAGCGCGAAGTGATTCCAGGGGCGCACGGGGCAGGCTGTGGCGCATCGAGCGCAGACAAAAAAAGCCCGGCGCATTTGCGACCGGGCTTTTTAACGCGATTGCGCGAGTGTGTGTCCGGGCCTTGGCACCGGACACACACCCGGTGTTACATCGGGTCGGCGTTGCCGAGGGCGGTGGTGTTGAACCCCGCGTCCACATACATGATTTCGCCGGTCATGCCGCTCGCCAGATCGGAACACAGGAAGGCCGCGGCGTTGCCGACTTCTTCGATGGTCACGTTGCGACGAAGCGGGGCGTTGTGTTCGTTGAACGACAACAACTTGCCGAAGCTGCCGATGCCCGACGCCGCAAGCGTCTTGATCGGACCAGCCGAAATGCCATTCACGCGCGTGCCTTCAGGTCCGAGGCAGACCGCCATGTAGCGCACGGATGCTTCGAGACTGGCTTTCGCAAGGCCCATGATGTTGTAGTTCGGCATGGTGCGAACCGCGCCCAGATAGGACAGCGTGAGCAGGGCACCATTACGCCCCTTCATCAGCGGGCGCGCAGCCTTGGCCAGCGCGGGGAAGCTGTAGGCGCTGACTTCCTGCGACAGGCGGAAGCCTTCGCGCGTAAATCCGTCGAGGAAGTCACCTTCGAGCGCATCGCTCGGCGCGAAGGCGATCGAGTGCACCAGCCCGTCGAGTCCGTCCCACTGCGCACCCAGTTGCACGAACAGATCATTGATCTGCTCGTCGTCCTGAACATCACAGGGAAACAGCATCGTGCTGTCGAAATCTGCGGCGAGTTTGGCGACACGGTCCTGAAAACGGTCATTCACGTAGGTGAACGCGAGTTGTGCGCCTTCGCGATGCATGGCCTTGGCAATACCGTAAGCAATCGAACGGTTGCTAAGCAGCCCGGTGATGAGGATCCGTTTACCGGCGAGAAAGCCCATGGAATCAAAACTCCGAATGACAGAACGCGAGATTATAGCGAAAACAGCCCTCGCGGAAGGGAGATGGGCATCTCAAGGATAAGAACGGCTACAAGTGAGTTGCCGCCTGAGGTCGAAAACCTGCCAGAATCGGGCCTGTATACCTCCCATCCACCGGGCTGTGCGCCCCATATATCGTGATCGTCCGTCCTCGTCCCCACTGGCTTCACCTGTTGTTCGTTCGCCACGGCTCCATCATTTACCGTATTTTTCCGCAGTTGCTGTTCACCACCGGCCTTGCCGCCGTGGTCGTGCTGGCACACGGGCAGTTGTTTCACTGGAAGGTGACGCTGACCTCCAGTCCGTTTTCGCTGATGGGCGTGGCACTCGCAATCTTTCTCGGTTTTCGCATCAACGCCAGTTACGACCGCTACTGGGAAGCACGCAAACTGTGGGGGCGGCTGCTGATCGAAGCGCGTAACCTGACCCGGCAGGCGCTGACGCTTACCAGTGCTGGCGAGGGTGTGCGTGACTTTGCGCTGACCCAGATTGCGTTCGTGCGGACGCTGCGAAACCAGTTGCGCGGTCGCCCGCTGGTGGAAGGTCTCGACGGGCTGATGTCTCCGGAGCGCATCGAAAGACTGGCTGCAGCCCGCTTCGCTCCAAATCTTGTGCTCTTGTGGTTGTCGGAATGGGTGCGTGACCGACGGGAGCGCGGCGAGATCGACCCGATCCTCGCGCAGCGCATGGAAACACCTCTGGGCGGTTTTTCCGATGTGCTCGGCGGGTGTGAGCGGATTGCAAGTACGCCCTTGCCGTTTACCTACTCGGTCATCCTCCACCGTACGGTGTACCTTTACTGCATGATGCTGCCCTTCGGGCTCGTCGACGCCATTGGGCTGATGACGCCGGTCGTCGTGGCCTTCGTGTCCTATACCTTTTTTGCGCTTGAAGCGCTCAGTGACGAAATTGAGGAGCCTTTCGGAAACATGCCCAACGACCTCCCGCTTGACGCGATGACCGCCGGCATCGAAGCCAGTTTGCGCGAGATGCTGGGCGAGGCCCCTGCGCCAGCGATGCTGCCCGATGCGCGCTACGTTCTGAGTTGATGGCACGAGACCGGCATACGTGAGTTCAGGATCGATCATCCCATTGGCGCTGGCCTGGATCCGGAGACGGCGTCGTGGCCTTGCAGCGCTGCTGTGTGCGCTTGCCGCAGGCTGCGGCCCCGTGCTGAACGATCCTTACCCGGCGGCCGAACGGGGCCAGAACATCCTGTACACGGCGTTTACCCAGCAGCCGAAGCATTTCGATCCGGTGCAGTCCTACAGCGAGGACGAAGCAACCTTCCTCTACCAGATCATCGAACCCCCACTGCAGTATCACTTCCTGAAACGTCCCTATACGCTTGAGCCTGCCGTGGCGGAGGCGGTGCCCAGTGTGCGTCTCTATGACGCGGGCGGCCGCGAGCTGCAGAACGATGCAGATCCGGCCAGGGTGGCGAAGAGCGTGGTCGAGATTCGTATCCGCCCGGGCATCATGTATCAGCCTCATCCGGCTTTCGCCCGTGACGAGAGTGGCGCACCTCGCTACATGGGGCTGGACGATGCGGCGTTGCGTGGCGTGCGCACGCTATCCGATTTTGCCGAGACCGGGACGCGCGAGCTCGAGGCCGGAGATTTTGCGCATCAGTTGAAGCGGCTGGCCGATCCCCATCTTCATTCGCCGATTTTCGAGCTGATCGCAGAGTATCTGCCAGGCCTGAAGACCCTTCAGGCCGAGCTGGTCGAGGCCGGGAAAACATCCGATGGCTGGATCGATGTCGGGGATTTCGAGCTTGCCGGGGTGGAGGTGGTCGACCGCTACACCTACCGGATCAGTCTGAAGGGCGTCTACCCGCAGTTCCTGTACTGGCTGAGCATGCCATTCTTCGGGCCTGTTCCGCCCGAGGTGGATCGCTTCTTCGGGCAGCCCGGCATGGCCGAGCGCAATCTGTCGCTCGATCGCTGGCCGGTGGGTACAGGGCCCTACATGCTGGTGGAAAACAATCCAAATTCCCGCATGGTGCTCGCCCGCAATCCCAACTTCAGGCTCGATCGCTATCCTTGCGAAGGTCAGGCAGGCGATGCCGAGGCGGGTTTGCTGGCCGATTGCGGCAAGCCGCTACCCTTTGTCGACAAGGTCGTGTTCTCGCGCGAACGCGAAGGCATTCCGTACTGGAACAAGTTTCTGCAGGGCTATTACGACGCTTCTGGCGTGTCCTCGGACAACTTCGACCAGGCGGTGACAATGACCAGCCAGGGTGAAGTGAACCTGTCCGAGGACATGGAGCAGAAGGGTATCAGGCTGCTGACCTCGGTATCGCCCGCGGTCTTCTACCTGGGATTCAATCTCCTTGATCCGCTTGTCGGTGGTGGCAAGGATGCTTCGCCGGCTGCGCGCGAGCGCGCCCGCAAGCTGAGGCAGGCAATCTCGATCGCGCTCGACATGGAAGAGTTCGTATCCATCTTTCTCAACGGGCGCGGTGTGCCTGCGATGCATCCGATTCCGCCTGGCGTGTTCGGCGCGCGCGAGGGCGAAGCCGGTATCAACCCGGTGGTCTACACCTGGCAAGACGGCGCGCCGGTGCGCCGCAGCCGTGACGAAGCGAAACGCCTGCTGGCGGAGGCGGGGTGGCCGGACGGGCGCAATGCGGAGACCGGCGAGCCGCTGATCATCCATCTCGACACGACCCCGGGCGGGCTTGGTGACAAGGCGCGCTCGGACTGGCTGGCCAAGCAGTTCCGCGAACTTGGTGTGCAGTTTATCGTGCGCCCTACCGATTACAATCGTTTCCAGGACAAGGTGCGTCAGGGCAATGCGCAGTTGTTCTTCTTTGGCTGGAGCGCCGATTATCCCGACCCCGAGAACCTGCTGTTCCTGCTTTACGGCCCCCAGGGCAAGGTCAGCTATCAGGGGCAGAACGGATCGAACTACCTAAACCCCGAGTACGACCGCCTGTTCGACCGCATGAAGGTGATGCCGGACGGGGCTGCGCGGCAGGCCGTCATTGACCGCATGGTCGCGATCCTGCAGCACGATGCGCCGTGGCTGTTCGGTTTTCACCCCAAGTCCTATTCGCTGCAGCATGGCTGGGTGTACAACCGCAAGCCGGGTTCGATCGTCCGCAACACGCTCAAGTACCAGCGAGTGGACGTGGCAGCCCGCGAACAGGCGCGTGCGCAGTGGAACCGGCCTGTGCGCTGGCCGCTCGCCGTGGTCGGTCTGCTGCTGGTGCTGATCATCCTGCCCGCGCTGCTGCATTGGCGGCGGCATGAACGGGCCACGGCGGTGGATGTGCCTGTGAAGCGGGGGGCGCGCTGATGCTGGGCTACGTATTGCGTCGGTTGTTGTACGCGATCCCGATCCTGATCGGGGTGAATCTGATCACCTTTCTGCTCTTCTTCGTGGTGAACTCGCCGGACGACATGGCGCGAATGCAGATTGGCGTCAAGCGCGCGACCCCGGAGGCGATCGAGCGCTGGAAGGTCGATCGCGGCTACGACAAGCCGATGTTCATCAACGAGACGAAGACCGGGACGGCCCGTATTACCGAAACCCTGTTCTTCGACAAGTCGCTGCGCATGTTCGCACTCGATTTCGGGCGCGCAGACGACGGGCGTGATATCGCCACTGAGATTCTGGACCGGATGGGGCCTTCGCTTGCCATTGCGTTGCCGACCTTCCTGCTGAGCCTGTTTGCATCGATCACCTTCGCCCTGCTGCTGGTCTTCTTTCGCGCGAGCTACCTCGACTTCTGGGGCGTGGTGCTGTGCGTGGCAATGATGTCGGTCTCGAGCCTGTTCTACATCATCGGCGGGCAGTGGCTTGTGTCCAAGCTGTGGGCGCTGGTGCCGATTTCGGGATACGCAGGCGGACTGGACGCCTTCCGCTTCCTGGTGCTGCCGGTTCTCATCAGTGTGATCGCCGGTCTGGGGTCGAGTGCGCGCTGGTACCGGACCATCTTCCTCGAGGAGATTTCGCGGGACTACGTGCGCACCGCCCGCGCCAAGGGCTTGTCCGAGCTCAGGGTGCTGTTCGGCCATGTCCTGCGCAACGCCCTGATCCCGGTGCTCACCGGCGTTGTCGTGGTCATCCCGCTGCTTTTCATGGGCAGTCTGCTGGTCGAGTCCTTTTTCGCCATCCCCGGCCTCGGCAGCTACACCATCGATGCGATCAACGCGCAGGACTTTGCCGTCGTGCGCGCGATGGTGTTCATCGGGTCGGTGCTCTACATCATCGGCCTGATCCTGACTGACCTTTCATACACGCTGGTCGATCCGCGTGTAAGGCTGGAGTAGCCATGGAATTTCAGCCCGTTTTGTTGTGGACCGATCTCCTGCTCTTTGTGCTGGTGGCTGGCGCGCTATTGATGACCATCCATGTCCGCCGTCACGAACCGCTGCGCGCGGCCTGGCGCAAGGTCGGGCAGCGTCCGGCGGGAATGGCATCGATGACCGTTTTGATGGCGTTCGTCGTGATCGGATTGCTCGACAGCATGCACTTCCGTGCGGCCTTGCCGCCGGTCGAGGGCCAGCCGGACGCCGCAACAATCTACTCATCCGAAGTGCTGAGCGTGCTGGACCACGCATTGGCGCCCCTGCGTCTGCGCACCGAGAAAACCTACTCGGCCCCTTTCGCCGACCGCCTTTACCAGCGTGAAACGGTTGAGCTCGCCGGCGGCGGGCAGACCCGGATCTACCCGCGCCTGGAGCACGGTGGCAGCCACCTTCCCGAAGGGGCTTCGATTGCGGCTGACCTGGCGCAGCACCTTGTGACCATCCTGAGTCACGCCGGCATGGCGATGCTTGCAATGCTGACGGTGCTCACCCTCGTCGTGGGGCGGGGACGCCAGGGGCGTTATGGGGATGCGCTGCGAGCCATCCTTTGCGGACACACGAAGCTTGCGTGGCGCGCTGCGCTGGTTACCACAGCATTGATTTCGCTGCTGGTGGCTGCGGCCTATGTGCTTGCGCCGCTCTATCACGTGATCGGGACCGACAAGGTGGGACAGGACGTGCTCTACCTGTCGCTCAAGAGCGTGCGTACTGCGCTCGTCATCGGCACCATCACCACGCTGGTCATGCTGCCATTCGCGGTTGCGCTCGGGATTGCAGCCGGGTATCTGGGCGGCTGGGTCGATGATGCCATTCAGTATCTGTACACGGTTCTGAATGCGATCCCGGGGGTCTTGCTGATCGCGGCGGCGGTGCTGATGATGCAGGTGGTGATCGACACGCACCCCGACTGGTTCGAAACGGCGGCCGAACGCTCGGACGCGCGCTTGCTGGCCTTGTGTTTCATTCTCGGGATTACGAGCTGGACCGGCTTGTGCAGACTGTTGCGCGGCGAGACCCTGAAACTTCGTGAGCTGGAGTACGTTCAGGCCGCACGTGCGTTCGGCGCCAGCACCGCGACCATCCTGCGGCGTCACATCCTGCCCAATGTCATGCATATCGTGATGATTGCGCTGGTCATGGACTTCTCGGGACTGGTGCTCGCGGAAGCGGTGTTGTCCTATGTCGGAATTGGCGTGGACCCGACAACGATCAGTTTCGGCACCATGATCAACATGGCGCGGGCCGAACTCGCCCGTGAGCCGATGGTCTGGTGGTCTCTCGCTGCCGCGTTCGCCTTCATGTTCGTGCTGGTGCTTGCGGCCAACCTGTTCGCGGACGTGGTTCGCGATGCCTTCGATCCACGGCGCTGACCCTCACGCTGTCTGAGGTCTGATGCGGTGGATTGACTGGGGCTTTCCGCACTCTGCCCGTTTCTTGCTTCCACGGCACATGGCTCAGCCCAGGCGGGCATCGAACTCATCAACGGATTAAGGTTCTATCCCTTATCGAAAACGAAGCGACGCCCACGGACCTGCGGGTCGCGCGGGCCTGCTTGACGCAAGAGCGCTCAGGTTCAGGCCATGCTTAAACAACAGGACATCATTTTGGACGCTCCAATGCCCAGCCCCATGAAAGACCTCCAGTTCGACAATCGCTTCGTTCGCGAACTTCCTGCCGACCCCGAGACCGGAAGCCGGCTGCGGCAGGTGCAGGGGGCGTGTTACTCGCGAGTCGATCCAACGCCTGTCAGCCAGCCCCGGCTGCTTGCATGGTCGCCCGAAGTTGCTGCGCTTCTCGGCTGGGACGCAAGCGATGTGGCGGACCCGATGTTCGCCGAGGTCTTCGGTGGCAACCGCCTGCTGACGGGCATGGAGCCATACGCTGCCTGCTACGGCGGACACCAGTTCGGCAACTGGGCGGGCCAGCTCGGTGACGGCCGTGCCATCACGCTTGGCGAGACGATAAACGGCAAGGGGCAGCGCTGGGAGCTGCAGCTCAAGGGCGCCGGCCCGACGCCCTATTCGCGCCGGGCGGATGGTCGAGCGGTGCTGCGCTCATCCATTCGCGAATTTCTGTGCAGCGAAGCAATGCATCATCTGGGGGTGCCGACGACCCGCGCGCTGTCACTGGTCGGTACGGGCGATGCAGTGGTGCGCGACATGTTCTATAACGGCAACCCGAGGCAGGAGCCGGGAGCAGTGGTGTGCAGGGTGGCGCCATCCTTCATTCGATTCGGCAGCTTCGAGATCTTTTCCGCACGCGGCGAGGTCGATCTGCTGGGGCGCCTGATCGACTTCACCATCGACCGTGATTTTCCCGAACTCGAAGGCGATGGCGCGCTGCGCCGCGTACGCTGGTTCGAGGAAGTGTGCCGTCGCACGGCGGTGATGGTGGCGCACTGGACGCGTGTCGGATTCGTTCACGGGGTGATGAACACCGACAACATGTCGATTCTTGGTCTCACGATCGATTACGGGCCCTATGGCTGGATCGACAACTTCGACCCCGACTGGACGCCGAACACCACGGACGAAGGCATGCGTCGCTATCGCTTTGGTCACCAGCCCAAGATCGCGCACTGGAACCTGTGGCAGCTCGCCAACGCGCTGTATCCGGCAATGCGCGATGCGGCGGCGCTGGAAGGGGCGCTCGCGCTGTTTGGCGACGTTTATGAGGCGGAGAACAGCAGGATGAGCGCCGCCAAGCTGGGGCTGGATGAATGGCGCGACGGTGATGGTGCCTTGCTTGAGTCCCTGCACCGCTTGATGTTCGAAGGCGAGATGGACATGAGCCTGTTCTATCGCGCGCTCGCCAATGTCGATACGCGGGCGCCGGATGCCGACCTTTTTGCCGATGTCTTTTACGACGAAAGTCGCCGCACTGAATCGCGACCGACGTTTGAAGCCTGGCTGGCGGAATACGCCGCACGGGTGGAGCAGGGGGGCGAGCCGGCCGAGGCCAGGCGCGCGCGGATGAATGCCGTCAATCCGCTCTATGTGCCGCGCAACTATCTGGCGCAGCAGGCGATCGATGCAGCGGAGCAGGGCGATCTGTCGCGTGTGAACGAGCTGCTGGACACCTTCCGGCGTCCATACGAAGTGCAGCCTGGGCGGGAGCACTTCGCTGCCCGGCGTCCCGAGTGGGCACGTAACCGTGCAGGCTGCTCCATGCTGTCCTGCAGTTCCTGAGCTCTGCGGTGGGCGCGAGCAGGGTGATTGCCTGCCGCGCCCGTTTGATCAGCCTTTCGCCCGCATCAGGCGCTGCTTTTCGCGTTCCCAGTCGCGCTTCTTGTCGTCCTCGCGCTTGTCGAACTGCTTCTTGCCCTTCGCCAGGCCAATTTCCGCCTTCACCCGGCCCTTGTTGTAGTGCAGGTCGAGCGGAACGAGGGTGAAGCCGGCGCGCTCGACCTTGCCAATCAGTTTGGCAAGCTCGTGGCCATGCAGCAGCAGCTTGCGGGTGCGGACCGGATCGGCGTGAATGTGGGTGGATGCGCTCGTCAGCGGGGTGATGTGCATGCCGAGGATGAAGAGTTCCTCGCCCCGCATGATGATGTAGGCTTCCTTGATGTTCGCGCGGCCGGCCCGGATGGCCTTGACTTCCCAGCCCTCGAGGACGAGCCCGGCCTCGTACTTCTCTTCAATGAAGTAGTCATGGTAGGCCTTGCGATTGTCGATGATGCTCATGGGCGGATATGTTCGTCCGGAATGACGGACCGAGCCTTTGCGGTAGAATCGCGCATTTTAGCAGTTCGGCGACTGGATCGCCCGATACCCGATGGCCGACGTCAAGAAACTGGTTCTGATCGAATTCACGCCTGCCCAGATGTTCGAGCTGGTGGATCGTTGCGAAGACTATCCGCAGTTCCTGCCCTGGTGCGGAGGCACAGAAGTGCATCAGCGTACCGAGAAGATCACCGGTGCGACGATTCATATCAACTATCACGGAATCAAGGCGCATTTCAGCACCGAGAACGAAAAGCATCCGCCAACCGAAATGATCATCCGGCTGACCGATGGGCCGTTTAATCATCTCGACGGCAACTGGCGCTTCACGGCGCTGGGCGACACCGCATGCAAGGTGGAGTTCAACCTTCACTACGAGTTCTCGAGCAAACTGCTGGAAAAGGTGCTGGGGCCGGTGTTCAATCACATCGCCAACACTTTCGTCGATTCTTTCGTCAAACGTGCAGCTCAGGTCTACGCGAAGGGATAAACATGGCCGCGACCATCAACGTCGAAGTTACCTACGCCTTGCCGCAGCGGCAGGAGCTTGTCAGTGTGCGTCTGCCGGAAGGCGCCAGCGTCCGCGATGCGGTTGAGGCGTCGGGCTTGTTGCAGAAGTACCCGGAGATCGACATCAACGGCGGAAACAAGCTGGGCATCTACGCTAAGCTTGCCAAGCCGGATGCGGCGCTTCGTGATCGCGATCGCGTCGAAATCTATCGTCCGCTGATCGCCGATCCCAAGGCCGTGCGCAAGAAGCGCGCGGACGAGGGCAAGGTCATGAAGAAGGGTGGCGGCCCGGCCGAAGAGTCCTGAGCGCCGCTTCCGGCGCGTGCCGGGGCCTTACTTGCAGGATTCGTCGATCTGTTTCTGAATGCGCTCGGTCTCGCTGCCGCGTTCGGCATCGGTGAGCATCACGCGTTCGCCTGCACTGTTGAAGCGCGCGATCCTTTGTCCGGACTTCAGCGCCGCGACCTGATTGCGCATGTCTTCGCACACCCGCTGGCGCTCAGCCGACTCGGATTGCTCCTTTTCGGCCTTGGTCTGCGCTTCGGCTTCTGCCGCCCGACGCTGACGAAACTCGAGTTCCTTCTCAGCCAGCGTCTTGGGTTTTGCCGCCGGTTCGCCAGCTTTACCTGTCGTTGTGGGGCGTGGCGCGGCTTCGCGCAGGGTCTTCACTTCGCCTGTGGGCGGGGGAACATCAGAAAAATTGACCTTTCCGTCCTTGTCTTTCCAACTGAAAATTTCGGCTGAAACCGGCAGCGCGGTCAGAAGTGCGATCAAAACAAGGGCGGGACGCATCATCAGGCAGATCTCCGGGTTGCTGCACCGCTTACACGGCGCGAGAGGCCTCTGTATAATACGGATTTGGTCGAAAGGATAAAAGCCATGCGAGTGATCCAGAAGGCGCTGACGTTTGATGACGTCCTTCTCGTTCCCGCCCACTCGACGGTTCTCCCGCGCGATGTCGGCTTGCAGAGTCAGGTTACCCGTAACATCCGCCTGAATATTCCGCTGGTATCCGCTGCGATGGATACCGTTACCGAGTCCCGTCTGGCCATTGCACTGGCTCAGGATGGCGGGATTGGTGTGGTGCACAAGAACTTTACCCCGCAGCAACAGGCTGCCGAGGTGCATAAGGTCAAACGCCATGAGTCCGGCGTGCTCAAGGACCCGATTACCGTCCCGCCGACGATGCAGGTCGGCGAAGTCGTGGCCCTGACCCGTCAGCACAAGTTTTCGGGTCTGCCCGTCATTGATGGCAAGAAGGTGGTTGGTATCGTGACGAACCGCGACCTCCGGTTCGAGAGCAATCTCGAGCAGCCGGTGTCCGCCATCATGACTCCCCAAGACCGTCTGGTCACGGTGAAAGAGGGTGCGAGCCTCGATGAGGCGCGTGAACTGCTGCGCAAGCACCGTCTTGAGCGTGTGCTGGTGCTCAACGACGACGGTGAGTTGTGCGGGCTGATCACGGTCAAGGACATGATGAAGTCCACCGAGCATCCGCTGGCGGCAAAGGACGAACTCGGTCGTCTGCGCGTTGCGGCTGCCATCGGCGTCGGCGCAGGTACCGAAGAGCGTGCCGAACTGCTGGCTGAAGCCGGTGTGGACATGATCGTGGTCGACACGGCCCATGGTCACGCTCAGGGCGTGATCGACCGGGTGCGCTGGGTCAAGAAGAATTTCCCGCAGGTCGAGGTCGTTGGCGGCAACATTGCTACCGGTGACGCTGCACGAGCACTGGTCGATGCCGGCGCCGACGGCGTGAAGGTTGGCATTGGCCCGGGTTCGATCTGCACCACGCGTATCGTTGCCGGTGTCGGCGTGCCGCAGATCACTGCCATCGACAACGTCGCCCGTGCGCTGCTTGGCAGTGGTGTTCCGATGATTGCCGACGGCGGTATCCGCTATTCCGGTGACATTGCCAAGGCGATCGCAGCGGGTGCCAACGTGGTGATGCTTGGCGGTCTGTTTGCCGGTACCGAAGAGGCACCGGGTGAAACGGTTCTGTTCCAGGGCCGCTCCTACAAGTCCTACCGCGGCATGGGTTCGCTCGGCGCGATGGAAAAAGGCGCTGCAGATCGTTACTTCCAGGACAGCTCCGCCAACATCGACAAGCTCGTGCCCGAAGGCATCGAGGGACGCGTTCCGTACAAGGGGTCGGTCGGCGCCGTGATCCACCAGCTGGTCGGTGGTCTGCGTGCTTCGATGGGTTACCTCGGCTGTGAGAGCATCCCTGCCATGCACGATCGCGCCCAGTTCGTCGAGATTACTTCGGCGGGCGTACGCGAGTCGCATGTGCACGATGTTCAGATCACCCAGGAAGCACCCAACTACCACGTCGGCTAAGTGCGTTTCTGAACCGGAACAGGCGGCCTCGGGCCGCCTTTCTTCATTTTGAGGCAGTCATGTCCCACCAGAAAATCCTCATTCTTGATTTCGGCTCCCAGGTTTCCCAGCTGATCGCGCGCCGTGTGCGTGAGCAGCAGGTCTATTGCGAGCTGCATCCCTACGATGTCAGCGACGAGTTCGTGCGCGAGTTCGGCGCAGACGGCATCATCCTTTCGGGCGGGCCGAACTCGGTCTACGAAGCGGCCGACTGGCGCGCGCCGCAAGCAGTATTCGAGGCCGGTGTACCCGTGCTGGGTATCTGCTACGGCATGCAGACCATGGCATCGCAGCTCGGCGGCAAGGTCGAAAGCTCGACGACGCGCGAGTTCGGCTATGCCGAGATGCGCGCGCAGGGGCACTCCAAACTGTTCACAGATCTTCAGGATCGCAGCAATGAAGCTGGTCACGGCCTGCTTGATGTCTGGATGAGTCACGGCGACAAGGTCACCGGTTTGCCGCCCGGGTTCAAGATCATTGGCAGTAACGAATCCACGCCGATCGCCGCGATGGCAGACGAAGATCGGGGTTTCTACGGCGTGCAGTTCCATCCCGAGGTTACCCACACGATCAAGGGCAAGGAAATCATCGGCCGTTTTGTTCATGAGATCTGTGGCTGCGGTCATGACTGGAACATGCCTGACTATATCGCTGAAGCTGTGGAGCGTATTCGTGAGCAGGTCGGTGACGAGGAAGTCATCCTGGGTCTTTCCGGTGGTGTTGATTCTTCTGTCGCCGCGGCGCTCATTCACCGCGCCATCGGCGATCAGCTGACCTGCGTGTTCGTCGATCATGGTCTGCTTCGTCTGAACGAAGGCAAGATGGTGATGGAGATGTTTGCCGGACGCCTGCATGCGAAGGTGATCCACGTCGATGCGTCTGAGCAGTTCCTTGGTCACCTCAAGGGCGTCACCGACCCGGAGCAGAAACGCAAGATCATCGGCCGCGAGTTCGTTGAGGTTTTTCAGGCCGAAGCGAAGAAGCTGCCCAAGGCCAAGTGGCTGGCCCAAGGCACGATCTATCCGGACGTGATCGAATCCGGCGGTGCCAAGAACAAGAAGGCGCACACGATCAAGAGCCACCACAACGTTGGTGGCCTGCCCGAGACACTCGGCCTGAAGCTGCTCGAGCCATTGCGCGAACTGTTCAAGGATGAGGTCCGCGAACTCGGCGTTGCCCTTGGCCTGCCGCATGACATGGTGTATCGCCATCCTTTCCCCGGTCCGGGTCTGGGAGTGCGGATTCTCGGCGAGGTGAAGTCCGAATTCGCCGATCTGCTGCGCCGTGCCGATGCGATCTTCATCGACGAACTGCGTGCCTCGGATTGGTACGACAAGACCAGCCAGGCGTTTGCGGTATTCCTGCCGGTAAAGAGCGTCGGCGTGATGGGCGACGGCCGCACCTACGAGTACGTGGTGGCGCTGCGTGCGGTGCAGACGCAGGACTTCATGACCGCGCACTGGGCGGAGCTGCCACACAGCCTGCTTGGCAAGGTCAGCAACCGGATCATCAACGAAGTGCGGGGCATCAACCGGGTGGTGTATGACATCTCCGGCAAGCCGCCGGCGACGATCGAATGGGAATAATCCGAGTTCTGTGACTGCTTCCTGGCAGCACGAAAGGCAAACGAAGCCCGCGTAACTGCGGGCTTTTTCTTTGGTGCGCCCGGCAGGGCGCACTTACTAGGAGGTGTAAGTCCTCTACTCACCCGGCAAGGGGAAGAGTTAGCTGAACGGCAAGGGTGTCGCGGGTAACTGCGAATCTGGAGGAAGCCGAAGGCAAAGCGCTGGCCTGACGAACAGGAAGCGGATACGAGGCGCTGCAGTGGGGTGAGGCGGCCAATATCGTCAAAGCCCGAAACTTGCACGGAACGCTGTGGCGTAGATCCGACAGGCATAAGCGTGAAGGTATGTGCGTCATACCCGGGGAGATCCTCACGGGTGCCATGGTGCTACTGACGTCGTGAGGCGTCGGGATGCGCGTGAGGAAGTCAGCCGAGGCCATAGTAGCCGCCGGTTTGGGGCGAAGGGCCGAACATGGAAGAACGCGAGTAGGCGAACGTTTCTCGATGAAACTGACGAAGACAGAAGCCCATCGGGCAGATGGGGCGCGGGCAGAGGAGTCTGGACGGTATCTGGAGGGTGCTGGGCTGCGTGTCGAGGTGGAATCGGCGGGTGTTGAGCGGACGAAAGCGGAGTGGGCGTGTGAAAGCGGGCTGATGGAAGTCGTGTGTGAGCGCGGCAACCTGTGGCTTGCGTATGAGCGGGTGGTCAGGAACAAGGGTGCGGCCGGTGTCGATGGCATCGGGGTGTCCGAATTCAAGGCTCACTTGCAGCAGCACTGGCCGACGATCAAGGCCAAGCTGCTGGCGGGGATGTACGTTCCGCAAGCAGTGCGCCGAGTGGATATTCCGAAACCGCAAGGTGGGATGAGGGTGCTGGGCATTCCGACGCTGACGGATCGCTTGATCCAGCAAGCGTTGCATCAGGTGCTCTCACCGATCTTCGAGGCGGAGTTCTCCGAGTCGAGCTACGGCTTCCGACCGGGGAGGTCTGCCCATCAGGCGGTCAAGGCGGCACAGCAATACGTCGCCCAAGGCAGACGAGTCGTGGTGGATATGGATCTGGAGAAGTTCTTTGACCGGGTCAATCACGACATCCTGATGGCAAAGTTGGCGAAGAAGATCGAGGATGGGCGGGTACTGAAGCTGATTCGACGGTATCTGGAGGCAGGGATGATGGCAGAGGGGGTGGTCAGCCCGAGGACGCAGGGTACGCCGCAAGGCGGCCCATTGAGTCCGCTGCTGTCGAACATTGTGCTGACGGAATTGGACCGGGAGCTGGCGCGTCGGGGCCACGCGTTCTGCCGTTACGCAGACGACTGCAACATTTACGTCCGAAGCCATGCGGCAGGCGAGCGTGTTCTAGCGGGTATCAGCCAGTTTCTATCCGAGCGGCTCAAGCTCACGGTCAATGAGGCCAAGAGCGCGGTCGCACGACCGTGGGAGAGGAAGTTTCTGGGCTATAGCCTGACATGGCACAAGACCCCGAAGCTGCGGATTGCGCCAGTCAGCCTGAAACGGCTGGAGGACAAGATTCGCGATGTGCTCAAAGGCGCGAGGGGTCGCAGCGTGCGCGCCACGATCGAAGAATTGAATCCGGTGCTACGGGGTTGGGCAGCGTATTTCAAGCTGACCGAGACCAAGCGGGTGCTGGAAGAGATCGACGGTTGGCTCCGGCGTAAGCTGCGCTGCATCCTGTGGCGGCAATGGAAGCGGCCCTATACGCGTGCCAAGAGCCTGGTGAGGGCAGGACTGAAGGAGGAGCGGGCGTTTCGCTCAGCGTTCAATCAGCGCGGGCCGTGGTGGAACAGTGGCGCCAGCCACATGAATGCGGCCTTCCCGAAGTCCTTCTTTGATCGTTTGGGGCTGGTGTCGCTGCTCGACACGACGCGACGACTCCAGTGTTTTTCATGAACCGCCGTATGCGGAACCGCATGTACGGTGGTGTGAGAGGGCGACGGGGGCGACCCCGTCCCCTACTCGATCTGGCATGGATGGGTACTTCAGGTCGTGAAGTGCGCCGCGCCTGCTTCGTTGCCGAGCCTTGATCCGCCATGCTGCCGCGCTTCTGTTCGGTAGCGGACATACGGGCGAATGACAGCGCCTTACGCTCTTTCCATTAAAGCGGGAAGCCGCTGACGATCTGCCCTTCGTCGCGCTGAACGCAGGCGGGCAGCGCGACCTTGGCAAGCAGCCGGGCGTGCGCGCATGAGTTGAATCGCCTGACGATCCCTGGCTCCAGATGAATCTGGAGGCGGACGACTTGCGAGTGGCCGCGGGCTGCAAGGAGTCGAATTCGTGTTTTGGACCGCACTGTTTGCGGTGGCTGCAGGATCGATGCAAGGAGACACATCATGGCAAAACGTGAAGAGTATCTGGCGCTGATGGAAAAGCAGTTGAACGAATGGAAAGCCAAGACGGAGCCATTCAAGGCCAGCGCAGAGCAGTGGGAAGCGCAGATGAAGGCTCAGTACGAAAAGAACCTGGAAGCGCTGCAGGCCAAACGGGACGAAGCGTGGGAGCGCCTGTCCACACTGAAGAGTGCGTCAGATGATGCCTGGGATCAGGTCAAGGCCAACATGGATAAAGCCTGGGAAGACCTCAAGGAAAGCACTGAAAAGCTGACCAATCTGCACAAGAAGTGATCTGCGTGAAGCGTGATCCGGATGCCTCATCTGACCTGCTCGGCTCATTTGGGACCGGGCGGCTCCTTCATGAGCCACAGCGCGATGCGCAAACCGAGCCAGAAATTGGCCAGCGCGAAGGTGGCGAGCGCCAGCATGATCGCAGGGGGAAACTCGCGGCTCTGCAGGAGCCAGGAGATCGCGGCGGAAAGCAGGTTGAGCGCCACTAGCAGCCAGAACTGCGGGTTTTTCGGTTGGAAGAGTCGCGAGAACTTCAAGCGGGCATTCCTTGCGGTTCTGCCCAGGCGCCCATCATGACGCAGCGCCGGGCCACGTGATCAAGCACCCTCAGCCTGCCGGGTGCGCCAGCGTACAACGAGCCACATCACGATGCCCATGGCGACGAGGCCGCTCACCGGCGTTCGACCATGCGAAACGGCGTGGCTGACTTGAAATACGGTCCCCTCCTGAGCAGCAATCCAGAAGACCGGTCCAACCCGGCTCGGGCCAACTGAAACCCCAAGTTGGTCGCCGTAAACCGGCCGTTCAGGACAAGCAAGCGAGAAGAATTCGGATCGGATCACCAAAGTCCGATGATGGCCGATAGTACCCTCTCAGCAGCATCACCGTAAGCAGCCGCTCGCCGGCAAAAGGTGCATGGTGGGCAACTGTTCCGGTTTCAGATCTCAATCTGCTCAGCGATCTTCAAGGCGTCACCGACCTCTATGCCCAGGTACCGCACCGTCGACTCAAGTTTGGAGTGGCCGAGCAGCAACTGAACGGCTCGCAGGTTCTTCGTGTGTTTGTAGATCAATGTCGCCTTCGTCCTCCGCATGGAGTGCGTACCGTATGCGGAAGGATCCAACCCAGCGGCCACCACCCAGTGTTCGACAATCCTGGCGTGCTGTCGGGTCGAGACATGCGGAGAGTCGTGCAGGCGGCTCGGAAAAAGGAAGTCTTCCGACCTCAAGGCTTCCTTCGCAATCCAGGCAGGCACCGCCGTGCGCGTCGGCTCGGTCAGCTGCCCGTGGCGTGCGTCGGCTATCAGGGAAGGTGCCCAGCGCGTGCTTTCGGCCAGAAGCCGACGGTGAGAGTTGGTGCCCGTAAGCGGACATCCACAATCTGCATGCGATATCCTTCTCGCGTTAGGCCTGTAGAAGAAACGCCTTGGAGGAGTAGATATGCCGCTACCACTTATTCCGATAATCGCCGCGCTCGCTGCTGGCGGCACACTCGTCCCACATGCCGCTGGCGGCATGATCGTCACCTCGGCAACGGGGTATGTCGCTGGTACGTATCTAAGCACCGCAGCTATCGGAAGCATTCTTGCCGCTGGCTCTACCGCACTTGGAGCCGGTGCCTTATATCTTTCCGGCGTCGCGGGTAGCGTTATCGGTAGTGCGGGAGTATTTGGAACAACTGTCGGGGCAACTGGAGTCACTGGTGCACTGATGTCCGCCGGTATCATTTCTTCCACCCCCATCTGGGTTCCCATCGCTGTCGGCGGTGCGGCAATTGGTGGGGCGGTGGGGCTCGGCTATGGTGGCTATCGGCTATTCAAGCTGAAGAGGAAGATCGCCAGCACTGCAAGTAGTGATGAAGCCCAGTTCTCAGAAACCGATGCGAAAATCGTTGAGCAGGTTATCAAACGTCTGAGTAACCAAGAGAAGTCGAACGATAGATCCTGAAGAGCGCTTGCAGCGGACCGTCGCAATGCTGCGCATTGCGACGGTCCGCTGAAGGCTGTCCTTAGGCTTCCGTAGGAGTGCCGCCATCAACGAACTGCTTACTAAATCCGCAGCACTTGAACAGTCGTTGTCGGAGTTTCTTGCTTTGCCAATGTATGACAACTCAGATCGACTGAGGGCAAGCAAAATCGTTTGCAGCATTGCGTTTGAGCATGCTGAAAGCGCGAAACTCTTAGTCGCAACTGGAAACTACACGTCCGCTGTTAGTCTAGTCCGCCTTCAATATGAAGCATTGGTACGTGCAATGTGGCTCTTGTACGCGGCATCAGACGATGCCGTGTCGAAACTCATGAGCGAACTGTGTGCGGAGTCGGCTCAGAAGGCCAACTCCATTCCGATGCTCACGGAGATGTTGGAGAAGCTTCAAGGTAAGGCGCCCCCTGAGGCCCTCGAAATGCTGCGAGAATTCAAGGAGTATTCTTGGAAACCTCTAACAGGGTGTTGAAAATCTCGGGTTCACCTTCGGTTTCCAGTCCCCTGGGAAAAATCGACTTTGAAAATCGCCCGCTTTCCCCGTGATCATGCCGATTCAAGCTGACTTTTCCGTCGATTGTGCTACCGCAAATCAGCAGCGCTCCTGTCGCCGCAAAGACATGGTTTTTCGACTACAACGTTTCCCATCCGCAGGGCGCCAGGGCGCCCGCGAATTACGGCGCCAGCAGATTGCCCAATCTCGTCAGGTTATAAGCCGAGAAATTGAGCAACGCATGCGCACGGATTCGATCCAGCCCACGCGCCATCGCATGGCGCAGCGTGCCGATATCCTTCGCCCAGCCAAAGGCCTCTTCGATCATCTTGCGTCGGCGCAGGCTGACCGCGTAACCGGGGGACGACTTCACCTCATTGGGCACGGCGCTGCCCTTGACCTTGGCCGCGACATGCGGGGCAATGCCCAGCGGCTCGAGCGCGGCGATGAACTCGGCGGTGTCGTACCCCCGGTCGGCCGCCAGCGTCGGCTTGTGCGCCGAATTGCCGGGCTTGATGCTGCGCCTGGCCATCACCAACGCCGCCTCACGCTCAGCGGTTCCGGTGGCGGTCGTAGTGTGGACATCGACGATCAGACCGTGACGATTCTCGGCCAACGCATGCGTGGTGTAGCTCAGGTACGCCACGCCGCCGCCCTTGCTGGCGAGCAGGGCCTGCGGGTCGGTGCGCGAGACGTGCGTCTTGTTCGAGCGCTTCTTGCCGCGAAAGTCCACCTCGGGGTTGCGTCCCTGATCCGGTCCGGGCGGCTCGTCGGAGCCGTCCCGGGCCATCATGCTCTTGTGCGAGGCCCACGCCCGCAACAGCGAGCCGTCGACACTGAAATGCTCGTCCGACACCAGCTCGGCCCATTCGGCGATCGCCACCACGCCACCGAAGAACTCGCGCATCACGCTCTCCTTGAGGAGCCGCTCGCGATTGGCGCTGAACGTCGAGTGATCCCAGACCGGCTCGTCCAGCGTCATGCCGACGAACCACCGGAACATCATGTTGAAATCGATATGCTCGACCAGCGCACGCTCCGAGCGAATCGAAAACAGACATTGCAACAGCGACGCCCGCAACAAGCGTTCCGGTGCAATCGACGGGCGGCCACCATCGGCATACAACGCATCGAATTGCGGCGACATCGTGCGCAGAACCATATCGGCCAGCGTTTTGATCCGGCGCAACGGATGATCCCGGTCAATGCGGTCTTCGATATTGACGTAGCTGAACAGGGCGTTCTGTTTATGGTCGATGCCGCGCATGAGAATAATCAGTTTCTTAATGCAGATGTAATTATATCAGCCTCACAACCCGCATGGATGCTGGAAAACCTATTAAATCAACATCCTGCTAAGCTCCTTTGTTCACGGCGGAATTCATGCAATTTCACGGCACAGTAAGGGGTATCCAAAGCCTTTGCTTATCCAGTTGCTGAAAATATCCAATGGCGTATCTGCAATGGCTGGCATGTTGCTCGTTATCTTGAGTGGCGATGCGCGGCAGCAGGGCAAAATTCCAGCAATTCAGCGCGCGTTCTCAGAATGTTTGCCAGAGCCGAAAGTCTAGGCTTATCCATTTACCGTTGGAACACTACGTAAGTGGACAACCCAATGACGGTGCTGCGCACCGCCTTTGGATTCCCTCCGCGCCTTTGCCGCTACGGCTACCGGTTAGCTCTACGTTGAATGGCAGGTCTCCCCAAGGCTCAGTGACCGCAGTGGGTCGAAAATTCGCGTTCGACGGATGAGAAAGCCGCCGTTCGTAGCCGTGCAGCGCTGAACGACAGATAACCGGTGCATTACTGCCCGATGCAGCGCGGCAGAGCAGCGACAGGTCAGTCCGATCGGTTGCCCTTGGCTCATGGTACGAGGCAGCGCATTGGCCTGACCGGCCATTGGATCTTTACGCCACGGACGGCAGCAAGCAGTCATTCAGCGGTCCTAGCCACGAGACTGCGGCCGACTGAGCGCTCGTCACTTGAGGCTTCAGCCGGCCTTGACCCGCTGGTGTCGTCCATCGCTATGAACTGAACGTCGCCGATTACGGACAACCTGTTGGGTTTCCGCAGCTAGGGCGCTGCATGGGGGCCGGCCTGGCTCCATTGCCGGGGCGGCTGCCCGTACAGGCGCTTGAACTCCCGGCTGAACTGGGATGAACTTTCATAGCCCACCGCCATTGCGGCCTCAGTCACGCGCATGCCCCGGGCCATCTTCATGGCGGCGCTGTTCAGGCGCATGGCCTTTACAAACTGCATGGGCGACATCGTGGTCGCCTCCTTGAATTTGCGGTGGAGGACGGCCCGGCTCATCCCGACCTGTGCAGCCATGTCGTCGATGGTCACCGGCTCTGTCAAGCGCGACGACAGGTAGGCGATGGCTCGCGCGATGTCATTACCCACGCCGAACGCGCGCCGCGCGGCGTTCCCGGCCTCTCCTTTCAGTACGGCATAGCAGACCTCGCGCAGCCTGCTATCCCCGAGGATGGCCGTGTCCGCGGGACTGTCTCCCAGTTGAAGCAGGCGCAATAGCGCCCCGGTAAACGCTTCGTCCCAGCGGGCAAGCGCCAGGCCCGCTGGCTGCGGTGCTTGTCGGGAAGGTCGGCATACCCCGGCAGCACCTTCCATCGACAGGGACAGTTCGGTCATCACCCGGGTGTCCAGAGAGATCAGCACGCCCAGGAGCGGGTTGTCCGGCGATGCAGTGGGCGTTCCCGCCTCCACGGGCATGGACATGGGACAGCACAGGTAGCGGCTGCTGTCGTACACGTGGCGGCGCCCGTCCAGCACGGCTTCCTTGCTGCCGCTGACGATGGCCACCACCGAAGGTTCGTACACTGCCGGTGCGCAGGGGACCGGGGCCGTGATCCGAAAGAGCTGCACACCTTTCACCCCGGTTTCCACCAGACCTTCCTTGCGGACCCGGCTTTCAATGAGTTGTCTGAGTTCCTGCTTGATCATGAAACCAATGTAGCACGCAATCGTCCTCCAGAAACTCAACTTGAGACGAATAGGCATGTTTTGGAGACGAAGCGGCCTATTTGTGTTCGACGCTGAGATTTAAAGTCATTCCCGTTGCAGCGAGACTGACCCGCTGCTGGCTGCAGGCGCTCCAGACGCAAGCACCGCAAGGGCTTACACGCTCCATGAATCGACACCAATTACACGGGAATTAAACCATGACGACGCACAACAGCTTTGGCCCAACGGGCTGGACACCCGAACGGCTCGGCAATCTCGCTGGCAAGACCTACCTCATAACCGGCGCAAACGCCGGAGCAGGATTTCAGGCAGCGCGGACCTTGCTTAAGAAGGGCGCGAAGGTCGTGATGCTCAACCGCTCTGCGGAGAAGTCGCAAGCCGCCATCGAGATGCTCAAGAAAGAGTTTGGAGCCGGCGCCGAGGTGAGCTTTATCCGCATGAATCTCGCGTCGCTGGCGAGCGTGCGCGAAGCGGCGGCTGAGGTGCTGAGAGCGGTCCCCCGGATTGACGCCCTCATCTGCAACGCGGCCATTGCGCAGGTGCCGACCCGGAAACTCACCGAAGATGGCTTTGAAAGCATGCTGGGTACGAACCACTACGGTCACTTCCTGCTCTGCGGCTTACTGTACCCGCGCATCAGGGCGTCGAGAGGGCGCATCGTGGTCGTTGCCAGCCTCGGTTACAAGATGGGGATTCGGACCATTCAGTTCGACGACATGAACTGGGACAGGAACTACAACCAGAACAGCACCTATTCGCAGAGCAAGCTGGCACAGATGATGTTTGCCTATGAGTTGCAGGACCGACTGGCCGCGGCGGAGCAGAGGGACGTCAAGGTCTATGTCTGCCACCCCGGCTCGTCACGGACATCGCTCATCAAGACCAGCGGCAACCTGCCGACGCGGATCGCTTTCGGACTCATGTGCCTGTCGCCGATGGTGCAATCAGCCGAAAGGGGATCCTGGCCAGAGGTCATGTGCGCAACCGAGAACGGCCTGGAGCAGCGCGCCCTCTACGGTCCCACCGGGCGCATGGAATGGGTCGGTCCCGTCGGCAGGGGTACGCTGGAGTCTTATGCCTATGACAAGTCCGTCATGGAGCGCCTGTGGGCGCTTTCCGAGAAGGAAACCGGCATCGAGTGGGCGCTGTGATTGGGGAGAACTCAATGTCTGAACTTCGCATTTTCGGGATCGCCCTGGCCATCCTTGGTGCAGTGGCTGCGGCGTTCCCCAACTGGTTCGGCCTTTTCACCGGCGCCCCGGAGGCTCCGACTGACGCGTACGAGGCCATCGAGCGCAGGGTTCGCGGAGGCATGTTGTTCGGGGTGGGGTTGTGCTTCATCGCAGTAACCGCGCTTCGCCCCTGGTCAACGAGCATCCCCACTGCCGTCTTCTACTTCATGACGGGCGCACTGGCGGCACGTCTTCTCGGTTTACTCGTCCACGGCCCTGTCACAAAGCAATGGCTCTGGGTTGTAGTGGAGGCCGTCGTGATGGCCTTGGCCGCGTTCTGGCTATGGCGCTGGGGCGGGGCCGTGACCTGCGAACCTTAGCAGGGTGTTGAAAATCTCGGGTTCACCTTCGGTTTCCAGTCCCCTGGGAAAAATCGACTTTGAAAATCGCCCGCTTTCCCCGTGATCATGCCGATTCAAGCTGACTTTTCCGTCGATTGTGCTACCGCAAATCAGCAGCGCTCCTGTCGCCGCAAAGACATGGTTTTTCGACTACAACGTTTCCCATCCGCAGGGCGCCAGGGCGCCCGCGAATTACGGCGCCAGCAGATTGCCCAATCTCGTCAGGTTATAAGCCGAGAAATTGAGCAACGCATGCGCACGGATTCGATCCAGCCCACGCGCCATCGCATGGCGCAGCGTGCCGATATCCTTCGCCCAGCCAAAGGCCTCTTCGATCATCTTGCGTCGGCGCAGGCTGACCGCGTAACCGGGGGACGACTTCACCTCATTGGGCACGGCGCTGCCCTTGACCTTGGCCGCGACATGCGGGGCAATGCCCAGCGGCTCGAGCGCGGCGATGAACTCGGCGGTGTCGTACCCCCGGTCGGCCGCCAGCGTCGGCTTGTGCGCCGAATTGCCGGGCTTGATGCTGCGCCTGGCCATCACCAACGCCGCCTCACGCTCAGCGGTTCCGGTGGCGGTCGTAGTGTGGACATCGACGATCAGACCGTGACGATTCTCGGCCAACGCATGCGTGGTGTAGCTCAGGTACGCCACGCCGCCGCCCTTGCTGGCGAGCAGGGCCTGCGGGTCGGTGCGCGAGACGTGCGTCTTGTTCGAGCGCTTCTTGCCGCGAAAGTCCACCTCGGGGTTGCGTCCCTGATCCGGTCCGGGCGGCTCGTCGGAGCCGTCCCGGGCCATCATGCTCTTGTGCGAGGCCCACGCCCGCAACAGCGAGCCGTCGACACTGAAATGCTCGTCCGACACCAGCTCGGCCCATTCGGCGATCGCCACCACGCCACCGAAGAACTCGCGCATCACGCTCTCCTTGAGGAGCCGCTCGCGATTGGCGCTGAACGTCGAGTGATCCCAGACCGGCTCGTCCAGCGTCATGCCGACGAACCACCGGAACATCATGTTGAAATCGATATGCTCGACCAGCGCACGCTCCGAGCGAATCGAAAACAGACATTGCAACAGCGACGCCCGCAACAAGCGTTCCGGTGCAATCGACGGGCGGCCACCATCGGCATACAACGCATCGAATTGCGGCGACATCGTGCGCAGAACCATATCGGCCAGCGTTTTGATCCGGCGCAACGGATGATCCCGGTCAATGCGGTCTTCGATATTGACGTAGCTGAACAGGGCGTTCTGTTTATGGTCGATGCCGCGCATGAGAATAATCAGTTTCTTAATGCAGATGTAATTATATCAGCCTCACAACCCGCATGGATGCTGGAAAACCTATTAAATCAACATCCTGTTAGGGGCTGGTCTATCAATGTGGCGCTCGCGGACTGCCGGCACGCCGATCGGGCACCTGAACCCGCCATATCTGCGGACGCTCAGGGCAGTGTGATGGTAATGCTCGGCAGGTTGCGCGCAAAGCTCACCACATTTGAGTGAAGCGCCAGTTCTTCGCGCGTCAGGTTGTCTGTCCGTGTCTTGACGCCGATATAGGCAAACAGGGCTGCGAGCGCGAGCACCGAGGCGACGACCCAGATGGGTACTTCGTGGCGAAGAGTGTGGGCGACGCTGTCCGTCGCTCGCCAGTGCGGTGCAAACCCGACGTGTCTGCCCCTGATGTGCTCGATCTGGTTACCGAGCTGGCTGGTGAGATAGTTGAGTTTTTCCGAGCCTTCGATCCGGTACTTGCCCTTGAATCCGAGCAGCAGACACATGTGGAAGACGTCCAGGCTGGGCAGGCGCGCCTTGCCTTTATCGCGGGCCCTCTCCAGTCGATCGAAGAAGTGCTCTCCCGCCAGTTGATCGCCGAACAGGGTCAGCTGAAGGGGGTGGCGCTCCCAGGCATCGCGAAGCGGAAAGTTCGACGACAGTACCGCCTCATCGACCAGCGCACTGAAGGCGTACTTCGAGTCGAAGATGTCATCTGGCGAGTAATCGTCCTTTTTGGCCTGGCGTTCGAACTCAGTGAGGAAGGCCGTCACCCGATCGGAGAAGTCGGCGCAGGTCGTCGGTGACTTCCCGTTGCGTAACAGGAAGACCATGTAGAAACCCTCGTAGAGAAGGTCGACCAGGGTCGGCTTCGGGGCCGCATCATGCGTGCGTTCAATGGGTGTGTGCTCCCCCGGCGGAAGCATGGAGCCGGTCAGTGAGGGGATGGGGGAGGTCATGATGAGAGTGCGATGAGTTCAAGACTGAGGTCTTGATAGTTGGAGGGCGCATAAATGGTGATGGCCTGTGCCTTCAGCATCCGCTGGTAGAGCGCGCCTTTTGAATCAAGGGCGAAATAGCAGGTGCCGGGGCGGACTGGTATTGCACTCGGCACTTGCGGCGTATGGGTCAGTTGCACACCGCTGAGTGCGGACAGCACGAGTTTCTCGACGTCGTCAGGGGCGCCGATTTTCATTCGCAGGGGAACAGATTCGATCAGTTCGGAAAGGGGCTGGTTTGCCCTGACTGCCAGATAGAACAGCGAGTCGGGTGTGATCTTTCCCGAATCGAGCCGGCCGGTATGGAATGCGGGTTTTGATTCGTGCAGCGCGATGCTGAAATAGCGGGCCGAAATCACGGTTTCCAGCAAGGACCGCAGTATTTCGTCGATACGAACAAACGACTGCCCGGGGTGCGCATGATCGTAGGCGGGCAGATCGGACAATTGATGTTGTCTGGAAAAGGTCATCAGGCTACCTCCTAGTCTGAGCAATTCCTGAAACAGGCGCTCGGGATGGAGCATTGGCGCATGGCGCAAATGCGACAGGGCAGCGTAGGCGCTGCTGACCGTGTGCTGAAGCCAGAACGAAGCATGGTCGCCAGATCTGAACTCGATGACGGACCGTGATGGCTCGCGGTGCAAGCCATGCAAGGCGTGCGATTTCGCTTCGAGAGAATCGAGCAGGGCCTGAAGGCGGGACAACAGGCGCGGAGATGCGCAGATGCAGGTCATGGGAGGCATGAACTCCGGATCGCATTCGTATGCACCGCCCGGGGTCTTGCGTACCCGCAGGGCCGGAAGGTTCTGGTAGGAGTCGAGTGTCTCGAGCGCTGACTTCAGTACGCCGCGCTTGCGCAGCACGGATACCTCTGCTTCCACCGCGTCGGTGCACCGATCGGACAGACTGATCGGTGTAATGATGAAACGGGTTTCGGTGGTCTGCGCGTCCTCGGCTGCGCAGTTGCTGCCATGTCTCTGGAGATGCCTGATGCCGAGGTGGAACTCGGTGGCGCCGTCGCTGAAACGGGCGCGGTCGAGCATCACGGGCTCCGGCAGGCGGTCGATCTGCGGCGCCCGGTATGTTTCGCCGTCCTCGAACACGACGTCTGCACAGTTGAGACGGAGGATGCCGCTCGACAGTGCGTCGAGATCCACCTCCAGCTTGCGAATACCCCAGCCATAGGGCTGCGCACAGAGAAGTGCGTTGCGGCTGAGGGATTCCAGGTAAGCATCCTGTTGCTGAAAGTGCTGCGGCCGGAGAAACAGGCCTTCACCCCAGAGTACTTTTGACGTGTCCATGTCGACTTTCCGTTCAGCTGTGTTTGCAGCGGATGTCTGCAACGACTGTGGCCGCTGCCTCACTTTTGTTGGTCTCCGCAACGGGGGCGGTGGCCATCGCACACACGCCGAGAGTGAGTGCGATCTGATCTGTCGGCGCGCGGCCCCTTTCAATGGCGAGCTTCCAGCGCCCGTGCGCCGGGGAATGAAACAGCGCCACGACGCCGATGTGCCGGGTGTCGGGACGCATCTCCAGCGTTAGCGCGTAGTGTCTGCCAGGCAGGATGATCAGTTCCCGAACGCTTTCAAGTTCTGTCGCGAGTACCTCCGCGCCCATATCGTCCTGCTGTGCCTGCTCGTAGGTGAGCCGTGCGAAGCCATGCTCGCTTTTCAGTTGATAGATGCGCAGCACCACGGACAGGGGCTCACCGGAAGCACTCGCGTTCAGTGCGGGTGCTGCCTCGATGGAAACCGGGACTGTAGCTGCGGCTTCACGGTCGCGCCCCACACGCAGGCCTGAGGTTTCGAGTACCCCATTTACAGCACCGCTGACCGCTGCTCCCGCCAGCTGGATCGCGGCCGCGCCCGAGCAGCCGCTCAGGACTAACACCGAAGCAAGCACCCATAGCGACGCTCTGGACGGACACAAATTCTGTGGCAGCGCCCACCTTCGCGAAGACCTGAATCTGCGGTCTTTCATGAAATCCATTTGGCATTTGCAAAATGGCAATGTACTATGCGAACCGCATTTTCACAACGCTTACGGAGGCCCGAAAGTGAATGCTCTTCACCCGTTAAAAGTCGGTTCGAGCTTGTTGAATAGCGCACTGATCGTGGCCGTGATCCTGAGCCTGTCCGCATGCGCGACGGTGGCTGAGAAAACCGAGGCAACAGGATTTGCAGACGTGTACGAGCTAACAGGGAAAACGGTTGAGCGACTTCTTGTGGAGGAGAAGCGTGGCGAGGCCGTCGCGGCTCTGCAGACCGTCACCTCAAGATTTCCTCTGCACGCAGAGCCCTGGGTTCGCCTGGCTTCGCTGCATTTCGACGCTGGTGAGTATGGCCACGCCATCGTTTCCGCCGACGAAGCACTGCAACGTGATCCGGCGAGCCATCGCGCGAAGAGCATCCGGGCAGTGTCGGGTTTACGCGTCGCAACGTCCTCGCTGGTCGACCTGCGCGCCGAGGCGCCATTGTCGGGTTCGACCCGGGCAGATGCGACGAGGCTTGCGATCGTGCTGCGCGGAACGCTCGGAGAAGAGGTTCTCGTACCCGAGGCGGTCCCGGCGCCAAAGCGGGTCACGCGGCGGGCGAGCGCTGCGGCTGCGGCTGCGGCTGCGGGGCGCGCCGTACCCGTCGTGCGTGAGCGTGGCGCAACGGGGGGTGCGAAGTCGTCGGCCCCCGCCGTCAATGGTGATCCGTTCAGCGTTCTGAAATAGGGAAGCCCCTTGCAGGTTTGCCCGGTGCCGTGCGAACTGCTGCGGAACCATGCGGGCTTGCTCTACAAGGCGGTGGCAAGTGTTTCTGCAGGGTCAGGAGGTGCAGCGTGTCAAAAAGGGAAAGCATGCAAAAGCGGCTGCAACGGGTGCGACCGCCCCGTGTTCAGCTTACCTACGATGTGGAGCGCGGAGATGCGATCGAGCACAAGGAGCTCCCATTCGTTGTTGGCGTGGTCGGTGATTTTGCAGCGGCGAGTGAAGCGCCGCAGCAGCGTCTGCGCGACCGGAAATTCGTGAATGTCGACCGGGAGAACTTCGACGACGTCATGAACAGCATTGCGCCGAGGACCGTCTTCAGGGTTCCGAACCGCCTGACGCATGCCGGCGGCGAACTGAGTGTGGAATTGAACTTCAGGCGATTCGAGGATTTTCGCCCCGAGTCGATTGTCGAGCAGGTCAGGCCGCTGCAAAGGCTGATGGAGGCGCGCACGCGCCTGGCAGAGCTGAGGAACAAGCTCGCCGGCAACGAAAAGCTTGAAGACCTGCTGGCAGACGTGCTCGCCCGGACGGATGCGCTCACGCAGATTGGGCGCAATGAACCGGGCTCGGACAGCGAGGTGACGGAATGAACTCCCGCCTCGAAGCTGCAACGGTCGTGCCCGTTCCCGGGCAGAGTCTGCTCGACAGGATTATCGACGAGAGTCGTGTTGCGCGATCGCCGGTCGAGCGGGATCGCGCGCGGGACATCATCGGTGAACTCGCTGAACAGGTCCTTCAGGGCGAGCTTGTTGTTTCGGAGAACCTCGCCGCCTCGATCGATGTCCGGATAGCGGAGCTCGATCGCCTGATCTCAGCCCAGTTGAGTGAAATCATGCACGCGCCGGCGCTCCAGGAACTCGAAGCGTCGTGGACAGGCTTGAACTACCTCGTAAGGCAAACCGGAACGGGGACGAAGATCAAGATCAAGCTGATGAATGTGACCGCAAGGGAGCTGGTCAAGGACTTCAAGGCGGCGATCGATTTCGATCAGAGCGTGGTCTTCAAGAAAGTGTACGAGGAGGAGTTCGGCACCTTCGGTGGTGCGCCTTTCAGTGCATTGATAGGCAATTTTCAGCTCACCCGGCAACCGGAAGAACTGTATCTGCTTGAACAGCTGAGCCATGTCGCGGCGGCTGCACATGCGCCGTTCATCGCTGCTGCTTCGCCTGAACTCTTTGGCCTTGAGTCATTCACCGAGCTGGGGAAGCCGCACGACCTTGCCAAGGTGTTTGATACGGTCGAGTACGTGAAGTGGAAGTCCTTCCGCATGTCGGAGGATTCACGCTACGTCGGACTCACCCTGCCAAGGTTTCTCGGGCGCCTGCCTTACAACCCGGTGGATGGACTCGTCACTGAGGGGTTCAACTTCATCGAGGATGTCGACGGCGCCGATCATTCCCGCTACCTGTGGTGCAACGCGGCCTTCGCTTTCGCTGCCAGACTGACCAGCGCATTCGAACGCCACGGCTGGTGTGCGGCGATTCGGGGTGTGGAAGGCGGTGGTCTGGTCGAGGATCTTCCTGCTCACGTGTTCAGGACCGATGAGGGTGAGGTCGCACTCAAGTGTCCGACCGAAATATCCATTACCGACCGGCGCGAAAAGGAGCTGAGTGATCTTGGCTTCATGCCCCTTGTTCATTGCAAGAACACCGACTATGCGGCTTTCTTTGGTGCGCAGTCGGCGCAGAAGGCGCGGCGCTACGACACCGATTCCGCGAACGCGAACGCTTCGCTATCGGCGCAACTGCAGTACATCTTTGCGGTGTGCAGGATCGCGCACTACATGAAGGCCATGATGCGCGAAAAGATCGGGAGCTTCGCCTCGGCCGCAAACGTCGAGCGCTATCTGCAGCGATGGATCGACCAGTACGTCACCGCAGACGATTCCGCATCGCAGGAAACAAAGGCGCAGTTTCCACTTCGGGAGGCTTCCATAGAGGTCAGCGAAGTGCCAGGGCGGCCGGGCGTCTATCGAGCGGTGTCATTCATTCGCCCTCATTTTCAGCTCGATGAGCTGTCGGTTTCCCTGCGGCTCGTGGCCGAACTGCCGCAGACAAGCAAGAGTTGATTTTTCTGTTCAATCACCGGGGAGTTGATAGGAAATGAAGGATATCTACGTTGAGTTCAAGGGTAGCGATATCAAGGGGGATTCGCGGGATTCGAAGCACAAGGATCAGATTGAGGTCTACACCTGGTCGCACTCCATTCGACAGCCCAAGTCCGCCACGGCATCAAGTTCGGGCGGACATACGGCCGAGCGCTGCGAGCACGATGAAATGGTGTTCACCAAGGATATCGACGGTTCCAGCCCCAAGCTTTATCAGGCCTGTTCGTCGGGTCTCGTGATCAATGACGTAGTGATCTGCTTCTATCGCGCATATGGCGGGAAGAATACGACCGGCAACCCCGGCAGTACGCAGAATCGCCATCAGTACCTGAAGATCGAGCTCAAGAATGTGCTGGTTGCATCAGTGTCGCCGAACGTATCGAGCGAGGGTATTCCGATGGAAAGCTTTTCGCTCAAGTACTCCGCGGTCAAGTGGACTTACGATGAGCTGAATATCGATGGCAGCAAGACGGGTAAGGTCAATATTCAGGGTGCGTGGAATCTCGCCACGAATACGCCAAGCCTGACTTGAATGCAGACGTGATAGCCGGGGTGGTGATCGCTCGTGCCACCCCGGGCGGAGCCAGATGACGTGACAGGTTTTGAACCCTCTCTGCACGAGAAACTGTTTGGTGCTGCGGGCGACCCATCGCCGCGCCAGGGCTTGTCTCTGGACCGGCTCAAGGCTTCGGTTGCGCGGGATCTGGAATCCTTGCTGAATACGCGGATCGGCATACCGGGCAGCGCATTTTCCGCATTCCCGGAAGCGAGGCGCTCGGTCATTCACTATGGGCTGAGCGATTTCTCAAGCCTGAGCCTTAGCAGCCTCGGAGACCGTGCTGCAATTCTGCAGGCATTGCGCGCAGCGATTGTCCTGAATGAGCCGCGTCTGCGAAATGTCGATGTGGCATTCGACAGCGATCGCAGATCGGAGAACCGGTTGCTGTTCACCGTCAGGGCGCTGCTGGTGGTCCGGCCGCTTTGCGAGGCAGTGAGCTTCGATCTGATGCTCAAGCCCACGACACAGCAGTATTTGGTCGGGTCCGACAGCATGGCGCGTGCAGGGGTTTGAGATGAAGGATCTGCTCCCGCACTACGAGCGCGAACTTGCATTCCTGCGCACCCGCGGCAGGGAGTTCGCCGAGCGTTATCCCAAGATCGCCTCTCGTCTGATGATGTCGGGGGAGGGCTCGGACGATCCGCACGTCGAGCGCATGATCGAGTCCTTCGCGTTGCTCAGCGCCCGTGTCAGCAAACGCCTGGAGGATAGCTATCCGGAGTTCGCCGAGTCGCTCCTGAGCGTGCTGTATCCGCATTACCTGCGCCCGTTTCCCTCGTGTTCGATCGCCTGTTTCCAGAATGCGGAAATGCCCTTGGACCCGCCTGAAGGCATCACGATTCCGCGCGGAACCACACTGAAGTCACGCGCCGTGAATGGTGCCGAATGTACGTTCAGAACAGCCTGGGACGTATCGACATCCACGATGCACTTGAGCCGCGCGTGCTTCAGTCCTGTCCCATCCCTGCCTGCCCGGGTCAGCCTGCCGCCAGGCGCCAGTGCAATGTTGAGTCTGGACCTGCGACGGACTCATGGTTCTGGCGAGGCTGCGTCGTCCGGACAATCAACGGTGCGTCTTTATATCGATGCTGCGCAATCGGTTACGGCTGCACTGCGTGATGCACTGTTCCTCTCCGTCGCAGCTACTTTCGTTGAATGTGACTCCGGATGGCGGCGAGTGAGCGCAAGCCTGATTGAAGCCGTTGGGTTTCGGGCGGAAGAGGCGCTGGTCGACTATCCGTCCAACGTGCATGACGGTTACCGTTACTTGACCGAGTATTTTGCCTTTCCGGAGAAGTTCAGCTTCTTTGATCTGTGTCTGGGCAGATTGCCACCGGACCTCCTGCAGCACGACGAGCTGACGCTTCACTTTGCCCTTTCAGGTCTGCATGCGGAGAGCGATGCGGCGCGCCTGCTTCAGGGAATCGATACGCGGACCCTGCGTACAGGCTGTGTGCCGGTCGTGAATCTCTTTCCCAAGCGTGGCGAGCCTATCCGCTTGAGTGGTCAGAAAACCTGTTTTTCCGTCATTGCAGATGCGCGTCGCGCGTTTGCCTACGAGGTTGCATCCATCGACTCGGTTCATCGGGTCAGTCAGAGCGGGCAGGGTGAGCAGATTACCGAGTTTCGTCCGTTCTTCTCCCTGCGCCATGGCGAACGCGCAATTGAGGATGGAAATTACTGGATTTCCTCGCGCAATGCGCAGCTTGCGGAGAAGAGTCCGGGGCATGAAACCGGCATCGCAATCGTCGAATCGGCAGCGGGGGTGCCGTCACGTCAATCCGATGTGCTCAGTGTAGCGCTCACTTGTACCAATCGTGACTTGCCGACCTTGTTGCCGGTCAATGGACCGGGAGCAGAGCTCATTCCAGAGGGGGGGCTACACTCCGGTCCGGTTCGCCTGCTGAGACGGCCGACAGCATCCTGTCGATTCGACCATCAGCGGGACGGTCTGTGGCGTCTTGTGTCGCACCTTTCCCTCAATCATCTCTCCATCTCGGGCAGTGGCCTGCAGGCCTTCCGTGAAATGCTCTGCCTGTATGACCTCCCGCGAACCACGCTGAACGGTCGGAAGATCGATGGTATCAAGGGTATTGAGAACGTCACGAAAACCACATGGCTCAACGGCAAGCCCTTTGCCTGCTTTGTGCGCGGCATCGAGGTGAGGATCACGATTGACGAGGATGCGTTTGTCGGCAGTGGTCTGGACGTCTTTGCCCGCGTGATGGATTGCTTTCTCGGCCTGTACGTTCATCTCAACAGTTTTGTGCAGGTGGTGCTGGTGTCGAGCCGTACCGCCGAGGAGTTGATCCGGTGCAAACCACGCAGCGGCGAATCGATCCTGGGCTGATCGGGCATCTGCTCGAAGCGCCGTGGTCCTTCGAGTTCTTCCAGTCCGTTCGTCTGCTTGACCGCGAACTCGGTTCGGGACCGCAGCGGGAAAGTGCGCTTTCGCCATTGCTGCGCTTCTCCAATTCGCTCGGGCTCGGCTTTGCGCCGAGCCAGCTCGAGTCCGTGACACTGATCCAGGAAGACTCGCTTGCCGGTGAGGAGGGCTTGTTGCGGACGGTCGAACTGACCCCGAGCTTCATTGGCTTCCTCGGCATCCACGGCACTCTGCCCGCACACTACACCGAGCAAACCATTGAATCCCTGCGTCTTGCCGGTGACCGCGGAGCGCATGCGTTCTTCGATCTCTTCTCCGATCGCGTTGTTGCTCAATTCTATCTGGCGTGGAGAAAATACAAGCTCGCGCTGATGTACGAGCACGACAGACGCAAGCATTTCATGCCTCAGGTGCTCGCCTTCTGCGGCCTCGGTCAGGATGGGCTGCGCGATCGTCTGAACGAGGCGCCGGGCGCGATCGACGACGAGTCGCTGGCGCATTTCGCAGCGCTGATCCGGCAGCGCCCGGTGTCGGGAACTGCACTGCAGCGTGTGCTTTCGTCCTACTTCCGGGTGGCGGTTCGGCTGGAGCAGTTCGTCGGTCGCTGGTATCGACTCGATGCAGCACAGCGCGCAGGGCTCGGACGGGCAAACGTACAACTCGGACATGATGTGCTGCTGGGTGAGCGGATCTGGCAGTGCGACCTTCGTGTCCGCATCTTCCTCGGGCCGCTGTCACTTGCCACATACCGTGACTTTCTTCCCGGAAGTGAGCGTGCCGCTGCGATGAAGAAGCTGCTGCATCTGCTCACCGGCCTTCGGCTGGAGTACGAGGTTCGACCGGTACTCATGGCCGCGGATGTGAAACCTTGCCGGCTGTCTGGGCTCCCCGGTTATCGGCTGGGGTTCGACAGCTTTGTGTGTTCCCGTCCGGCGACGTCCGACCGCAGCGACCCCGCATTCGATATTCATCCTTCCTGAAGCCTGTCCTCGCCATGCATATTTCGCTCAAAGCCCTGATCGCCAAACTCAATCCCGACTGTCGTGTTGCGCTCGAACGGGCCGCCAGTCTTTGCGTCGCCCGCACTCACCATGTCATCGAACCCGAGCATGTGCTCCTCGCATTGTGCGAACAGGAAACGACCGACTTCGTTCTGGTGTGCCGCAGCTTTGGCGTGAGTGCAGGCGCGCTTGCTGACGATCTCGAACGCACACTCTCCGGGAATCAGACTGGAAACGCACAAACGCCTGTGTTCTCGGCACGGCTTGTGCGTTTGCTGGAGCGTGCCTGGTTGCATGCCTCTCTCGAGTCACAATCGCCTTTCGTTCGCAGCGCTCATGTCCTGTTCGGGCTTGCAGGGGACCCGGAGTTGAGCCAGTTAGCGCAGCGTTTTCCTGCCACTCTGGGCCGGGTTCGCATCGATGCCTTGCGGGCGGAGTTTGATTCGCTTACCTCGGGCTCAAGTGAGGGCAGGGTGCCGCCGTGTTCCGCTGCTGATGCAGAAGGCAGCAATGGCTTTGCGCGCTCCGGGGCTGATCCAGCGTCGCGCCGTACCCCTGCGCTCGACCGCTTTACGGTCAGCCTGACCCGACTGGCGCGCGCGGGGAAGCTGGATCCGGTGATCGGGCGTGACGCAGAGATTCGCAGGATGATCGACATCCTGATGAGGAGACGGCAGAACAACCCCATGCTTGCGGGTGAGGCCGGGGTTGGAAAGACCGCAGTGGTAGAGGGACTCGCCCTTCGGCTCGCCAGTGGCGATGTGCCCCCGGCCCTGCGGGATGTCGAGTTGCTCGCACTCGATATCGGCTTGCTGCAGGCTGGCGCGAGTGTGAAGGGTGAATTCGAGCAGCGTCTCAAGGGCGTTATCGACGAGGTCCGTGCAAGTGTGCGCCCGGTAATCCTGTTCATCGACGAGGCGCACGGGCTGATCGGCGCGGGTGGGCCGGTGGGCCAAGGCGACGCCGCCAATCTGCTCAAACCGGCGCTTGCGCGCGGGGAGTTGCGCACCGTGGGGGCGACGACCTGGGCGGAGTACAAGAAGTACATCGACAAGGATGCCGCCCTGTCGCGTCGCTTTCAGGTCGTCCGGGTCGATGAGCCGGACGAGACACTCGCCTGCGCGATGTTGCGGGCAACGGTGCCCGCGCTGGAGGCGCATTTCGGAATCAGGGTTCTCGAAGAAGCGGTGATCGAAGCCGTGCGCTTGTCCAGCCGCTACATTGGCGCACGACAGCTGCCCGACAAGGCCGTCAGTGTGCTCGATACCGCCTGCGCGCGCGTCGCACTCGGGCAATGCGCAACCCCTGCGGAGCTGGAGGACGCAAGGCAGGGCCTGGCCCGACTGCGAGAGGAGCAGTCTGCCCTTAAGCGGGAATCGCTGAGCTCGGCGGAACATCACGACCGCCTTGCCGAGCTTGACACTGCGATCGCAAGGCAGTCGAAGGTGCTTGAGACCCTGCACAAGCGCTTCGAGCGCGAACAGGCGCTCGTGAGGAAGATCCGCCAGGCGCAGACTGCACTCGAGGCACTTCCCGCGACCGGGGCTTCGGCAAGGGGCTCGGGGCGGCGGCGGGGCGGCACCCTCGACCGGCTGCTGAAGACGCTGGCCTCGGTGCAGCAGAACGCATCGATGGTTCCCTTGCAGGTCGATCGGCAACTGGTTGCCGATGTGGTGTCTGGGTGGACGGGCATCCCGCTCGGACGGATGCTCAAGGATGAGATTCGGACCATTCTCGGGTTGAAGGCGCTGATGGCAGAACGGGTCAGGGGCCAGGACCATGCTCTGGAGGCCGTCGCGCAGCGTGTGAGAACGGCACGGGCCAATCTGGAGGATCCGTGCAAGCCCAAGGCGGTCTTCCTGTTTGTTGGCCCCTCAGGCGTGGGTAAGACGGAAACTGCGCTTGCGCTGGCCGACCTGCTCTATGGTGGCGAACGCAAACTGGTCACGATCAACATGAGTGAATACCAGGAGGCCCATTCGGTAGCAGGCCTGAAGGGGTCACCGCCCGGCTATGTCGGATACGGAGAGGGCGGTGTATTGACGGAGGCGGTGCGGCGCAACCCGCATTGTGTGCTGCTGCTGGACGAGGTCGAAAAGGCCCATCCCGATGTGCTCGAACTGTTCTTCCAGGTCTTTGACAAAGGGGTGCTCGAAGACGCTGAGGGGCGCGAGATCGATTTCCGCAACACGCTGATCATTCTCACGAGCAACGTCGGCTCGGCGCAGATCATGGCATCGTGTCTGAACGTGGCGGATGAAGCCATGCCCACGGCAGACGAACTCGCTGCCCGTCTGGCGCCGGTGCTGCATCAGCGCTTCAAGGCAGCGTTTCTAGGGCGCATGAAGGTGGTCCCCTTCTATCCGATCAGCGACACGGTGCTGGCAGAAATCATCGAGCTCAAGCTGTCCCGCATTCGTGAGCGGGTGGCCGCCAACCACAAGGCGCGCTTTGTCCATGACGATACCTTGACCGAGGCCGTGCTGGCGCGTTGCACCGAAGTGGACTCCGGCGCACGTAATGTCGATCACATCCTGAACGGATCCCTGCTCCCCGAGATCGCGGGTGAGGTGCTTGCCCGCATGGCCGATGGCGAAGCCGTCAGGGAGATCCGGGTCTCGGCAGGCGAGCAGGGGCAGTTCCGCTACAGCGTTGCCTGATAGCGGGAATAAGTACTGCGTTCTCCGTCACAGGACACTGCACGTGTGTGCGGTGTCCTGGCAAGAACGGATAACGGATCAGCTCTGGATGCTGTCGGTGCGGTAGGACTGGATGATGGGCAGCATCTGAGCGAACACCTTGGGGGTGCCGGCAACCACGTTGCCCGTCGTCAGGAAGTTGCCTTCGCCTGCGAAGTCGGACACCAGACCGCCAGCCTCCTGAACCAGCAGGACGCCCGCTGCCATGTCCCAGGGCGAGAGGCCCATTTCCCAGAAGCCATCGAGGCGACCGGCTGCAACATATGCCAGATCAAGCGCGGCTGCGCCCGGGCGACGGATGCCTGCAGTCTTCTGCGTCAGCTCGCGGAACATGGCAAGGTAGGCGTCGATGTTGCCGAATTCGCGGTAGGGGAAGCCGGTACCGACCAGTGCGTCGGCAAGGCGCACACGACGCGACACGCGAATGCGGCGGTCGTTGAGGTAGGCGCCGCTGCCGCGCGTTGCGGTGAACAGTTCGTTGTTGACCGGGTTGTACACGACGCAGTGCTCGGGCACGCCGTTCTTGGTCAACGCGATGGAGATCGCGTACTGCGGGAAGCCGTGGATGAAGTTCGTGGTGCCGTCGAGGGGATCGATGATCCACACGAATTCGCTTTCGGCGCCGGACTCGCCGGACTCCTCTGCTAGAATCCCGTGCCCCGGGTAGGCTTCACGAAGAACTTCGATGATGGCTTTCTCGGCAGCGCGGTCAACCTCGGTCACGAAGTCGTTGGGCGATTTGGACTCGACCGTAAGCAGGTCGATCTGGGTCGAAGCCCGGTTAATGACGGTTGCGGCACGGCGGGCGGCCTTTACGGCGATATTCAGGATGGGATGCATGCGGCTCGGTCTCGGCGGGTGGAGCGGTCCAGGGCAGTGCGCCCCGTCACGATCAGATACGAAAAACGGTGAATTTTAATATGAATGGCGGCTTTGCGCTTGATCGCATCCGTGTCGTGCTCTCCCGGCCGAGTCATCCAGGCAATATCGGGGCTGCTGCGCGCGCGATGAAAACCATGGGGCTGTCGCAATTGTGGCTGGTTTCGCCTGCCTGCTTCCCCGATCCGGTGGCCGATGCACGGGCGTCCGGTGCGACGGACCTGCTCGAATCGGCGCGTGTTGTGGATACCCTCGAAGAGGCGCTTGCGGGCACGGTGCTGGCCGCGGCCGTCACCGCCCGTCGTCGCGAATTGAGCCTGCCGCGTGTCACCGCACGTGCTGCCGCAGTGGAAATGGTGCAGTGGGCCGATCGTGGCGAGCTCGCGCTGGTATTCGGCAACGAAACCAGTGGGCTGTCCAACGAAGAGGTCAGCCTGTGCGCGATGCCGGTGACAATCCCGACCAATCCAGACTTTTCCTCGCTTAACCTTGGGGCTGCAGTGCAGTTGCTCAGCTACGAGTTGCGCATGGCTGCGCTCGAGCCGCCCGAAGTTTATGCCGGAGATCCTCAACCTCAGCCTGCGACGCATGCCGAGGTCGAAGGTTTTCTCGCGCACCTTGAGCAGGCGGTGACTGAAAGCGGTTTTCATGAACCGCAGAATCCGCGCAGGCTGATGCCACGATTCCGGCGGCTTTTTGGCCGGGTCAGGCTCGAAAAGGAAGAAGTCGGCATTCTTCGTGGAATGCTCTCTAGCTTTCAGCGCAAAGCCTAGTAAAATAGTCGACTATTGTTGCCCGAGGCCTTGGGGTCTCGAGCCCCATACCCTCTTTTTCCGGAGATCGCGTCACATGTTTGAACACCTGCGTGAAGACCTGGCCAGCGTTCGCGAACGCGACCCTGCCGCCCGCTCTACATTGGAGGTGTTGACCTGCTATCCGGGTGTCCATGCGCTGATCTTTCACCGGTTTGCGCATGCTGCCTGGCGCCGGCGCTTTTACTGGGTTGGCCGCTTCGTCAGCCATGTGAGCCGTTTTCTGACCGGGATCGAGATTCATCCAGGGGCCGTTGTCGGGCGTCGCGTGTTCATCGATCACGGCATGGGTGTGGTGATCGGAGAAACCGCCGAAATCGGCGACGACTGCACCATCTATCAGGCCGTCACGCTGGGTGGAACGTCGCTCTATCGCGGAACCAAGCGCCACCCGACACTCGGAAAAGGGGTGGTGGTGGGGGCCGGGGCGAAGGTGCTGGGTGGATTCACCGTTGGCGACGGTGCCAAGATCGGCTCCAATGCCGTCGTGGTGAAGCCGGTGCCGGCCGGGGCTACGGCCGTTGGCAATCCGGCACGCGTTCTGGATGCCGAGCGTGACGCAGAGCGCGCACAGAAAGCCGAGCAGATGGGCTTCTCCGCCTATGGTGTGACTCGCGACATGGACGATCCGGTAGCGAAGGCCTTGCATGGTCTGCTCGACCACGCGGTAGAAACTGACCGCCGCTTCCAGGTGATCTGCAAGCGAATGGAGGCTGCGGGCTTGAAACTTGACCCCTCGGTCGAGTCTTCTGATGATTTCGATGCGTCCCGATTGTCCAAGATGGTCGATTGACTGGGCCTGAGCGCCGAGTAGTTGACCGTTTTTGTCGGGATATGTATAGTTGAGTGAAATGTTCGGGTATTCGCCCGTTTGCCCTCAATTCTGCTTCGAGGAATCATCATGAGACTCACGACTAAAGGTCGCTTTGCCGTCACGGCGATGATCGATCTGGCTGCGCGACAGGCAGACGGTCCGGTTACCCTGGCCGGTATCGCCGAGCGCCAGAAGATCTCTCTGTCCTATCTTGAGCAGTTGTTCGGCAAGCTCCGTCGCTACAAACTGGTGACGAGTGTGCGTGGCCCCGGCGGTGGATATCGTCTCGCGCGCGACATGCGCTCAATCACGGTGACCGACATCATCATCGCCGTCGACGAACCGCTTGATGCGACAATGTGCGGTGGCAAACAGAATTGCCACGACGAGCATCGGTGTCTGACTCACGATCTGTGGACCAACCTAAACAAGCGCATGTACGCCTACCTGGATTCGGTGACGCTCGGCGCGCTGGTTGCGCGTGAAGTGAAGCCTGACCCAGATGTGAATGTGCTGCGTGAAGTGCGGCGTCGTGCAGCGAGTACGCTGCAAGATGTGGCGACAGCCTGAGCAGGTGACAAGCATGTTTGCCCCGGTATACCTCGACTGGAATGCGAGTGCGCCGCTCGATCCGGCGGTGCGCGAGGCAATGCTGCCCTGGCTTGGCGAACGCTTCGGGAACGCATCGAGCCGTCACGAGTACGGTCGTCAGGCGCGTGCTGCACTCGACACTGCGCGCGCGCAGGTGGCGGCGGCGGTGAATGCGCATCCGACCGAGGTGGTGTTTACCAGTGGTGGTTCCGAAGCCAACAATCTCTTCATCAAGGGTGCTGCGGCCATGATGAAGCCCGGCCTCGTTGCGGTCAGTGCGGTCGAGCACCCCTGTGTGCGGGAGCCTGCACGGCAGTTGCGTCGCAGTGGCTGGGTGATGCGTGAAGTGGGTGTGGATGCCGAAGGGCGTCTGCGTGCCGATGACTGGCGCTCGACGCTTGAGGCCAGGCCGTCGCTGGTCTCGATCATGCTGGCGAACAACGAAACCGGTGTGCTGCAGGACGTGCATGCCCATGCAGCCGAGGCCCGCGCCGGTGGTGCTTACATGCACACGGATGCGGTGCAGGCCCTTGGCAAGATCGAAGTTGATTTCCGTGTGCTGGGTGTCAATGCAATGACGCTGTCTGCGCACAAGATCGGTGGTCCGGTAGGTGCCGGTGCCCTGATCGTGGACAAGCGGGTTGAACTCGCCCCCTTGATCGCCGGCGGTGGTCAGGAGCGCGGGCTGCGCTCGGGTACCGAGAACGTGGCTGCAATCGTTGGTTTTGGCCTTGCGTGCGAACTCGCTGCAAAGCAGCAGCGCGAAGAGCATGATCGCCTGCTTGTCCTGCGTGAGCGGCTTGAGCAGTCGCTTGCCGCCACCGGCGCAGTACTGTTTTCGAAGGCTGGCGATCGCTTGCCGAACACCAGCTTTTTCGGGTTTGAAGGGCTTGATGGTGAAACCCTGGTGGGCAAACTGGATCGTGCAGGCTTCGCCTGCGCCAGCGGTTCCGCCTGCTCCAGCGCTAACCCGGAGCCATCGCACACGCTGCTGGCAATGGGCGTGGCGCCTGAGTTGGCCCGGTCGGCGGTTCGGGTCAGCCTTGGTCGTGATACCACCGCTCAGCAGCTTGCCGATTTTGACACTGCGCTGGCACGTATCGTGCACGAATTGAGAAACCTGGCTGCAATGGCAGCCTGACAAGACATAACGAATTCGCGGAGAAACGCAATGCTGAAGTTCCCGATCTATCTCGACTACTCTGCGACCACGCCGGTCGATCCCCGAGTGGCCGCAGCCATGATTCCCTGGCTTACCGAGCAGTTCGGTAACCCCGCCAGCCGCTCGCATGCATACGGGTGGTCGGCAGAGAAGGCGGTCGAGGACGCACGCGAACAGGTGGCCGCACTGGTGGGTGCCGATTCGAAAGAGATCATCTGGACCTCTGGCGCAACCGAATCCAACAACCTTGCGATCAAGGGTGCTGCGCACTTCTACAAGGGCAAGGGCAAGCACATCATTACCCTGAAGACCGAGCACAAGGCGGTGCTGGACACCTTCCGCGAACTTGAGCGTGAAGGTTTCGAGGCCACCTATCTCGACGTGCAGGAAAACGGTCTGGTCGATCTCGAGGTGCTCAAGGCTGCACTGCGTCCGGACACCATCCTGGTTTCGGTGATGTTCGTGAACAACGAAGTCGGCGTGATCCAGCCGATCGCCGAAATCGGCGAGATCTGTCGTGAGAAGGGCATCATCTTTCATGTCGATGCAGCGCAGGCGACGGGCAAGGTCGAGATCGACCTGAATACGCTCAAGGTCGATCTGATGAGCTTCTCGGCGCACAAGACCTACGGCCCGAAAGGCATTGGCGCGCTGTACGTCCGGCGCAAGCCGCGTGTCCGTCTCGAGGCGCAGATGCATGGCGGCGGTCACGAGCGTGGTTTGCGCTCGGGTACCCTGGCCACGCACCAGATCGTCGGCATGGGCGAGGCCTTCCGTATTGCACGTGAGGAGATGAGCACCGAAAATACGCGCATTCGCGAACTCCGCGACCGCCTGCTCAAAGGGCTGACGGATATCGAGGCAACCTATGTGAATGGCGATCTCGAGCATCGCGTTCCGCACAACCTGAACATTTCCTTCGCATACGTCGAAGGCGAGTCCCTGATCATGGCGATCAAGGATATTGCGGTCTCGTCCGGGTCGGCATGTACGTCGGCCAGCCTTGAGCCGTCCTACGTACTGCGCGCGCTGGGGCGTAACGATGAACTGGCTCACAGCTCGATTCGTTTCACCATCGGCCGCTTCACCACCGAAGAAGAAATCGACTTCACCATCGACCTGCTGCACAAGAAGATCGGCAAGCTGCGCGAGCTTTCCCCGCTTTGGGAAATGTTCAAGGATGGCGTCGATCTCGATTCCGTGCAGTGGGCTGCGCACTAAAATACAGAATCAGGAGAACGAAAATGGCATACAGCGAAAAAGTTCTGGACCACTACGAAAACCCGCGTAACGTCGGATCGTTTGCCAAGGACGACGACAGCGTTGCGACCGGCATGGTCGGCGCGCCCGCCTGTGGCGACGTAATGAAGTTGCAGATCAAGGTTGGCAAGGACGGCGTGATCGAAGACGCCAAGTTCAAGACCTACGGCTGTGGCTCGGCGATCGCGTCGAGCTCGCTCGTCACCGAGTGGGTGAAGGGCAAGACGATCGATCAGGCCCTCGAGATCAAGAACACGCAGATCGCAGAGGAACTGGCGTTGCCGCCGGTCAAGATCCACTGTTCGATCCTGGCCGAGGACGCCATCAAGGCGGCCGTTGCCGACTACAAGAAGAAGCACGAAGCCTGAGCAGGAGGTTCATGATGGGCGTCACTCTTTCCGAAAGCGCAGCCAAGCACGTTGCCAATTTCATCGCCAAGCGCGGCAAAGGCTTGGGTATCAGACTCGGGGTGAAGACCTCGGGCTGTTCCGGCATGGCATACAAGCTTGAGTTCGTTGACGAGGCGCTGACTGAAGACCTCGTGTTCGACAGCCATGGCGTCAAGGTCATCGTGGACCCGAAGAGCCTTGTGTATCTTGAAGGCACCGAACTCGACTTCGTACGTGAAGGCCTGAACGAAGGCTTCAAGTTCAACAACCCGAACGTCAAGGACGCGTGTGGTTGCGGCGAAAGCTTCAACGTCTGACGGTTTGAACGGAAGCACATGACGGCATGAGCATCGACCTGACGCAGGATTTTTTCTCCCTATTCGGCCTGCCGCGCCGTTTCGAACTGGATGAGCCGAAACTGGATCATGCCTGGCATGAGCTCCAGTCTCAGGTTCATCCGGATCGTCACGCACACCTTTCCGACCTCGAGAAGCGCCGCTCCATGCAGTGGGCGACGCGAGTGAACGAAGGTTTTCGTACCTTGAAGAAGCCCTTGCCGCGTGCCCAGTACCTGCTTGAACTGGCAGGTATCGACGCCGGCCTGGAGACCAACACCGCGATGTCCCCTGAATTCCTCATGGAACAGATGGAGTGGCGTGAAGCGGTCGAAGAGGCCCGCCAGGCGGGCGAGATCGATGAGCTCGAGCAACTGCACCAGCGCTTGCGCGGGCACTCGCGAGAAGTGATGGGCAGCCTTGCCCGCGAACTTGACGAAGCACAGGATTACGCGGCCGCGGCCGATACGGTGCGTCGCCTGATGTTCATCGAGAAACTTCAAAACGAGATTGACGACGCCCTTGAGGCACTCGAAACCTGAATCTGGAATTCCCTGATGGCACTGTTGCAGATCGCAGAACCCGGAATGTCCACCGAGCCGCACAAGCACCGGCTCGCGGTGGGTATCGACCTCGGCACCACAAACTCGCTGGTCGCCACGGTGCGCAACAGCATCGCGGTGTGCCTTGCCGATGAAACGGGCCGTTCGATGCTGCCTTCCATCGTGCGATATCGCGCCGATGGCAGCATTGATGTCGGTCAGTCGGCGATTCAGGCGCAGGCAAGCGACCCGCGCAACACGATCGTGTCGGTCAAGCGTTTCATGGGACGCGGGCTCAAGGATGTAGCTCACGTCGAAACCATGCCTTACGACTTCGAGGACAGCCCCGGCATGGTGCGTTTGCGCACGGTGCAGGGCGTGAAGAGCCCGGTTGAAATTTCTGCCGAGATCCTGCGCACGCTGCGCCTGCGTGCGGAGGCGAGCCTTGGCGGTGTGCTGAGCGGCGCGGTGATCACGGTTCCGGCCTATTTTGACGATGCCCAGCGTCAGGCCACGAAGGACGCGGCCCGCCTGGCCGGGCTGGATGTACTGCGGCTGCTTAACGAACCGACCGCTGCTGCGGTGGCCTATGGGCTCGATAACGCGGCCGAAGGCACGTATGCGGTGTACGACCTTGGCGGCGGCACCTTCGATCTCTCCATTCTCAAGCTGTCACGTGGCGTGTTCGAGGTGCTGTCGACCAACGGCGACGCATCGCTCGGCGGTGACGACTTCGATCATCGGCTGTTCTGCTGGATTCTCGAAGAATCGAAGTTGCCGCCGCTGTCATCCACCGACTCGCGCCGTCTGCAGATCAAGGCGCGCGAGGCGAAGGAGTTGCTGACGGCCTGTGAAGAGGCGCCAATCCACCTTGTGCTGAGTTCGGGAGAGGAGATCAACCTGGTCATCAGTCGTGACCAGTTCGCGCAGCTCACCCGTCACCTGGTGCAGAAAACCCTCGGTCCGGTGCGCAAGGCGCTGCGCGACGCAGGCCTGAGCCCGGAAGAGATCAAGGGCGTGGTGATGGTGGGCGGTGCGACGCGCATGCCCCACATCCAGCGCGCAGTTGCCGAATATTTCGGGCAGGAGCCGCTGACCAACCTCGATCCCGACAAGGTCGTGGCACTCGGTGCCGCCATGCAGGCGAATGCGCTGGTCGGCAACCGCAAGGAAGATGACGAGGACTGGCTCCTGCTTGACGTCATCCCGCTGTCGCTCGGCCTGGAAACCATGGGTGGCCTGGTTGAGAAGGTCGTGCCCCGGAATGCAACACTGCCGATTGCACGTGCCCAGGAGTTCACGACCTTCAAGGATGGTCAGACCGCCATGGCTTTCCACGTGGTTCAGGGCGAGCGCGAACTGGTGTCGGATTGCCGGTCGCTGGCGCGCTTCGAGCTGCGCGGGATTCCGCCGATGGTGGCGGGTGCAGCCCGCATCCGGGTGGCTTTCCAGGTGGATGCCGATGGATTGCTGTCGGTGTCTGCACGCGAGATGTCCTCGGGCGTCGAGGCCAGTGTGCTGGTGAAGCCGTCCTACGGCCTGTCCGACGACGAGATCGCTGGCATGTTGCAGGCCGGTGTCGAACGCGCCGGAGACGATCTCGTTGCGCGTGCCCTGCGCGAGCAGCAGGTCGAAGCCGACCGTGTCATTGAAGCGACCGAGCAGGCGCTGCTCAAGGATGGGCAGTTGCTCGACGAAGCTGAAAGAGCGCAGATCGATGAAGTGCTTGCCCGTTTGCGCAGTCTGCGCGACGGCGAGGATCATCGCGCAATCAAGGCCGGGATCGAGGCGCTTGCCAAAGCTACCGACGAATTTGCCGCGCGGCGCATGGACAGCAGCATCCGTTCCGCGCTTGCCGGTCACAAGATAGATGAGATTCCTGTATGACCCAGATTATTGTGCTGCCGCATGTCGAACTGTGCCCGGAGGGAACGGTTCTGGAGGTTGCCGAAGGCACCACCATCTGTGACGGCCTGCTTGAAAATGGCATCGAGATCGAGCACGCATGCGAGAAGTCCTGTGCCTGCACGACCTGCCACGTGATCGTGCGTGAGGGCTTTTCCTCGCTCGGAGAAGCGGAAGAAGAGGAGGAGGATCTGCTGGACAAGGCCTGGGGCCTGGAACCGCAGTCCCGGCTCTCCTGTCAGGCTGTCGTCCGTGCCGTTCCGCTGGTGGTCGAGATTCCGCGCTACACCATCAACATGGCTAGGGAGGGCAAGCACTGATGAAATGGACTGAAGTTCAGGAGATCGGTATCCAGCTTGCCGATGCACATCCGGATGTCGACCCGACCAAGGTGAATTTTGTCGACCTGATGAACTGGGTGCTTGCCTTGCCCGAGTTTGACGATGATGCGAAGCACTGTGGTGAACGCATTCTCGAAGGCATTCAGCAGGCCTGGATCGATGAGCTGAGCTAAGTGCTCGGTCAGCGACAGTGGGCGACAGCCCGGAGTCGCAAGGAAGAAGACCCGCAAGCGTCAAGCTGAGCGGGTCTTTTTTTGCGTATCAGGCGAGCGGCTGCACCGTGTGCTTCCTGCGCGTGAGCGGGCCTGTGCAGTTGATCAGTACGGGCTGTTTGCCGCGCTTTCGGGCGTTTCGTTGAGCGTCAGCCAGTACAGGGCAATCTGGCTGACGGCGTGAATGAAGCGCTCGTAGTCCACCGGCTTACGAATATAGCTGTTGGCGCCGAGCCGGTAGGCCTGCTGGATGTCCTGGATTTCGCGCGATGTCGTGAGCACCACCACCGGCAGCATCGCGGTGTGCTCTTCCGCGCGAATGCGGCGCAGCACTTCCAGACCGTCGATCCGGGGCAGTTTGAGGTCGAGCAGAATCAGCACCGGCATGACCGTCATGTCCCGCCCCTGATGTGAGCCGGTTCCGGTGAGGTAATCGATGGCCTCGACGCCATCTCTGGCCACGACAACCGGATTGGTGATCCGGTTCTTTGTGAACGCGCGTAGCGTCAGGGCTTCGTCATCGGGGTTGTCCTCGATCAGCAGAATCGGGCGTTCCATCGCCATCTTGTTCTCTCCCCGAACGTGCCGGTCTGCCATGCAGGCCGGCACGGAATTCCGGTGCGCTCAGTCCTGGGCGCCCGGCAGATCTTCTCGTCGCAGAATGAATACCATGTCTTCGCCCCCGCGTGTGCTGAGCCAGTTGAACGGCAGTTCCGGGAATGCACTTTCCACCAGATCACGATTGTGCCCGACTTCCACCGCGAGTATCCCCTCGGGGTGGAGATGACTGGCCGCTTCCGCGATCAATGTTCGCACGATGTCGAGCCCGTCGCTACCGGCAGCGAGCGCCATTTCGGGCTCGTGGCGGTATTCGGCGGGCAGGGCTGCCATTGCATCGGCCGTGACGTAGGGCGGGTTGCTCAGGATCAGGTCGAAACGACGGTCGCCGACATTGCTGAACACGTCGCTTTGGATCAGTTCGACCTGATCGCCAAGGCCGTAGTCGTCTACGTTGCGGCGGGCGACGGCCAGCGCGTCTTCGGAAAGGTCGACCGCAGCGATGTCGGCGTTGGGGAAGACGTGTGCCATCAGGATGGCAAGGCAGCCGGAACCGGTGCACAGGTCGAGTGCGCTGGTGACGGTGTCGGGGTCCTCGATCCAGGGCGAGAACCCTTCGTCGAGCAGCTCGGCAAAGAAGGAGCGCGGCACGATCACACGTTCATCGACGTAGAAGCGGAAATCCCCGAGCCAGGCTTCCTTGACCAGATAGGCCGTGGGTACGCGTTCGACGACGCGGCGCTCGATGTTCTCGAACAGTGCAACGCGCTCATCGGACGGAATGCAGGCGTCGAGGAAGGGGTCGAGGCGGTCGATCGGGAGCGCGAGCGAGGACAGGATCAGCCATGCGGCTTCGTCGAAAACGCTGGTGACGCCGTGGCCGCAAAAAACCTGGCCGCGATTGAAACGGGTGACGGCGTAGCGCAGCCAGTCGCGTACGGTAACGAGTTCGGCAAGCGGGCCACTTTCGTGCTCGTGGTCGTGATCGTGTTCGTCGTGCTCGTGAGCGTCGGTGTCGTGGGTCATGTCAGGGTCAGGCAGCCAGTAGAGTGCGCAGGGTGCGCATGTAAACGGTGGAAAGCGGTGCGATCGCATCAACTGCGACGCACTCGTTCAGTTTGTGGATGGTGGCGTTGACCGGGCCGAACTCGACGACTTCGCTGCAGATATCTGCAATGAAACGGCCGTCCGAGGTGCCGCCGGTGGTGGATAGCTCGGTTTCGACGCCGAGCGTTTCGCTGATCGCGCCCGACAGTGCGGCGACCAGCTTGCCACGACCGGTGATGAAGGGCTTGCCCGAGAGGTGCCAGTCGATCGTGTATTCGAGTCCGTGGCGGTCGAGCACTTCATGCGTGCGCGCCTTCAGTTCATCTGCGGTCGACACCGACGCGAAGCGGAAATTGAACATCACTTCGCATTCGCCGGGAATGACGTTGTTGGCACCGGTGCCGGCGTGAATATTTGAGACCTGCCAGGTGGTTGCGGGAAAGAACTCGTTGCCTTCATCCCAGCGGATGGTGGTGAGTTCGGCCAGCGCGGGTGCGAGCATGTGAATCGGATTGCGTGCCAGTTGTGGGTAGGCGACGTGCCCCTGCTGGCCCTTGACGCGAAGCGTGCCGGAGAGCGAACCACGGCGGCCATTCTTGATGGTGTCACCCAGGGTGTTCACCGAGGTGGGTTCGCCAACGATGCAGTAGTCGAGCCGTTCGCCGCGCGCAGCGAGCGCTTCGACGACCTTGACCGTGCCGTGGGAGGCAATGCCTTCCTCGTCTGACGTAAGCAGCAGCGCAATGCTGCCGCTGTGGTTCGGGTGATCGGCAATGAACTGCTCGATCGAGGTCACGAATGCGGCGAGCGAGGTTTTCATGTCGGCCGCGCCACGGCCATAGAGCATGCCGTCGCGAATCGTGGGCTCGAACGGGGGGCTGTCCCAGCGCTCGAGGGGGCCGGTCGGGACAACGTCGGTGTGACCGGCAAAGCACAGTACCGGAGCATGTTCACCGCGGCGTGCCCAAAGGTTGCAGACGCCGCCGACATCGATACGTTCAAAGCGGAAACCGAGCGGGGCGAGACGTGCCTGAATCAGGTCAAGGCAGCCGGCATCCTCGGGGGTTTCGGAGGCACGTGAAATCAGATCGCAGGCAAGTGCAAGCGTCGGGTCGTCGGGGAGGGACATGTTCATGTTTTATTGTGTGCGGTACTAGCCGTTTCCGTCCAGGTGCAGGGTGAATTCACGGAAGGAGGCGCCGTCGGGCTGGGTGCTCTCGAAGTCCGTGATCTGCGGGGCCGGTTTTTCGTTGTCGGTCTTGGCGTTGGGGTTGAACTGGGCGTTGTTGATCAGCCACGACAGGTTGGTTGGCGAATCGGAGTTGGCCAGGGCCTCGTCGAGGGTGATGATCTTTTCGTGATAGAGACGGAACAGGTCCTGCTCGAAGGTCTGTGAGCCGGGGGCAAGGCTTTGCTCCATGGCTTCCTTCACCGCATTGATTTCGCCACGTTCGATCAGTTCCGCCACATGACGGGTGTTCATCAGGGTCTCAACTGCCGGAATCCGCCTTCCGTCGGGTTTGCGGACCAGGCGCTGCGAGATGATGCAGCGCAGTGCAACGGAAAGGTCGAGATAAAGGAGGGAGCGGTTCTCCATCGGGAAGAAGTTGGAGATCCGGTTCAGCGCGTGATAAGCATTGTTGGCGTGCAGGGTGGCCAGGCACAGATGCCCGGTCTGCGCATAGGCGAGCGCAGCCTGCATGGTTTCCTTGTCGCGAATTTCACCGATCAGGATGCAGTCGGGCGCCTGACGCATGGCGTTGCGCAGGGCTTCGTGCCAGCTATGGGTGTCGATGCCGACTTCGCGCTGGTTGACGACCGACTTGCGGTGCTTGAACAGATACTCGATCGGGTCTTCAACCGTCAGGATATGCCCGGTGCGGTTACGGTTGCGGTGGTCGATCATCGACGCAAGCGTGGTCGATTTGCCGGAACCCGTGGCGCCAACCACGAGTACCAGACCACGTTTTTCCATCACGACATCATTCAAGGAGCCAGGCAGGCCAAGGCTCTCGATGGTTGGGATGTCGCCCTGGATGAAGCGCACAACCACGGCAACCGAATTGCGCTGGAGAAACACGTTGACCCGGAAGTTGCCGACATCGCGACGACCAAACGAGAGGTTCAGCTCCTTGTCGCGCTCGAAGTGCTCGATCTGCTCCGGCGTCATCATCTCGTAGATCATCTTCTGGGTCATGGCGGGATCCATGACCTGCTGATTGATCGGTACGGTATGACCCTGAATCTTGATGTGGATCGGAGCACCCGCCGTGATGAAGATATCCGAGGCCTGTTTTTCGGCCATGAGCTGGAAAAGCTTGTCGAAAATCATTGCTTCGGACTCCCGGGCAGGTCAATCAAATACGGGGCCGAAGCCCCGTTGAAGGCAGAAACGTCGGATCAGGCGCGCAGCAGATCGTTGATGGCGGTCTTGGCGCGGGTCTGTGCGTCCACTTTTTTCACGATGACCGCGCAGTACAGGCTGTACTTGCCGCAGGCCGAAGGCAGGCTGCCGGGCACGACAACAGCGCCGGCCGGGACACGGCCGTAATGCACTTCGCCGGTTTCGCGATCGTAGATCTTGGTGCTCTGGCCAATGTACACACCCATCGACAGCACGGCGTTCTCTTCGATGATCACGCCTTCGACGACTTCCGAGCGCGCGCCGACGAAGACATTGTCCTCGATGATCACCGGTCCGGCCTGGATGGGTTCGAGCACGCCACCGATCCCGACGCCACCCGACAGGTGCACGTTCTTGCCGATCTGGGCGCAGGAACCGACGGTTGCCCAAGTGTCCACCATGGTGCCTTCATCGACATAGGCGCCGATGTTCACGTAAGAGGGCATCAGCACCACGTTCTTGCCGATGAAGCTGCCCTTGCGTGCGACGGCAGGCGGCACCACGCGGAAGCCGCCTTCGCGGAACTGTTCGGGGGTGTAATCGCCGAACTTGGTGGGCACCTTGTCGAAGAAGTTGAGGCTGCCGGCCGGCATGACTTCGTTGTCACGCAGACGGAAGGAGATCAGAACGGCCTTCTTGATCCACTGGTTAACCACCCACTGGCCATCCTTCTTTTCGGCAACGCGCAGTGTGCCGGCGTCGAGGCCTGCAATCACGCTTTCCACGGCATTGCGGATCTCGGCCGGAGCGGAGGAGGGCGACAGGCTGGCGCGGTTTTCGAAGGCGGTGTCGATGATGGTTTGCAGTTCTTGCATTTGAGGGGGCTCTCTTACAGTTTTTGACAGAAGGCGACGATACGTTCCGCCGCTTCCACACATTCGGCGGTGTCGGCCACGAGCGCAATGCGCACGAAGCCGGCGCCGGGGTTGATTCCGCCGGACTCGCGGGCGAGGTAGCTGCCGGGCAGCACCGTCACATTATATTCAGCCTGCAGGCGACGAGCGAACTCGGTGTCGGGCAGCGGGGTACGCGCCCACAGGTAAAATCCGGCGTCCGGCAATTCGACTTCGAGGCAGGCTGACAGCATGGGCGTGATCAGGGCGAACTTTTCGCGGTACAGGCGGCGGTTTTCTGCGACATGGGCTTCGTCATTCCAGGCTGCAATCGAGGTTGCCTGCACAGTATTGCTCATCGCGCAGCCGTGGTATGTGCGGTAGCGCAGAAAGTCCTTGAGAATGCGTGCGTCGCCGGCGACGAATCCCGAGCGCAGACCTGGGACGTTGGAACGCTTGGACAGGCTGGAGAACATCACCACGTTGCGGAAGTCGGTGCGCCCCAGACGGTGGGCCGCCTCGAGTGCGCCGATGGGGCGTGCGTCGTCGTCGAAATAGATTTCCGAATAACATTCGTCCGCCGCAATCACGAAATCGTGCTGGTCGGAGAGTTCGAACAGGCGCTGCCATTCTTCCTGGCTGAGAACGCGCCCGGTCGGATTGCCCGGCGAACACACGAATACGAGCTGCACGTCGCGCCAGGTTTCCTCCGGAATGCTGTCGAAATCGGACGCGAATCCATTGCCTGGCACATTGTTCAAAAACACCGGCTCAGCGCCGGCCAGGAAGGCCGCGCCCTCGTAGATCTGATAGAAGGGGTTCGGACACAGCACTTTGGCGCCCGGTCGCTTGCCGTCTATTACGCACTGGCCGAAGGCGAACAGCGCCTCGCGCGATCCGTTAACCGGCAGTACCTGGCTTGCCGCGTCGATCGCGGGCAGGCCGTAACGTCGCTGCAGCCAGCCGGCAATGGCACCGCGCAACGCATCCGAGCCCTGGGTGGTGGGGTAGGTCGCGAGTCCGTCGAGGTTGTCGGCCAATGCCTGACGAATGAAGTTCGGCGTAGCGTGCTGGGGTTCGCCGATCGAGAGCCTGATGGGCTTGAGGCCGGCAGGTGGCGTAATACCCTCGAACAGCTTGCGCAGTTTTTCAAACGGGTAGGAGTGCAGACGGGTCAGGTTCGGATTCACTTTGGAACACTTTTCATCCGGTTCTGAGGCCGGACCGAAGGGGTCGTAAAGGCCGAAGATGTTATCATGCGCCGCCTTCCCGGCATTACCGAATCCGGGTCTTATCACCCTGTTTCCCACACTGCCTGCGCCCCATCGTGCGTCTTTCCAAGCTCAAACTTGCCGGTTTCAAGACCTTCGTCGATCCGACGACCGTGATCATGCCGGGTAACCTGGTAGGGGTCGTCGGTCCCAACGGTTGCGGCAAGTCGAACATCATCGACGCGGTGCGCTGGGTGCTGGGCGAGACGCGGGCGTCTGCGCTACGCGGGGAGTCGATGCAGGACGTCATCTTCAACGGCTCGACCACCCGCAAGGCGGTGTCGCGTGCGAGCGTCGAGATGGTCTTCGACAACAGCGAGGGCCGGGCGTCGGGGCAGTGGTCGCGCTATGCCGAGATCTCGGTCAAGCGGGTGCTCGACCGCAGTGGCGATTCGAGCTACTACATCAATAACGTTCACGTACGGCGCAAGGACGTGATCGATGTCTTTCTCGGCACCGGGCTGGGTCCGAGGGCATACGCGATCATCGAGCAGGGCATGATCTCGCGCATCATCGAGGCGCGCCCCGAGGATATTCGTGGTTTTCTGGAGGAAGCCGCGGGGGTCACCAAGTATCGCGAGCGGCGCAAGGAAACCGAAGGCCGTCTGTCGGATGCACGTGACAACCTTGCCCGGCTGGACGACATCCGCACCGAGCTTGGCGAACGCATCGGGCATCTTGAGGCCCAGGCGGAAATTGCTGCGCGATATAACGCGCTCAACAACTCGCACATCGAGAAGCAGCAGTTGCTGTGGCTGATCAAGCGCAATGAGGCACGATCGGAGCACCAGCGTCTGGTCGCGGAACTGAACCAGAACAGCCTGCGGATCGACACCGACAGCGCCCGCCTTCAGGAACTCGATAGCGCGATCGAGGCCAGTCGTGAAGCACATTTTTCCGCGTCCGAAGCGGTGCATCTCGCGCAGAGCGACCTCTTCGCCGTCAGTGCCGAGGTCACCCGCCTCGAGACCGAACTGCAGCACCTTGGCGACGCACGCAAGCGGCTCGAGGCCAGTCTGGCCCAGCTTGAACTCGATCAGGCACACTGGGTGGCACGCCGCGAAACCATGGGTGGCGAACGCGAGCGCTGGGAGGCGCTCGCCGAGAACGCCGCGATGCGCGCCGAGCAGGCCGAAGGCCGGCATGTCGAAATTGCGGACAGATTGCCTGATGCGGACGCCGCCCGGCAGGCGGCTGACGGCACCGTGGCGGCTGCGCGTCGCGAACTCGCTCAGACCGAGCAGCAATTGCGGGTGGAAGAGGCAAACCGCGCGAGTGCGACCCGTGCGCTGGACGCCCTGCAGCAGCGTCGGGCCCGCCTTGAGGCCGAACGCGGCGCGATCCAGGGGCCGGACGCGCGTGCGCTGGCGGAGCGCGAGGCGCGCGTCGAGGCGCAGCAGGACGCGCTCGAGGAACAGCAGGGGGCGCTCATCGATCTTCAGGGCCGTTTGCCGGATGCGCAGGCTGGGCTGAAGCTTGCGCTGGATCACGAACGTACGGTTCAACGCCGGCTGACCGAATTGCGCGCCCGGCGCGATGCGCTGGTGCAACTGCAATCCAGGGTGCAGTCGCAGGGCAAGCTGGGCGACTGGCTCAAGCGCCATGGTTTCGTTGAACTGCCGCCGCTATGGCGCAGTCTGCGCGTGGCAGAAGGCTGGGAGGCCGCGGTCGAGGCCGTTCTCCGCGAACGCTTGTCGGCCCTTACGCTCGACCAGGGAGGCGCCGACGAGGTTGCACGCGGGATGCTCGACGAGTTGCCGCCCGAGTCGCTCGCGCTGGCGCTGGGTGGTGTGCCGATGTCCGCAGCGGTCTCATCCCCGCCAGCGGGCACCACACCGCTGATCGAGCGCGTGCAGTTGCTGGACGAAAGTCTGCGTCCGCTGCTGGAAGACTGGCTGCGCGGATGTTACGCGGTCGAGCATATCGAGGACTGGCTGCAGCGACGCGGGCAACTGGACGCGGATGTCTGTCTGGTGGGAGCGCGTGGTCAGGTGCTGAGTCGTCATGCCTTGATCCATTTTGTGCCCGATAGCCGCACGCATGGCGTCATGGAGCGTCAGCGCGAGATCGATCAGCTTGCAGAGCAACAGCACGCTCTGGAAGACGAAGCCCGTGGCGCGCACGATGCACTTCTGGCTGCCGAGGCGGCCGCGGCCGACCTGCAGGAGCGCATCAATGGCTTGCGCCGCGAGCTTCAGGGCGCACAGGCGCAACTGCATGCCGAGCAGGTTGACGTGCTCAAGCTCAGTCAGGCGCTGAGCCGTGCCGAAGAAAGGCGCAGCCAGCTCGAACGCGACCTGGACGATCTGGTGCATCAGGAAGCCACCGAGCGCGAGCACCATGCGCGTGCCGAGCTCGAGCACGCCCGCGCAATCGAACTTGCAGAGCTGCAGCGCAACCGGCTCGATGCCGCGAGCGAAGTACTGCAGGAGCGCGAGCAGAGCCTGCGCGAACTGCGCGCGCTGGAACAGGCCTGTGCCCGGGATCTTCAGGAAGCACGTTTTTCGGAGCGGGAGTGTGCGGGCAAACTCGAGGACATTACCCGCAATGACCAGCTCGCCACCGAGCAGCTCGAGCGCATCGCACGGGAAACCAAGGCACGGGCGCAGGAACTCGAGGCCATCGACGATGCGCGCAGCGCCGATGCGTTGCAATCCGCGCTTGCGATGCGTACGAGCCGGGAAGCCGCCCTGGCGTCGTGCCGTGACGCGCTGGAGCAGATGACGACGAAGCTGCGCCAGGTCGAGGAATTGCGCATGCGCACCGAACAGGAAGCCGCGCCGGTGCGCAACCGGGTTTCCGAGCTCAGACTTGCGGTACAGGCAGCAGAACTGGCGTCCGCGCAGTTCGAAGAACGTCTGGTCGAGGCCGGGGCGGACGAAGCCGCGCTGGCGCCGCTGCTGGCGTCGGACCCGAAGGAAACGACCCTGCAGCGCGAAGTGGCTCGGCTGGGACGTGAAATTGCGGAACTTGGGGCGGTAAACCTTGCCGCACTCGACGAACTGCGGGCGGCATCCGAGCGCAAGGGATACCTGGATGCGCAAACCGAAGACCTCCTCCAGGCCATTGCTACGCTGGAAGATGCCATTCGCCGCATCGACCGCGATACGCGTGAGCAGCTGCAGGAGACCTACAATACCGTCAATATGCAGTTCTCCACGCTGTTCCCGCAGCTGTTCGGGGGCGGGCGCGCGGAGCTGGTGCTGACTGGCGACGAGATTCTCGATGCAGGCATCCAGATCGTGGCCCAGCCGCCGGGCAAGAAAAATGCCTCCATTCACCTGCTTTCGGGCGGAGAGAAGGCGCTGACGGCGATTGCGCTGGTGTTTGCGATGTTCCAGCTCAATCCCGCGCCCTTCTGCATGCTTGACGAGGTTGATGCGCCACTGGACGATACGAATACCGAGCGCTATGGACAGATGGTGAAGCGCATGTCATCGCAGACGCAGTTCATCTTCATCAGTCATAGCAAGATCACGATGGAGATCGCGCAGCAACTGGTCGGGGTGACCATGCAGGAGCAGGGCGTGTCGCGCGTGGTGGAAGTGGATATCGAAGAGGCGTTGCGGATGGCCGAACCGGCCGCAGCGTAACAACAGGAATAATTATGGACAGCGAACTTCAGATTGGGTTGATCGGTGCGGGTGTGGCAGGCTTCATCGCCATCGTCGCCTACAACAAGTGGCAGGAGCGAAAGCACCGCAAGCAGGCCGAGGAGGCGTTCCGCTCCGACCATCGCGACGTGCTGCTGGAGCCGGGCGAGGGGCCTCGTGCAGAAGGGGCCTCAGCGCGGCGCGAGCCTGCCGAGGACGATGTTGCGCCGGCAAGTGCCGCGCCGTCCCGTCCCTACCGCGACCCCGCACCCAAACGGGTGCTGCCTGATTACCCCGAGGCCCTTGATGTGCGTGCCGACTGCATCATTCGGGTCGAAGCCATCGAGCCGCTCGACGCGTCTCGCCTGTGGGCAGCACAGCAGGAAGCACTCGATGGCCTGAGCAAGGCCGTGCGCTGGTTTGGATTCGATGACAGCGAGAATCTGTGGCATCCGCTGACGCCTCACAGTGCCGGGACCTATCACTGGTTCTGTGTCGCCCTGCAACTGGTCGACCGTCAGGGGTCGATCGGCGAAGGCGACTACATCCGCTTCTCGGGTGGCGTGCAGCGAGTGGCTGAACAGTTCCTTGCAGTGCCGGCCGGCCTGCCGGCACGCAGCGAGGTGCTCGGCAACGCGACAGAACTCGACCGCTTCTGCGCGGATGTCGATGTGCAGATCGGGATAAACGTTGTTTCCGCCAATGGCCAGCCCTTCCACGGTACCAAGATTCGCGGACTGGCCGAAGCCGAGGGGCTGGTGTTGCGTGGCGATGGCAGTTTCCACGCCTGCGACGAGGACGGGAACACCGTGTTTACCCTGTGCAACCTCGAGCCGACCCTGTTTACATCCGAAGGCATGCGCAGCCTTCAGACCAACGGCGTCACGCTGGTGATCGATGTGCCGAGGGTGGCCAACGGTGGTGCGGTGTTCGAACGCATGATGCAGTTTGCCGGCCACCTCGGCAGCACGCTTGGCGGCGTCGTGGTCGATGACAATCGTGCGCCCTTCGGGCCGGAGGCCGCGGCCCTGATCCGTGCGCAGATCCAGCAGTTTCAGGAACACATGGCCGAGCAGCGTATTCCGGCCGGCGGGTCACTGGCCAGGCGACTGTTTTCTGCATGATGCCGGCTGACAGCAAGACGATCGAGCGCGCAGCCTGGCTGCGCGCCGAACTGGCCCGGCACGAGCACGCCTACTATGTGCTCGACGCGCCGACCATTCCCGATGCCGAGTACGACTGCCTGTTCCAGGAGCTGGAGGGCATCGAAAAGACGTTTCCTGAGCTTGCAAGCCCGGACTCGCCGACACGGCGGGTTGGCGGCAAGCCACTGGCGCAGTTTCCCGCCGTCAGGCACCGCATCCCGATGCTGTCTATCCGCACCGAGACGGACACCGAAGAGAGCGGGGCGCATGCCTTCGATGCGAGGGTGCGCCGAGAGCTCGGTCTCGACGAAAGCGACCCGGACGTGGAGTACGCAACTGAGCTCAAGTTTGACGGCCTCGCCATGAGCCTGCGCTACGAGGATGGGGTGCTGGTTCAGGCTGCAACCCGCGGTGACGGCGAGAATGGCGAGGATGTCACCAGCAACGTGCGCACGGTGAGGGCGATTCCGCTGCGTTTGCGCGGTGATGTGCCGCCGGTGCTGGAAGTGCGCGGCGAGGTCTACATGCGCCGCGATGACTTCGAAGCGCTCAATGCGCGTCAATCCGCAGCGGGCGAAAAAGTCTTCGTCAATCCGCGCAATGCCGCAGCCGGCAGCATCCGCCAGCTCGATCCGGGTATTGCAGCACGTCGCCCCCTGTCGTTTTTCGCCTACGGCCTGGGTGAAACCGTGGGGTGGAGCATGCCGGCAACGCATGCCGGCATGCTCGATGCATTGGAGGCTTTCGGTTTTCCGGTGTGCAAGCATCGTGACGTGGTTGCAGGTGGTGTTGGCCTGGCAGGCTTTCACACCCGGGTCGGCGCGTTGCGTGACAGTCTTGCCTTCGATATCGACGGCGTCGTCTACAAGGTCAATTCGCTTGCCCTGCAGCGCCAGCTTGGCTTCGTGACGCGCGAGCCGCGCTGGGCTGTCGCACACAAGTATCCGGCGCAGGAAGCCGTGACGCGTTTGCGTGGTATCGAAGTACAGGTGGGACGTACAGGGGCGGTGACGCCCGTCGCCCGGCTCGAACCCGTGTTCGTCGGCGGGGTGACGGTGACCAACGCCACCCTGCACAATCAGGATGAGATCGATCGCAAGGATGTTCGACTCGGCGACTGGGTCATCGTGCGCCGTGCGGGCGATGTCATTCCCGAAATCGTCGCGCCGGTGACCGAGCGTCGTGAGCAGGATCTGCCGCGCTTCAACCTGCTTGAGAGCCTGCCTCAGCGTGACGGCCTGCCGTGCTGTCCGGTGTGCGGCTCGCATGTGGTCAGGGGCGAAGACGAGGCCGTTGCACGATGTACTGGCGGGCTCTACTGCCCGGCACAGCGCAAGCAGGCGCTGCTGCATTTTGCGGGTCGCCGTGCAATGGATATCGAGGGACTGGGCGACAAGCTGGTCGAACAGCTTGTCGATGGCGCGATCATCAAGACCCCGGTCGACATCTATCGCCTCGGCATTCTTGCGCTGGCCAATCTCGAACGCATGGGCGAGAAGTCTGCGCAAAACCTTCTGGCGGCGATCGAGAAGAGCCGTCACACAACACTGGGAAGATTCATCTTCGCGCTTGGCATCCGCAACGTCGGCGAGGCCACCGCGCGCGACCTTGCGCTGCATTTCGGCAATCTGGATGCGGTGATGGCGGCTGACGAGACGCGCCTGCAGCAGGTGCCCGACGTCGGTCCGATTGTCGCGAAATGCATTGTCGATTTCTTTGCCGAAGCGCATAACCGCGAAATCATCGAGCAGTTGCGCGCTGCGGGGGTCGAGTGGGCTGAGGGTGAGCCCGCACCCGTCCCTTCTGGCGCAATGGCGGGCAAGACCTTTGTACTGACAGGCAGCTTGCCGACGATGAGTCGCGATGAGGCAAAGGCGCTGATCGAGGCCAAGGGCGGCAAGGTGACAGGTTCCGTCTCAAAGAAGACGGATTATCTGGTTGCCGGTGCGGATGCAGGCTCGAAGCTGGCGAAGGCGGAGTCGCTGGGTATCGACATTGTCGACGAGGCCGGCCTGCTCTCGTTGCTGGCCAGTGCTGGCTAGGTCTTCCACGGACACGATCAAGCATTCTCAACGTTACAGAACAGCAACACCGAGGAGTCGAATACATGAAGAAAGTCACCAAGGCCGTATTTCCCGTCGCCGGCATGGGCACCCGTTTCTTGCCCGCCACCAAGGCGAGTCCGAAGGAAATGCTGCCGATCGTCGACAAGCCCCTGATCCAGTACGCGGTCGAAGAGGCAGTGGCGGCGGGTATTACCGACATGATCTTCATCACGGGCCGCACCAAGCGCTCGATCGAGGATCACTTCGACAAGGCGTATGAACTGGAAACCGAGCTCGAGGCACGCGGCAAGAACGAGCTGCTCGAGATCGTCAAGAAGACCGTGCCTAAAGGCGTCAACTGCATCTACATCCGCCAGTCCGAAGCGCTCGGCCTTGGGCATGCGGTGCTGTGCGCAAGCCATGTCGTCAGCGATGAGGCTTTTGCGGTCATCCTCGCCGATGACCTGCTCGACAATCCGGGCTCCTCTTCGGTGATGCAGCAGATGGTTGGTGTCTACAACTACCATCGGTGCTCAGTGCTCGGAACCATGAACGTGCCGCGCGAGGAAACCCGCCAGTACGGTATCGTCAGCACAGAGAATCAGAACGGCGACGTGCAGCGCGTTACCGGCATCATCGAGAAGCCGAAGCCCGCAGATGCGCCGACCACGCAGGCAGTGGTTGGGCGCTACATCCTGACACCGCGTATCTTCGATCACATTCGTGCGCTGAAGCCGGGTGCCGGTGGCGAGTATCAGCTGACCGATGCGATCGCGTCCCTGCTTAAGGAAGAGGCGGTCCTGTCATACCAGTTCCAGGGGGTCAGATACGATTGCGGCTCCAAGATGGGCTATCTGAAGGCGACCATCGAGCTTGGTCTGCGTCACCACGAGATCGGCGAAGAGCTCGCGAGCTATCTCAACGAGCGCTTTTCCACCGGCGTCGCCAAGAAGAAGGACAAGTAAGCCCCGGGCTGTCGTCTGCCTTCGCGATTCCGACAGGAAAACGTCGAAGGCAGACCGCGTCGTGCCTGCAGCGATGCAGAATGTCCCGGAATGCCAGGCGATCTGCGCGCAAGGCGCAGCCTGAAAAGAAAAACGCCCCGCCTGATCACTCAGGCGGGGCGTTTTGCTGTCAGAAGCGGCCTGGCTTAAGCCGCGTCGCTCTTGGCTGCACGCTTGCGGTCGTTTTCCTTGAGGTGACGCTTACGCAGGCGGATGTTCTTCGGGGTGATCTCGACGATCTCGTCGTCGGCGATGAATTCGATTGCCGACTCGAGCGACAGACCGATCGGCGGAATCAGGCGAACCGCTTCGTCGGTACCGGACGAACGCACGTTGGTCAGCTGCTTGCCCTTGATCGGGTTAACGACGAGGTCGTTGTCGCGGGTGTGGATACCGATGATCATGCCTTCGTACAGTGCTTCACCCGGGCTCACGAACATGCGGCCGCGATCCTGGAGGTTCCACAGCGCGTAGGCAACCGCGTCGCCGTCGTTCTGCGAGATCAGCACGCCGTTGCGACGCTCGGCCATGGCGCTGGCCATCGGACCGTAGTCGTCGAACACGTGGCTGGCCAGGCCAGTACCACGCGTCATGGTGAGGAATTCGCCCTGGAAGCCGATCAGGCCGCGAGCGGGGATGCGGTACTCGAGACGCACGCGACCCTTGCCGTCCGGCTGCATGTCCTGCAGTTCGCCACGGCGGCGGCCGAGCTCTTCCATCACGCCGCCCTGGTGATCTTCTTCCACGTCGACGGTCAGCATCTCGTACGGCTCGCACTTGACGCCGTCGATTTCCTTGAACACGACGCGCGGGCGACCCACGGCCAGTTCGTAGCCTTCGCGACGCATGTTTTCGAGCAGGATGGTCAGGTGCAGTTCACCACGGCCCGAGACTTCGAACACGTCGGAGTCGCTGGTGAAGTTAACCCGCAGAGCGACGTTCTTGAGCAGTTCCTTTTCCAGGCGCTCGCGAATCTGACGGCTGGTGACGAACTTGCCTTCACGGCCGGCGAGCGGCGAGGAGTTGACCATGAAGTTCATGGTCAGGGTCGGCTCGTCCACCGCGATCGGGGTCATGCCTTCGAGGTTCTCGGGGTCACAGATCGTGACGCCGATGTTGACCTGCGAAAGACCGGCCACGATCACGATGTCGCCGGCTTCGGCAGATTCGGCCGGCGAGCGCTCGAGACCCTTGAAGGTCAGAATCTGGCTGATCTTGCCCTTGCCGCGGTTCTCGTCGCCGTACATCACGACAACTTCCTGGTTGGGGCGGATACGACCGCGCTTGATGCGGCCGATACCCATCTGACCCATGTAGGTCGAGTAGTCCAGCGAGCACACCTGCATTTGCAGGGGGCCTTCCGCGTCCACTTCGGGTTGCGGCACGTGCTTGAGGATGGCTTCGAACAGCGGGCGCATGTCGGTGCGCTCGTCTTCCTCGTTGATGACGGCAAAGCCGTTCAGGCCGGAGGCGTACACGACCGGGAAGTCGAGCTGCTCGTCGGTTGCGCCGAGCTTGTCGAACAGGTCGAAGGTGTGGTTGATCACCCAGTCGGTACGTGCGCCCGGACGGTCGATCTTGTTGACCACGACGATCGGCTTCAGGCCGAGGGCAAGTGCCTTGCGGGTCACAAAGCGGGTCTGCGGCATCGGGCCTTCGACCGCATCGACCAGCAGCAGCACGCTGTCGACCATCGACAGCACGCGCTCGACTTCACCGCCGAAGTCGGCGTGTCCCGGCGTGTCAACGATGTTGATGTGGGTGTCGCCGTACTGGATGGCACAGTTCTTCGACAGAATCGTGATGCCACGTTCCTTCTCGATATCGCCCGAGTCCATGATCCGCTCGCCCATCTGCTGGTTCTCACGGAAGGTGCCGGACTGGCGCAGGAGCTGGTCAACCAGGGTCGTCTTGCCGTGGTCGACGTGGGCAATAATTGCGATGTTGCGGATGGAACGGGACATGGGCTCGGGAAGTCTTTGAAAAGTCGATCATTCTAACACGTGCTATCGCGGCGCAGCATGAATCTTCAGCGTCATTTCTCTTGCGGTCGCGTGCAGGGCGGCAAAGTGGGCGCGTGATAGAATTCGCGCCGTTTTTCAGCGGAGAATTCTAATGCTCGCAATCATTGGCGGCACCGGTCTGACGCAGCTTTCCAGCCTCGAGATCGTCCGTCGCGAAGTCGTTCGCACCCCTTATGGCGAGCCCTCGGGGGCGCTGACGTTTGGCGCCCTGTGCAATACGCCTGTCGTGTTTCTTGCGCGGCACGGCTATGGCCACACGATTCCGCCGCACCAGGTTAACTATCGGGCGAACATCTGGGCGCTCAAGGAGGCGAAGGCCAGTGCGATCGTGTCGGTCGCTTCGGTCGGCGGCATTCGTGACGATTACGCGCCCGGCGCGCTGGTCATTCCGGATCAGGTCATCGATTACACATGGGGCCGCAAGAGCACGTATTTCGACAGCGTCGACAAGCCCGTTCGCCACATTGATTTCACGCGTCCCTATGACGAGGCCTTGCGTCAGCGCCTGCTGGCAGCCGCCGCCTCAGCCGGTGAGGCCGTATTTGATGGCGGGGTCTATGCGACCACCCAGGGGCCGCGGCTCGAGACCGCAGCCGAGATCAATCGGCTTGAGCGTGACGGCGCCGACCTGGTCGGCATGACGGGCATGCCGGAGGCAGCGCTCGCGCGTGAGCTCGACGTGCCGTATGCGGCGATCAACGTCGTGGTGAACTGTGCTGCAGGGCGTTCGTCGAGCGAGCAGGGCATTCATTTCGACGATATCGAAGTCGTTCTGCAGGCTGCGATGGTGCGGGTGCACAATCTGCTGGAGCATATCTGCAAGGACTGAGCGCGGTGTAATGCTGCGCTGCTACAATCCATCGCTGTTCAATTCGCGTTGCGGAAACCCATGAAACGAATCGAAAACGCTTTCGAGCATCTGCTGTTTTCCAGTCGCTGGCTGATGGCACCGGTCTACTTCGGGCTGGTGCTGGCCATGGTTGTATTGCTGATCAAGTTCACCAAGGAAGTGTTTGGGATCTTCGGCAGCATCATGACGGCCACGGGTGGCGATTTGATCATCGGGGTGCTGTCGCTGGTGGACATCGCACTGATCATGAATCTGCTGATCATCATCATGTTCAGCGGTTACGAGAACTTCGTCTCCAAGATGGACGACCTGCACAGCCATCGAGACCGTCCGGACTGGATGGGGCACATCGGTTTCTCCGATCTCAAGATCAAGCTCATCGGCTCGATCGTTGCCATTTCCGGAATCGAGTTGCTCAAGGCCTTCATGAACGTCCAGAATCTGAGTGACCGCGAGCTTGGATGGATGGTCGGCATCCACATCACCTTCCTGTTTTCGGGTGTGCTGTACGCGCTGATGGATCGCCTGCACGGCAGCAAGGGGCACTGAACGGTCACCCGGAATACCAACGTCCGCAGGCAATCGGGGCGGCTCGCAAGAGCCGCCCCGATTGCGTTTACACCTGCAGTCTGTCGATGAGTTCCTGTTCGATCCGCAAGACTCGGGCGTCCTGAGACAGACCCCCTCCGGTAAGAAGGAAGGTGTCTTCGACGCGTTCGCCAAGCGTTGCAATCTTTGCGGTTTCGACGCTGATCCCGTGCTTTGCCAGAATCTCCGCGACGTCGTACAGCAGGCCGGGACGATCCGATGCGGTGAGCGACAGGATGTGGTGGCGCCCGGCCTCGTCGGCGCGAAGGCTGACCTTGGGGGTGACCGGAAAGTGTCTGACCTGGCGCGACACGCGTCCGCTTGCAGGGCGCTGCGGCTCGTCGTGGTTCACCAGCAGGATGCTGAGTTCGTGCTCGATGAGGGCGACGATGTCGCGATAGCTCGCACTACGACCGCTGTCCTGCAGCATGAAGCTGTCCAGTGCATAACCGTGACGGGTCGTATGCACCTTGGCGTCAAGAATGGTGAAGCCGAGCCGGCCGAAAAAGCCGGTAAGGCGAACGAAGAGATCCTTCTGGTCGCGGGCGAAGACCATGACCTGGACACCGTCCTCTTCGTCTGAAACGCGTGCCTTTACGACGGGTTCTGCCGAGCTGGGACGGAAGTAGAGCACCCTGGTGTGCCAGGCAATTTCTTCGGGCGAATGGCGCATGAAGTACACCGCATCCAGTTGTGCCCACAGTGCATCTTCCACGCCTTGGCGCAGGCCGTGGTAGCGCAGCAGGTGGCTCGCATTCTCCTGGCGGTCGTCAAGTCCCAGGGCTTGCTGCGGCGTCGCGCCACGCAGCAGGCGCTGGGTGGCAAAGAAGAGGTCTTCCAGGAGTTTGCCCTTCCAGCCGTTCCATACCTTGGGGCTGGTGCCCCGGATGTCTGCGTGCGTCAGCAGATAGAGTGCCGTCAGTCTGCGCTCGTCGCCGACCGTGGTTGCAAAGCCGTGAATCACATCCGGGTCAGAAGTGTCTTCCTTTTGCGCGACATGAGACATGGTGAGATGGTGCTGAACCAGCCAGACGACCAGTTCGGCGTCATCCTTGTCGATGCCGTGATCACGACAGAAATCACGCGCGTCGGTCATGCCGAGCTTGGAGTGATCGCCGCCACGGCCCTTTGCGATATCGTGGAAGAGGGCTGCGATGTAGAGCAGCCAGTAGCGATCGAAACCGAGGATGAGCCGGGTCATCAGCGGGTATTCATGCGCATGCTCGCCCATGCTGAAACGGCGGACGTTGCGCAGGACCATGAGGATGTGCTGATCGACCGTGTAGGCGTGAAACAGGTCGTGCTGCATCTGGCACAGAATCTTGCGCCACGGCGGCAGGTAGCGCGACATGATGCCGTACTGGTTCATCTGCCTGAAGGCGTGAACGACGCCGCGCTTCTGGGTCACGATCTCCATGAAGAGGGCGCGATTCTTCGGATCTGCTCGAAACGCGGCGTTAACGCGCTTGCGATTGAGCCATACCGCGCGCAGCGTCCGCGCCGTCATGCCCTTCAGTTCGGAGCGCTGCTCCAGGAGCAGGAAGCATTCAAGCAGGGCTGAAGGCGTGCGCTCGAAAACATTGTCATTGCGGATGTCCAGCAGTTCGCGAACGGCCTGGAAGCGGCTGTTGATGACGATCGCGGGCGAATTGCGGTCGGGAAAGATCTCGGTGCCGTAGTTCTGCAGCAGGATGCCGTTGATCTGGGTGACCGTCTTCGCCGTAAGGTAATAGCGCTGCATCAGGATTTCGGAGGCACGCTTTGCGGCAGTGGCCTCGATGCCCATGATGTGGGCCAGTCTTTCCTGATGATCGAACAGCAGCCTGTCCTCGGCGCGGCCCGCGAGGTAGTGCAGGCGGATCCGCACGTGCTGAAGGAAGCGCTCGACGCTGCGCAGGTCGCTTGCCTCCTCGCCGGTGATCAGGCGGCGGCGGGCAAGTTCGCGCCAGTTCCGGCCCAGTCCCGCCGCGCGGGAGATCCACCCCAGCATCTGCAGGTCGCGCAAGCCGCCGGGACTCTCCTTGCAGTTGGGCTCAAGTTCGTAGGGTGTGTCGTGGTAACGAGCGTAGCGCTGCTCCTGTTCGAGTTGCTTGGCCTTGAAGAAGGCGCGAACGTCGAGCTGTTCGCGATAACGTTCGGTAAAATCCTTGAACAGGACGGCATTGCCCATGATCAGGCGTGCCTCGAGCAGCGTGGTCTGCACCGTGATGTCGCCAAGCGAAGCGTCGAGGCATTCTTCTATGGTGCGCACGCTATGCCCGATATCCAGGCCAACGTCCCACAGCGCCCCAACCAGCATCGACAGCTGAGACTGCAGGGCTTCGTCAGGCGGTTCGGGCAGGAGAATCAGCAGATCGACGTCCGAGCAGGGGAAGAGCTCGCCCCGGCCGTAACCGCCCACCGCGACCAGCGCAACGCTGGCCGGAATGCCGCTGGCTTTCCACAGCCTCCCGACCGTGCCGTCTACGAGTTTCGATCGGCCATGAAGCAGCTGCGCCGTAAGCGGATGCGCTTCATAGGCGGTTCGCAGGTTTGCGTGTCCGTCGATCAGGTGCTGGCGTTCGTCGTTGATGGCTTGCTGCAGTGGATCGCTTGAGGTCAAGATTGTCTTTCCTGCTGAGCGCCCTCAGGCGAAACGGTCTGCAACGAGTGCAGGTGGCGGGGGGCAGTTGGCCGACAGTGTGAGCACTTCGACGCCGGTCTCGGTCACCACGATGGTGTGTTCCCACTGTGCGGACAGGCTGCGATCCTTGGTGACAATGGTCCAGCCGTCAGGCAGTTCGGAAATCGCGGCCTTGCCGGCGTTGATCATTGGCTCGATGGTGAAGATCATCCCCGCTTCGAGCTCGACGCCGGTTCCCGGCTTGCCGTAGTGCAATACCTGAGGTTCTTCGTGGAACTTGAGTCCGATTCCGTGCCCGCAGAATTCGCGCACGACGGAAAAGCCACTGCCTTCCGCGTGACGCTGAATGACGTGGCCGATGTCGCCCAGTCGCGCGCCCGGGCGAACTGCTGCGATGCCGAGCCAGAGGCACTCGAAGGTCACCTGGCACAGGCGCTTGGCCAGAATAGAGCCCTCCTTGCCGACGATGAACATGCGGCTGGTGTCGCCATGAAAGCCCTCGGGCGTAATCACGGTGATATCCAGGTTGACGATGTCACCCTTCTTCAACGCCTTGTCGCTCGGTACGCCATGACAGACCTGATGGTTGATCGAGGTGCAGATCGACTTCGGGTAGGGCGTGTAGCCCGGCGGCGCATAATTGAGCGGCGCAGGGACGGTGTTCTGGACCTTGACCATATAGTCGTGGCACAGGCGGTCGAGTTCGCCCGTGGTGACGCCAGGCTGGACAAAGGGCTCGATGTAATCAAGGACCTCTGCGGCCAGGCGGCAGGCGACGCGCATCTGCTCTATTTGCTCTGCGGTCTTTATCGTGATGCTCATGGTGGGGGAGGGGGATGCTGTAAAAGGTCTCTAGGCTAGCGCATGCGTCCTCTGCGGGCAAACCCGACATTGCATCTTGGCTTGAGCGGCGTCATGTCTCAGTGCTATCATCACGGGCTTGTCTGCTTACGCAGGCAAAATCCACACGCCGAATCGATCGGGGTCCGCATGCAGACCATGTCTGTTGCGGCTTAGGTGCGAAAAGCTTGTCCGGACGGGTGTCCGACAGCGCTTCGCATCCGGTTCGGCGGAGGCTAACCCTAGATCTGGAGTTTCACATGTCAGTAACAATGCGTCAGATGCTCGAAGCGGGCGTTCACTTTGGTCACCAGACCCGCTTCTGGAACCCGCGTATGGCCCCGTACATCTTCGGTCATCGCAACAAGATTCACATCGTCAACCTCGAAAAGACGATGGTCAAGTACAACGAAGCCATGGATTTCGCTCGCAAGCTGTCGGCGAACCGCGGCACCATCCTGTTTGTCAGCACCAAGCGCCAGGCTCGCGAGATTCTCGCTGAGGAAGCGCGTCGTGCCGGCATGCCTTTCGTTGATGAGCGTTGGCTCGGCGGCATGCTGACCAACTTCAAGACGGTCAAGCAGTCGATCAAGCGCCTGAAGGAAATGGAAGCGATGGTCGAAGACGGCTCCATGGAGCGTCTGAGCAAGCGCGAAGCCCTGACCGCACAGCGCGAAATGGACAAGCTGCAGAAGAGTATCGGCGGCATCAAGGACATGGGTGGTTTGCCCGACGCACTGTTCGTGATCGACGTCGGTTACCACAAGATTGCCATCACCGAAGCCAAGAAGCTTGGTATTCCGGTCGTGGCCGTGGTTGATACCAACCACTCGCCCGAAGGCGTGGATTACGTGATTCCGGGTAACGATGACTCCTCGCGCGCTATCCGTCTGTACGCCCGTGGTGTGGCCGATGCCGTGCTGCAGGGTCGTAGTCAGGTGCTGCAGGAAATCGTGTCTGCCGGCGGCGACGAGTTTGTTGAAGTCGAAGAAGAGAACTCCCAGGAACAGGCCTGATCCTGCCTCGGGGTTGAAACGATAGTTTTCCGCGGCGGGCCGGTGCCCGCCGTGTGCTGTAAACGAACATTCAGGAGTTAGCATGGCGGAAATCACCGCAAGCATGGTCAAGGAACTGCGCGAGAAGACTGACGCGCCGATGATGGAGTGCAAGAAGGCACTGACCGAGGCAACTGGCGATATGGCCAAGGCTGAGGAAATCCTGCGCATCAAGCTCGGCAACAAGGCTTCCAAGGCAGCAGCCCGTGTTACCGCTGAAGGCATCGTCGGCACGCATCTGTCGGCTGATGGCAAGCTGGCAGCAATGGTCGAGCTCAACTGCGAAACCGACTTCGTGGCGAAGAACGATGACTTCATCGCGCTGGCTGCTTCGCTCGCGACCCTGATCGCCGAGAAGAACCCGGCCGATGTCGACGCGCTTGCTGCGCTCGAGCTCAACGGCCAGACCGTCGAGCAGTTCCGTTCGGCGCTGGTCGGCAAGATCGGTGAAAACATCACCGTTCGTCGCTTTGTCCGCATCGAAGCGAAGGGCAGTGTTGCCAATTACATCCACGCCGGTGCGCGTATCGGCGTGCTGATCGACCTGGTTGGCGGCGACGAGCAGATGGGCAAGGATCTCGCGATGCACATCGCCGCGTCCAAGCCGAAGTCGCTTGACTCCACTGGCGTGCCTGCCGATCTGATCGAAGCAGAGCGTCGTATCGCGATCGAGAAGGCTCGCGAAGCCGGCAAGCCGGAAGCGATGCTTGAAAAGATTGCCGACGGTACGGTTCAGAAGTACCTGAAGGAAGTCACGCTGCTGGGTCAGCCTTTCGTCAAGGACGACAAGCAGACCGTCGAGGCACTGCTCAAGTCGCGTTCGGCTTCGATCGCCAGCTTCACGCTGTATGTGGTCGGCGAAGGCATTGAAAAGAAAGTGAACGACTTCGCTGCTGAAGTGGCTGCCCAGGCCGCTGCTGCTGCACAGAAGTAAGGAGCTTTGAAAATGACCGCTGCTGCTTACTCCCGCATTCTGCTGAAGCTTTCGGGCGAAGCCTTGATGGGTGATGATGCATACGGGATCAACGAGGATGTGGTCAGCCGCATCGTCGCCGAGATTACCGAGGTGTCGCGTCTTGGTGTGCAGGTTGGGGTGGTGATCGGCGGCGGCAACATTTTCCGCGGCATGAAGGGCGCGGCTTCCGGTATGGATCGCGCCACGGCCGACTACATGGGCATGCTGGCTACGGTCATGAATGCCATGGCGCTGGCCGATGCAATGCGCCGGATGGGGCTTGAGGCGCGTGTTCAGTCTGCGCTTCGCATCGATCAGGTGGTCGAGCCTTATATCCGCGGCCGCGCGATCCGTCACCTTGAAGAAGGGCGGGTCGTCATCTTTGCCGCTGGTACGGGCAACCCTTTCTTTACAACCGACACGGCAGCTGCACTTCGCGGCGCTGAGATCGGCGCTCAGATCGTGCTCAAGGCCACCAAGGTTGATGGTGTGTATACGGCTGATCCGAAGAAAGACCCCGCTGCCCAGCGTTTTCACCGCATCAGTTTCGACGAGGCAATCGGCCGCAATCTGGCAGTGCTCGATTCGACCGCATTTGCACTCTGCCGAGACCAGAAGTTGCCGATCAACGTGTTTTCGATCTTCAAGCCCGGCGCGCTCAAGCGTGTGGTCATGGGTGAAGACGAGGGCACACTGGTTCATTCCTGATTCACGAAAGGACAACCATGATTTCCGAAATCAAGAAGACGACCGAGCAGAAAATGAACAAGTCGGTCGAGGCGCTCAAGCTCGACCTGGCCAAGGTGCGCACCGGTCGCGCGCACACGGGTCTGCTCGATCATGTGATGGTCGAATATTACGGCAGCATGGTGCCGGTCAATCAGGTCGCAAACGTTACGCTCATCGACTCCCGCACAATCGGCGTTCAGGCCTGGGAAAAGCCGATGCTGGCAAAGGTCGAGAAGGCGATTCGTGATTCCGATCTCGGTCTTAATCCCGCCAATATGGGCGAGATTATCCGCGTTCCGATGCCTGCGCTGACCGAAGAACGTCGCCGTGACCTGACAAAGGTCGTGCGTACCGAAGGCGAAAGTGCCAAGATTGCAGTGCGCAACCTGCGTCGTGACGCAAATCAGCAGCTCAAGGATGCCGTCAAGGAGAAACTGATCTCTGAAGACGACGAGCGTCGCGGCGAAGACGAAATCCAGAAACTGACGGATCGCCACGTTGGCGAGATCGACAAACTGCTCGCGCAAAAAGAGCAGGAGCTGATGCAGATCTGATCTGCCACAACCGAATGGCCCGCCAAGGGCCATGCGTGGAGTCCATTGATGGCAGATTCTGGCTTTACCAGTTCCACCCGTGCCGTTCCGGCAGCCAGCGGTGTGCCCCGGCATATTGCGATCATCATGGACGGTAACGGGCGTTGGGCGAAGAAGCGATTCATGCCGCGCGTCGCCGGCCACAGCCGGGGCGTGGATACTGTCCGCGCTACCATCCGGTCCTGCATGGATCGGGGGGTCGAGTACCTGACCCTGTTCGCCTTCAGTTCCGAGAACTGGCGCCGTCCCGCCGATGAAGTCTCATTTCTGATGCAGTTGTTCATCAAGTCGCTGCAGAAAGAGGTGGATCGCTTGCACGAGAACGGTATTCGCTTCCGCGTGATCGGGGACGTCTCACGTTTCGACAAGAAGCTGGTGGACGTGATCCATGCAGCCGAAGCCCTTACCGCAGGCAATACCCGCTTTAATCTCACGATTGCTGCCAATTACGGTGGCCGGTGGGACATTCTTCAGGCGGTTTCAAAAGTCCTGGCCAAGCATCCGGGCGAAGATGTCCCTGTTACTGAAGAGGCGCTTGAGGCCGAGCTTTCGATGAGCTTCGCGCCCGAGCCAGACCTTTTCATCCGCACCGGAGGCGAGCAGCGCATCAGCAATTTTCTGCTCTGGCAACTGGCCTACACCGAACTGCACTTCACCGATACCCTTTGGCCCGATTTCAATGCCAAGGCGCTCGGTCGCGCAATAGAGTCCTACCAGGGGCGTGAGCGCCGGTTTGGTCGCACCAGCGATCAGGTGAAGGATGCTGCAAGTGCGGGGCGTCATGCTTAAGACGCGGATCATCACTGCGTTCATTCTGCTGTTCGGCCTGCTTGGTGCGGTTTTCATGTTGCCGGCTTCACTCTGGCTCGTGTTTTGTGCGCTGGTCTGCGGAGGTGCGGCGTGGGAGTGGGGCGGACTCGCACGCTTCGCTGCGCCCGGTCGCACGATCTTTGCGGTTCTGACCGGCGTGCTGTGCGGAGTGCTCGGGGCATTGTCCGGACTTGGTGGAGCGTCGGCGCCTGTTATCGGCCTGCTGGCGCCGCTTTATCTCGCCAGTGCGCTTTTCTGGGTACTCGTCATCCCGTTCTGGTTGCGGCTGAAATGGCGCCTGTCGAGCGCTGGCATGGCCATCGTGGTGGGGCTGGTGGTGATGGTGCCGCCGGCGCTGGCGCTGGCGCATCTGCGTCAGCTCGGACCATGGTTGCTGCTGGCGGTCATGGCAATGGTCTGGGTTGCGGATATTGCCGCCTATTTCAGCGGACGCGCATTCGGCCGGCACAAGCTTGCACCCGGCATCAGCCCGGGAAAGACCTGGGAGGGTGCGTTCGGTGCGGCTGCGGGTGTTAGCGTATTCGGCTATGTGCTGGTCTTTTTCTTTGCTGCTTTCGAGATGCCGGGATGGCTGTATACGGCAGCCTTGCCGTTGCTGCTGGCATTTACCGCGGTCAGCATCATTGGTGACCTGTTCGAGTCGCTGCTCAAGCGTCAGGCCGGCATCAAGGACAGTGGTGCAATCCTTCCCGGTCACGGCGGCATTCTCGATCGCATCGACAGTCTCACTTCAACCCTGCCAATGGCGGGCCTGCTTGCCCTCTGGCTCGCACGCTGACAATCTGACCCTTCATGCCTGACTCACGTCTGCAGCACGTCACCATTCTTGGCGCCACCGGTTCGATCGGCGTCAGTACGCTGGATGTCATCGGCCGCCACCCTGAGCGTTATGCGGTCTTTGCGCTCACGGCCAACCGCCAGGTGGACAAGATGGTCGAGCAGTGTCGCCGTTTTGACCCCCGCTATGCGGTGATGGTAGACGCTGACGCTGCGCTGCAACTGCGCGCACGGTTGCGCGAGGCCGGTTGCGCGACCGAGGTGCTTTCCGGCGCCGCTGCCCTTGCGGAGGTTGCAGCCGATCCTGAAGTCGACGCAGTCATGGCGGCAATCGTTGGTGCTGCCGGTCTTGAGCCCACACTTGCAGCGGCGCGTGCGGGCAAGAAGGTCTTGCTGGCAAACAAGGAAGCGCTGGTGCTCTCGGGCCGTCTGTTCATGGATGCGGTTGCCGCCTCCGGGGCCTGTCTGCTTCCGATCGATAGCGAACACAATGCGGTTTTTCAGTCCTTGCCGGCCACCTATCAGCGCAGCCCCGTCGCGAGCGGTGTCCGCCGCATTCTGCTGACCGCCTCCGGTGGCCCCTTTCGCGATTCGGCCGTCGAAGATCTCGAGAGTGTCACTCCGGAGCAGGCATGTGCGCATCCGAACTGGGTGATGGGGCGCAAGATTTCCGTCGACTCGGCGACGATGATGAACAAAGGGCTCGAAGTGATCGAGGCGCACTGGCTGTTCGGTGCGCCGGCGGATCAGATCGAAGTCGTAATTCATCCGCAGAGCGTCATCCACTCCATGGTGGATTACATTGACGGCTCGGTGATCGCTCAGCTTGGCAATCCCGACATGCGCACGCCGATTGCGCATGCGCTGGCATGGCCGGAGCGGATTGACTCCGGTGTGGCGGCACTCGATCTGGTTCAGATCTCGCGCCTTACTTTCGAGCGACCGGATTTCGACCGCTTCCCCTGTCTGGCCCTCGCATACCAGGCTTTGCGTACAGGCGGCGCCGCGCCTGCCGTGCTCAGTGCAGCAAACGAAGAGGCCGTGGCGGCCTTTCTCGACGGAAATCTCGGTTATCGTCGTATTGGCGACGTTATTTCTGCGACCCTGGAACGTGTCGGGGCGATGGCGGTCGATTCGCTGGAGGCAGTTCTGGCTGCAGATGCCCATGCGCGAGAAATCGCCCGAGACCAAATCACCAAGCGTGCCACGATCCGATGACCCTGTTTCACTACCTGATCCCGTTTGCCCTTGCACTCGGTCTGCTTATTCTGGTTCACGAACTCGGCCACTACCTTGTGGCACGTTGGTGTGGCGTCAAAGTACTCCGATTCTCAATCGGGTTCGGCAAGCCGCTGGTGGTCAAGCGGGCTGGCGCTGACGGGACAGAGTGGGCGCTCGGCGCCTTTCCGCTTGGTGGCTACGTCAAGATGCTCGACGAACGCGAGGGTTCGGTTGCCCCCGAAGAACTTCACCGGGCCTTCAATCGCAAAAGTGTCTGGCGCCGGTTCGCGATTGTAGCGGCCGGGCCGCTGGCGAACTTCCTGTTGGCCATCGTGCTTTACTGGGGCATTTTCGTCGTCGGTACGGACGAGCTACGGCCGCGGATCTCGACCGTGGAGGTCAGTGATGCTGCGAGCGCGAATCCGGCGCAACTGGCAGGCATTCGCGACGGGGATCTCGTTGTCGCGATTGATGATGAGCCTGTTCAGAGTTGGCAGGATCTGCGTTGGGTACTGTTGCGTCATGCCCTCGACAACGGGAAGGTAAGCCTGCGCATCCGCACCCTCGAAGAAGTAGAGACCTTGCGCACGCTGGACCTCAGCGGTCTGGACATCGACGACAGCAGCACGGACCTCATCGCACGGATTGGTCTGCGCCCTTGGCGTCCGCAGATTCCCGCTGTCGTCGGCAGACTGGTTGACGACGGGCCTGCCGCGCGGGCGGGACTGGTGGCGGGTGACGAGATCATCGCGATCGATGGCGAGCCAATCGCGTCGTGGGGTGAGATGGTGGCTCAGGTGCGCGACTCTGCCGGGCGCGAGCGCCTGTTCGGGGTAAAGCGGGACGGCGTTGAGCGCAGCTTTGCCATCGTGCCCGACACGGCTTCAGAGAACGGAGAGAGCATCGGGCGCATCGGCATTGCGGTCGCCGAACCGATGCTTGGCGGACTGACGATGTTTGCCGAGGTTCGGTACGGCATCGTGGACGGTCTCGAAAAATCCGTGCGGCAGACCTGGGACACCAGCGTGCTCAGTTTGCAGATGATCGGGCGGATGATCACCGGCGAGATCTCGTGGAAGAACCTGTCCGGACCAGTCACGATTGCGGACTATGCGGGGCAGTCGGCGCAGCTTGGTCTGAGCCATTACATCAAGTTCCTGGCGCTCATCAGCATCAGCCTGGGGGTGCTCAACCTGCTACCCATCCCGGTGCTGGATGGCGGGCATTTACTGTATTATGTGATCGAAATCATCAAGGGCGGTCCCGTCTCGGAACGTGTCATGGAGATCGGCCAGCAGATCGGCCTTGCGCTCCTTGTCATGCTCATGGCATTTGCCTTCTACAACGACATCAATCGTCTAATCTCCGGCTGAATAACCGAATGAATCGCAAGCGCCTTTCAGGGCTGATCATGGCCCTTTTTGCCTCTTTTCCCGCGTTCGCCTTTGACCCCTTCGTGGTCAAGGACATCCGGGTAGAGGGTATCCAACGTACGGAAGCAGGTACGGTCTTCAACTACCTCCCGGTCCGTGTCGGTGACACGTTCGATGAAGGACAGGCCGCCGAAGCAATCCGGGCACTGTTCGCCACCGGATTTTTCAGCGATGTGCGCATCGAAACTGAAAACGACGTGCTGGTGGTCCTGCTCGATGAGCGTCCTGCCATTGCCCAGATCGATTTTGTCGGGGTCAAGGAATTCGACAAGGACCAGCTCAAGGCCGGCCTGCGCGAAGTCGGGCTCGCCGAGTCACGCATCTTCGACCGCGCCTTGCTCGATCGTGCCGAACAGGAACTCAAGCGCCAGTACCTGAGCCGTGGCAAGTACGCTGCAGCGGTCACCACCACGGTGACACCGCTTGAGCGCAACCGCGTCGGGATCAACTTCAGCGTGGAAGAGGGTGAAGTCGCCAAGATCGCCAGCATCACCGTGGTTGGGGCGAAAGCTTTCGAAACCGAGGACCTCGTCGATCTGTTCCAGCTGACGACGCCGGGCTGGCTGACCTGGTACACCAAGAACGATCAGTATTCTCGTCAGAAGCTGTCTGCTGACCTCGAGAATCTCCGTTCCTACTATCTCAACCAGGGCTATCTCGATTTCAATATCGATTCGACCCAGGTGTCGATCACGCCGGACAAGAAAGAGATCTACATCACGGTGAATATCACCGAGGGTGAGCAGTACACGGTCAGCGGGCTGCGTTTCACCGGCGAACTCATTCTTCCCGAGTCCGAATATCTCGCGCTGAGCACGGTTCGTCCGGGCGAGATCTTCTCGCGCGAGAAGCTGACCGAGACCACCAAGGCGGTGACCGATCGGCTTGGCAATGAGGGCTATGCGTTTGCAAACGTCAACGCCGCTCCGGAAGTCGACAAGGCAAAGCGCGAAGTGGCGTTCACCGTTTTCGTCGATCCGGGTCGTCGCGTATATGTGCGCCGGATCAACGTTGGCGGCAACACTAAGACCCGCGACGAGGTCGTGCGTCGTGAAATGCGCCAGATGGAAGGTGCCTGGTACGATGCGGCGGCAATCAATCGCTCGCGCGAACGTGTCGACAAGCTGGCCTTCTTCGACGAAGTGACGGTCGAGACACCTGCGGTCCCCGGTACCACCGACCAGGTGGATGTGAATTTCGGTGTCAAGGAACGGCCCACAGGTAACCTGATGCTGGGCGCGGGCTTCTCCAGTTCGGAAAGCATCGTGCTGTCGGCTTCGATTTCGCAGCAGAACCTCTTCGGCAGCGGTAACGCGATGACGCTCGGACTCAATACGAGCAAGTCCAGCCGCACGCTTTCGCTCTCCTTTACCAATCCGTACTACACCGTCGACGGTGTGAGTCTGGGCTGGGACATCTATCACCGTACCTACGACACGACGGATTATTCGACGGTGTCGCCGTACAAGACCGTTTCGACCGGTGCCGGATTGCGGCTGGGATACCCGATTGCTGAAGATGACAGCATCAGCTTCGGTCTGGGGATTGACCGCACGCGTATCACGACCTACGACGACAGCACGGATCAGTACAAGGAGTTTTGTATTGATTTCGGTTGTAGCGATTCGAGCGGGATTGGTGACGTAACCGTGTCGAGCCTGCTGCTGACGGCAGGTTGGTCGCGGGACAGCCGCGACAGCTTCCTGTACCCGCGCAAGGGTGTCTATCAGCGAGTGTACGGCGAGATGGCCCTGCCGCCGGGTGACCTGCGTTACACGAAGCTGAACTATCAGTACCAGCACTGGTTCCCGATCGGCAAGGACTACGCGCTGATGCTTAACGGGGATATCGGCTGGGCGACCGGGTTTGGTGGCAAGCCGGTGCCGTTCTACAAGAACTTCTATGTTGGCGGTATCGGTTCCGTGCGCGGCTTTGACCAGAGCTCGCTCGGACCCAAGGATTCGGATGGCGATTCGATCGGTGGTACGCGCAAGGCCGTGGCCAACGCCGAGTTCTTCTTCCCGATGCCGGGTTCGGGCAAGGATCGTTCCTTCCGCATCTCGGCCTTCCTTGACGCTGGTTATGTGTGGGGTAAGGATGCGGTTACGGGCGACGACGAGAAGATCAACTTCGGCGACCTGCGGTACAGTACCGGTCTCGCCTTTGCCTGGACTTCGCCGATCGGTCCGTTGAAGTTCAGCCTTGGTTTCCCGCTCAAGAAGGAAGCGGACGACGACATTCAGCGCTTCCAGTTCCAGCTTGGCAGCGTGTTCTGATCGCGCCGCCCCCGGATAATTTGTGGAGACACATGTGAAAGTCAGTACTCTCTCCGTGATCGCAGTGGCCCTGATGGGACTGAGCCAGGCTGCGTCGGCTGAAACCAAGATCGGGTTCGTTAACTCCGATCGCGTCATGCGTGAGGCCGGCCCGGCCGTGCGTGCGCAGCAGCGCCTCGAGAAGGAATTCGAGAAGCGCGACCAGGAAATGCAGCGCATGGCCAAGGACCTGCAGGCCATGCAGGAAGATCTCGAACGCAATGGTGTGACGATGGCCGAGTCCGACCGTCGCAACAAGGAACGTGCGTTCAATGACCTGAACCGCGACTTCCAGCGCAAGCAGCGCGAGTTCCGTGAAGATCTCAATCAGCGCCGCAACGAGGAGCTCGCTTCGGTTCTGGACAAGGCGAATCGCACGGTCAAGCAGATTGCCGAAGCCGAGAAGTACGACATCATCCTGCAGGAAGCGGTCTACGCCAGCCCGCGCATCGACATTACGGACAAGGTGGTCAAGGCCCTGTCCGAGTCCAAGTAAGGGCTTCGCTCGGTAATGATTCGCCTCGACGAACTGGTCGAAAAACTGGGTGGTGAGTTGGTTGGCGACGGCAGTGTCAGTGTTGGCAGGGTTGCGACACTCGACCAGGCCGGGGAGGGCGACCTCTCGTTTCTGGCCAATCCGAAGTACCTGAGTCAGGTCAAGAGCAGTCGGGCAGCGGCAGTCATTGTTGGCAAGGGCGCACGGGATGCGTTGACCGATCGGCCACGCATCGTGGCTGACGATCCCTACCTCCACTTCGCACGCGTCGCGAGGTACTTCAACCCGCCCGCAGCAGTCCAGGGCGGTGTTCATCTTCTGGCTGCCGTATCCTGCTCGGTACCGTCCTCGGTCGCAATCGAGGCAGGTGCGGTCGTTGAAGAGGGTGTCGTGCTGGGTGAGGGCGTGCACATCGGTGCTGGCGCTTACGTCGGTCGTGGTGCACACATCGGTGCGAACACCCGGATCGGCCCGCGTGTAACGATCTATGCCGGCTGTGTGATTGGTCAGGATTGCATTGTCCACGCCGGGGCCGTGATTGGTTCGGACGGCTTTGGCTTCGCGCGCGAACGTGACGGTGCATGGGTGAAGATTCCGCAGGTCGGCCGTGTGGTCATCGGCGACGATGTCGAAATCGGTGCGAACACCACCATTGACCGTGGTGCGCTGGACGATACGGTGATCGGTAACGGGGTGAAGATCGATAACCAGATCCAGATCGGCCACAACGTCCGTATCGGCGACTACACTGCGATTGCCGGTTGTGTTGGTATCGCGGGAAGCACCCGGATCGGAGCGCGGTGCATGATCGGTGGGCAGGCCGGGATCATCGGCCACCTCTCGATTGCCGACGATGTCGTGATTTCGGCAGGAACACTGGTGACCAAATCGATCCGTCAGCCTGGTGTCTATACGGCCAATCTGCCGGTTCAGGGACACGGCGACTGGGTCAAAAATTTCGCGCATCTTCGCCATCTCGATGCGCTCGTGGATAGAATACGCGCCCTCGAACAACGCCTGGAAGAACGGGAATAAAGCTGAATACCATGGATATCAACGAAATTCTTCAATACCTGCCCCATCGTTACCCGTTTCTGCTGGTCGACCGGGTGCTCGAACTTGAAGAGAACAAACGCATTCTGGCACTGAAGAATGTGACCATGAACGAACCGTTCTTTCCCGGCCACTTCCCGCACCATCCGGTCATGCCGGGTGTGCTCATCGTCGAAGCAATGGCGCAGGCGGCCGCGCTGCTGTCGTTCAAGAGCATGGGTGTGAAGCCTGACGAAAACTCGGTGGTGTATTTCGCCGGTATCGATAACGTCCGTTTCAAGCGGCCTGTTGTTCCGGGCGACCAGCTTATTTTCGATGTCGAGATTACCCAGAGCAAACGCAATATCTACAAGTACAAGGGGGTGGCCAGGGTCGGTGACCAGGTCGCAACCGAGGCTGAACTGATGTGTGCGCTCAAGACCCTGTCATGATTCATCCGACTGCCATCGTCCATCCGGACGCGCGGATCGGCGAAAACGTATCGATTGGCGCGTATTCGATCATCGGCCAGCACGTCGAGATCGGTGCCGGCACATGGATCGGACCTCACGTCGTGATCGAAGGGCATACGAAGATCGGGTGTGACAACGAGATTTTCCAGTTCTGCTCCATCGGCGCTCAGCCGCAGGACAAGAAATACGTCGAAGAACCGACACGCCTTGAGATCGGCGATCGCAACACGATCCGGGAGTTCTGTTCCTTCAACGTGGGCACCAGCCAGGACGCGCATGTCACCCGCATGGGTAGTGACAACTGGATCATGGCGTATGTGCATGTCGCCCACGACTGTCAGGTCGGCAACCACACGATCTTCGCCAACAACGCGACGCTCGCGGGCCATGTGCATGTCGGTGACTGGGCCATCCTCGGTGGTTTCACCGGTGTGCACCAGTTCGTGCGGGTTGGCGCTCACAGTTTCTGTGGTGTCGGCACGGTCCTGCTGCAGGATCTGCCTCCGTGCGTCACGGTTTCGGGTAACCCGGCGGCGCCACACGGCATCAACAGTGAAGGCCTCAAGCGGCGCGGTTTTTCCGCCGACGGTATCGCCGCGATCAAGCGTGCTTACCGGTTGCTGTACCGTTCCGGGCTGAGACTCGAGGAAGCGCGGGAGCAGATTGCGGCGCTCGCCGGCGAGCACGCCGAGGTCCAGGCTTTCTCCGATTTCATCAGCCAGTCTGGCCGCGGTCTGGTGCGTTGATCACATGGCGCCCAGAATCGCCATGGTGGCCGGAGAAGCCTCCGGCGATCTCCTCGCCAGTCACCTGATCCGCGCTGTAAAGCAGCACGTTCCGGATGCCGTGTTCTACGGTATCGGTGGTCCAAAGATGCAGGCCGAGGGTTTCGAGGCGCGCTGGCAGTCGGAGCGCCTCGCCGTGCACGGTTATGTCGATGCGCTGAAGCGCTATCGTGAGCTCTCGGGCATCCGCAAGAAGTTGCTGGCCGAGATTCGCCGCGACAAGCCTGATGCCTTCATCGGTGTCGATGCCCCCGATTTCAACCTCTGGCTGGAAGGGCGCGTGAAGGATTCCGGGATCCCGTCGATCCATTTCGTCAGTCCTTCGATCTGGGCCTGGCGTGGTGGCCGGATCAAGATGATCGCGCGTTCGGTGAGCCGGATGCTGTGCCTCTTCCCTTTCGAAGCACCGATCTACGACAAGGCGGGCGTTCCAGCGACCTATGTCGGGCATCCTTTGGCGGACGTGTTTCCGCTCAAGCCCGACCGCGCTGCGGCTCGAGAGCGGCTGAATGTCTCGCCCGAAGCCAAGGTCATTGCAGTCTTGCCTGGCAGCCGGCAGTCCGAGGTGCGTAATCTCGCGGACACCTTCATCGGTGCGGCAGCCATTCTTTCGCAACGCCATCAGGATGCGGTTTTCCTGGTGCCGCTTGCGACACGTGAAACCCGTGCTTTGTTTGAGGAGGCACTGCGGCTCAACGATGCACGCGAGCTGCCGATCCGCATGCTGTTCGGACACTCGGTCGACGCCATGACGGCAGCGGACGTGGTGCTCGTCGCCAGCGGCACAGCCTCGCTCGAGGCCGCCTTGCTCAAGCGCCCGATGGTGATCAGTTACCGGATGGGCGGCTGGCAGTACCGGCTGATGAAGCGCATGGCCTATCTGCCCTGGGTTGGCTTGCCCAATATCCTGTGCAACGAGTCTCTGGTGGCAGAACTGCTTCAGGACGATGCGACGCCGGTCAAACTGGCAGATGCGCTCGACCGCTGGCTGCTCGACCCTGCAGGTTGCGAGGCGCTCGCTGAGCGATTCACCGAGCTTCATCTGACACTGCGCCAGGATACGGCCGACAAGGCTGCTGCAGCGATCCTGCCCTATCTTCAACACAAGCCCAAGGTGGGTCATGTCTGAGCCCTGTCGCATTGCACTGATTTGCGGTGTGGACGAAGCCGGGCGGGGGCCCTTGTGCGGCGCGGTCGTTGCTGCAGCGGTCATCCTTGACCCTGCACGTCCGATTGAGGGACTGGCAGACTCAAAGAAGCTGAGCAAACGTGCGCGTGAACGACTTGCGCCCCTGATCCGCGAGCGCGCACTCGCATGGGCTGTTGCCGAGGCATCGGTCGAGGAAATCGACCGGCTCAACATACTGCATGCGACGATGCTGGCGATGAAGCGTGCTGTCGAGGCCCTTGCGGTCAGACCGGACGAGGCACTGATCGATGGTAATCGCTGCCCGGCACTCGATATTCCAGTTCGGGCGATCGTGAAGGGTGACAGTCTCGAGCCGGCTATTTCGGCCGCGTCCATTCTGGCTAAAACCGTCCGCGACGAGCAGATGCGTGCGCTTGACCTGGCGTTTCCACACTACGGTCTTGCAGGGCACAAGGGCTATCCGACGGCCGCGCATCTGGCCGCCATAAGAAAGCATGGCGTGCAGGATTTTTACCGGCGCAGTTTCGGTCCTGTACGCGCAATTCTCGAGAATCCCCCGCTCTGGACCGAGGACGAAGCCACATGACGCTGCACCATCTGATGCTTTTCCTGCACGTCTGCGGCGTAGTGGTATGGGTTGGGGGCATGGCGTTTGCGTGGTTCTGTCTTCGCCCCGCCGCGATGCAGTTGCCGCCTGATCGCCGCCTCGGATTGTGGGCAGCAGTGCTGCGCGCATTTTTTCCGATGGTCTGGATTTCGATTGCGCTCATCCTCGCGTCCGGTTTCGGTATGTTGATTGAGACGGGTTTTGCGCGCGCACCGATCGCATGGCATGTCATGCTGCTGACTGGCCTGGTGATGATCGCCGTCTTTGCGTCGATCTGGTTTGGCCCGTGGCGCACAATGCAGCAGGCAGTTGGCGCCGAGGACTGGGCCCGTGCTGCCGTGGCGATGAACACGATCCGCCAGCGCGTCGGTTTCAATCTCGGACTGGGTTTGCTCACGACCGCGATCGCAACCCTTGGTCTGGGTCTCTGAACGGATTCCGGGCGTGGATCTGCTCAGCTCTCGCGACAACCCCCGAATCAAGCATCTCCATGCACTGGCGAGCAGTCCGCGTGATCGTCGCAAGCACTGCGAGACCGTGCTCGATGGCGCACATCTGATCCAGGCGGCAGTTCAGGCCGGCATGGGTCTCAAGGCGGTGTACGTCTCTGAATCCGGCCTGGCGGGCGTCGAGATCGCGGCGCTTGTCGCCGATCTGCCCCCCGGTACGCCAGTGACCCAGCTCACCGACCCGCTCTTTTCCCATGTCAGCCCTGTCGACAGCCCTTCCGGCGTGCTCGCACTGGTTGACGTGCCTGAGCAGACCGGTTCGCCAGAATGTGAAGCCTCACTGATTGTGCTCGACGCAGTGCAGGACCCCGGAAACCTTGGCACCATTCTGCGCACGGCTGCAGCCGCCGGCATCGAAACCGCGTGGCTGACCCCGGGGTGTGCCCAGGCCTGGTCGCCGCGCGTGCTGCGCGCAGGCATGGGCGCGCATTTCCGGCTCAAGGTCAGGGAGCAGGTCGACGCGCTTGGCGCACTTGCTGACTATCCGGGTCGGGTGCTGGCCACCGGTTTGACCCACAGCGCACGACCACTCTACGCACTGGATCTAGACGGCCCCGTTGCATGGTTGTTCGGCGCCGAGGGGCAGGGCGTCTCTCCGGCCTTGCTGGCGCGGGCAGATCAGATTGTGACTATTCCGATGGCTGACGGCATCGAATCGCTCAATGTCGGGGCTGCTGCTGCGGTCTGTCTGTTCGAGCAGATGCGTCAGCGCCAGTTTGCAGGAGTCGGTCGCGCCTGAGCGATTGAATCACTGCAAGACTGTAGCTGCTTCTCAGCGCTACCGATGTGAAGCCGGTCAACACTGCGCAGTCAGGCCGTGCGTCTCAAGCGGGGTGGATTTGCTAAGATCGAGCCCTCGATCCATTTGAGCTGTGCCATGATCTTCGTCATCTCCCCTGCCAAGGCGCTCGACTATGAGACGCCGCCGGTTGTTGCCACTCACAGTCAGCCCGACTTCCTAGATCAGTCATCTGAACTGATCGACATCCTGCGTCAGCGCACACCGGCAGAGGTTGCCCAGCTGATGAAGCTTTCCGACCAGCTCGCCAGTCTCAACGTTGCCCGCTACGCGAGCTGGACGCGTCCGTTTTCGCCCGACAACGCCAAGCAGGCGGTGCTGGCCTTCAATGGTGATGTGTATGAGGGGCTCGATGCTGCCTCGCTGTCACCTGCAGATCTGGATTGGGCGCAGGCGCATCTGCGGATTCTGTCCGGGCTGTATGGCGTGCTGCGGCCGATGGACCTGATGCAGCCCTATCGCCTCGAGATGGGCACGAAGCTGGCAAACGCGCACGGCAAGGATCTCTACGCCTTCTGGGGCAACCGTATCACTGACGAGCTCAACGCACTGCTGGCGCGCGAGGAAGATGCCGGACGCGAGCGGGTACTGGTTAATCTCGCTTCCGAGGAGTACTTCAAGTCGGTACGCCGCAAACAGTTGCAGGGCAGGGTGGTCACTCCGGTGTTTGAAGACTGGAAGGCGGGGCGCTACAAGATCATCAGCTTCTATGCCAAGCGCGCGCGCGGCCTCATGAGCCGCTATGCGATCACCCATCGTGCCGAGGACGTCGACGCCCTGCGCAAGTTCGACACTGAGGGCTACGCGTTTGCCGCCGAGGCCTCGGACGCTGACACCTGGGTGTTCCGGCGGCGCATTGACTGAAAGAGGCAGGACTGTCTCGATTGAACTGCGCGACGGAATGACTCCGGCGGCGCCACAGGATGGAGAAAGCATGAAGATCAGTTCCAGCTTCGATTCGGGCTCAATCGAAGTCGTCAGCCTCGAGGATCAGCAGAATATCCGCCTGCGTCTGCGTGCGGACAACGCAGCGGATTTCCGCCAGTGGTTTCACTTCCGTCTGCACGAGGCGGGTGGGAAGCCCGTGCGGATGGTGTTCGAGAACGCGGCGGACGCGGCCTATCCGGACGGGTGGCCAGACTATCGCTGTGTTGCGTCCTACGACCGCAAGAACTGGTTCCGGGTGTCCGGTACCTGTTACGAGAACGGCGAGCTCGTGGTCGAGCACACGCCCGAACGCGACATCATCTACTACGCCTATTTCGAGCCGTATTCACACGAACGCCATCTGGAACTGATCAGCTGGGCGGAAATGTCGCCTTATGCGACCGTGCAGAACCTTGGCACGACCGTGAAAGGGCGCGATCTCGATGTGGTGGTGGTCGGACGCCCGGTGGCCGGGCGCAAGCCGGTGTGGATCATCGCGCGCCAGCATCCAGGCGAGTCGATGGCTGAGTGGTTCATCGAGGGCTTGCTCAAGCGCCTGCTCGACAGCGCCGAACCGGTCGCACGCAAGATTCGCGAGCATGCCGTGCTGTACATCGTGCCGAACATGAATCCCGACGGTGCGGTGATCGGGAATTTGCGCACCAACGCTGCCGGTCGCAACCTGAACCGGGAGTGGCGTGCGCCTGATCCCGTCATGAGTCCAGAGGTCTATCTGGTGCGGCAGGCAATGGAGGAAACTGGATGCGAGTTGTTCCTCGACATCCACGGCGACGAGTCACTGCCTTATGTTTTCCTCGCCACGGCTGAAGAGGTGCCGGGCTTCACCACCGAAATGGCCGAGCAGCAGGCGCGATTCATCGAGGGTCTGCAGGCAGTCAGCCCCGACTTTCAGACTGAGCACGGGTATGTGAATGGTCGCTTCGGCGAAGAAATGCTGACCCTGGCCAGCAAGTGGGTGGCGCACCAGTTTGGCTGTGTCTCGCTCACGCTAGAGATGCCGTTCAAAGACAACGCCAACATGCCTGATGGACAGACCGGCTGGAATGGCGCGCGCAGCAGACGCCTCGGGGGGGCGATGCTGAATCCGATCCTGATCCACGTTGATCCGGCGAGTTGATGCGTTTCAGGGGGCAGTCCGCGTGCCTGCAGCACGCATGAACCCACTACTGCCCGGCGCTCGGCGAACGTACGAGGCCGGGGCAGGATCAGGACGGGAATAGCGACAGAATACCGTCGAGCCCTACGTGGTCGAAGCTGCAGTCGGCCTCGGCACGCAACACAGGTTTGGCGCGATAGGCGACGCCGAACCCTGCTGCCTGGAACATCGGAATGTCATTGGCGCCGTCGCCCGCGCAAATGACCTGTTCCACGCTCAGACCAAGTGCGTCGCGCGTGCGCTCGAGATGCTCGGCCTTGGCATTACCATCGACGATGTCGCCGGTCACCCGCCCGGTGAGGTAACCACCTTCAATTTCGAGTTCGTTGGCCCAGGCGTAGTCAAAGCCCAAGCGTTGCTTGAGGCGTTCGGTGAAGTAGGTGAAGCCGCCTGACACCAGCATGGTGCGGATGCCGGCCTGCTTCAGCCCGCGCATCAGGCGCTCAGCGCCCGGGTTGAGCTGCAGTCGTTGCTCGTACACCTTCGCCAGCGCGTCTTCAGGCAGGCCACGCAGCAGCGCCACGCGCCGGGTAAGCGATTCGCGAAAATCCAGCTCGCCGCGCATGGCGGCTTCAGTGATTTCGGCAACCTGAGCCTTCAGGCCCTGCATGTCGGCGATCTCATCGATGCACTCGATGTTGATCAGCGTCGAGTCCATGTCGGTCACGAACAGGCCGAAATCGCCCAGCCGGCGATCTTCAGCAACCCAGGCCCAGTCCAGCGCGGCGTGCGCACAATGCGTGGGCACGCCGGGGTCGGACTGCGCACCGCACAGGCGGAAAGCCTGCGGCGTAATTTGTTCTATCGCCCGTGCGCCGGTCAGCTTGGCGAGCGATTTGAGGGCCATGTTATCCACGTCGAGCCCTTGAACGACAAGGCTCATTCAGTGCGCTCCCGGAGAGCCAGTGCTTCGCGCAGTTCCGCATCGGCACGTTTGATCATGTCTACGGTGGTGTCCCAGCCGACGCAGGCGTCGGTGACCGAGCAGCCGTACTTGAGCAGCGACAGATCCGCAGGAATGGGCTGGTTACCGGCTTCGAGGTTACTCTCGATCATCAGGCCAACGACCGAGCGGTTGCCTTCGCGCACCTGATGGACGACGTCCTTCATTACCAGCGGCTGCAGTTCGGGCTTCTTCCAGGAGTTGGCGTGCGAGCAGTCGACCACGATGTTGACCGGCAGCTTGGCCTTGACCAGCGCCTGCTCGGCGAGCGAGATCGATACCGTATCGTAGTTCGGACGGCCGCCACCACCGCGCAGGACAGCATGGCCGTACTTGTTGCCGCGGGTGCGCAGAATGGCCGACTGGCCCTGTCCGCTGACGCCCAGGAAACTGTGCGGGCTGGCCGCCGAGATGATGGCGTTGACGGCCACATCCATGTCGCCGTCGGTCGCATTCTTGAATCCGACCGGTGTCGACAGGCCCGACGCCATCTCGCGGTGCGTCTGCGATTCGGATGTCCGGGCGCCGATGGCGGTCCACGAGATCAGGTCGCCGTAGAACTGCGGCGCAATCGGGTCGAGCGCCTCGGTGGCGATCGGCAGGCCGGTTTCGGCGACGTCCAGAAGGAAGCGACGTGCCTTTTCCATGCCCTCGTCGATACGGAAGGAGTCGTTCATGTAAGGGTCGTTGATGTAACCCTTCCATCCGGTCGAGGTGCGGGGCTTCTCGAAGTACACCCGCATCACCAGCACCATCGTGTCCGCGACTTCGTCCGCCAGTGCGCGCAGGCGGCGAGCATAGTCGAGGCCGGCAACCGGGTCGTGGATCGAGCACGGACCCACAACGACAAAAAGGCGCTTGTCCTTGCGGTCAAGGATGTCCATCAGCGCCCTGCGACCGGCCAGCACCGAGGCGGCGGCCTTGTCGGTGAGCGGCACGAGCGCTTTGATCTGCTCGGGCGACGGCATGTCATCGACAGCCAGGATATTGAGGTTTTCGGTCTGGGCGACAGGCATTGAGCGCTCCGCAAGGCTCCAAGAAAGAGCGGAATTGTAACCCGAAGGCGGGCTCAGGCCGGACTTGCACTGGAACTTTCGAACATGACAGCGCGCTTGCCAGGCACGCGGACAGACTGCAAGGCCGCGTGGCGCGGTCAGACGCAGGGCGATCGTCCTGCGTGTCGCGCTCAGTAGTTGAAACGTTCGGTCAGTGCGCCAAGGTTGAGTTGGTCGAGGATCTCCGCGAGACGCTCGCGTGCATTGCCTCGCGGGGCACCGGTCCGGCGCGCAACGATCAGCTCGTTCTTCATCGAATGTTCCCAGCCAACAAGCTCTGTCACCGTGAGCGAATACCCATGCGCTTCGAGCAGCAGGCAGCGCAGTACATTGGTGATCTGGCTGCCGAACTCACGGGTATGAATCGGATGGCGCCAGATTTCCGCGAGCGGCGTCTGCGACAGCGATTCGGCCTTGTGCTGGCGCAGGATGGCGGCCACTTCGGCCTGGCAGCACGGCACCAGCACGATGAACTGGGCCTGCTTGGCGAGGGCGAAGCGGATCGCGTCGTCCGTTGCGGTATTGCAGGCGTGCAGCGCAGTGACGATATCGACGCGGTCGGGCAGGGCGTCGGACGTGATCGATGCCTCCACTGAGAGATCGTAGAAACGCATGCGCCTGAAGCCCAGCTTGTCGGCAAGCGCCCGCGAGCTCTTTACCAGCTCCGCCCGGGTCTCGATGCCGATGACCTTTCCCTTGTCGCGCGCCTTGAGAAACAGGTCGTAAAGGATGAAGCCCAGATACGACTTGCCTGCGCCGTGGTCGACCAGTACGGGGTCGGCTGACGTGGCAAAGGCTTCTTCAAGCAGCGGCTCGATGAAGTTGTAGAGGTGGTAGACCTGCTTGAGCTTGCGCCGGCTGTCCTGATTGAGCTTGCCGTCGCGGGTGAGGATGTGCAGCGCCTTGAGCAACTCGACGGATTGATCGGGGCGAATCTCGGGGGCAGCTGACATGACTTCGTTTTCAGGGACTGGGCTTCACATTCTAACCGGCCCGGGCACATCGCGCCCGGACTCGGCTCGCAAGGCGGCGCCTCAAGGACCCTACAACCACTTTGCCCGCTTGAATTGCCAGTACAGAACAGCCGATGCGAACACGATCGCGATCAGTGCGGCGGGGTAGCCGTATTCCCACTGAAGTTCGGGCATGTGGGTGAAGTTCATCCCCCAGATGCCGGCGAGTGCGGTTGCCACGGCGAAGATACCGGCCCAGGCCGCAAGACGCTTGCTGACCTCGGTCTGGTCGATGGTGACCATCGACAGGTTCACCTGGATGGCCGTGCCAATGGTGTCGCGAATGCTGTCGAGCGAAGCATTGAGGCGGGTAAGGTGGTCGTACACGTCGCGGAAGTAGTGGCGGCTGTTGCTGCACACCTCCGGGACACGGCCGCTGTGCAGTTTGCCGGCCGCTTCCATCAGGGGCGTGACGGCGTGCTTGAGCAGGGTGACCTTGCGCTTGAGGCGATACAGACGCCGGATGTTGGTAGGCGCAGCGCCCTTGGTGAAGATCCGCTCCTCCATCGCCTCGAGATCGGTTTCGAGCTTTTCGATGAGCGGAAAATAGCGATCGACCACCGCATCCATCAGCGCATACAGCACATAGCCCGGCCCCTTGACCAGCATTTTTGGTTCACGTTCACAGCGTGCACGCACGCCAAGAAAGTTCTGCTGGCTGCGGTTGCGCACCGAAAGGATGTAGTTGCGCCCGACGAAGGTATGCACTTCGCCGACGACGAGCTTTCCCTCGTGTTCTTCGACCAGGTGCATGACCGCGAACACCTCATCGTCGTATTCCTCGACCTTCGGGCGTTGGTGACCGTGATTTGCGTCTTCCACTGCGAGTTCATGCAGACCGAAAGCTGCCTTCATCTGCGCCATCTCGTCAGGCGTTGCATCCTTGAGCGCCACCCAGACGAAGCAGTCCTGCTTGTTCAGGTAGGAGGTGATATCGCTGACCGGAAGGTCGGCCAGCTTGCGGCCGTGCTGATAGGCAGTGCAGTTTATGAGCATGAGATCATGACGCAGTTGAGCTCATGCAAGTCTAACCCGCTTTGCGATTCAGGCAGCGAGCCAGCGACTGTGGTGCGACGAACGCCGTTTCACATCCGTCGCACCTCATGCTTACTTCGCAGGTGTTTCCGCTGGCGCCGCTTTGGGCTCCATGGCCTTGTCCAGCTTCAGCTTGTCGGCTTTCAGCTGGTCGATCGTCGCCCGCCGTTCGGCAGCCTTGTCCTCTGCCGACTTTCCGGTGTCGGTCGATGCTGCAGGAAGATCGTCAGTCGTTTTGCTTCGAGGCTTGTCATCGGCGGCTGTCTTGGCTCTGCTGTCAGGGATGTCGTCTGTCGTCTTCGAACCGGTCTTCTTTTCCGGTGTCTTTGACTCGCTCGACGTCTCGTAACCTGCCTCGATACCGATGGCGATATCGCGACTCTCGGCCTTCTGCTTAATTTCGTTGCCGATGATCTGCGTGCCGCCCTCTGCCTTGATGTCGGCCTCCTGGTTGATGACGTTGTTACCCTTGATCGTCACCGTACCGCCCGAGCCGATCGACGTGCCGGTCGACTCGACCTTGTCTGCGTAGCCGACGTTGCCGCCAATGGCGCCGGTTTTCTCCTTGCCTTCGCTACCCGAGGTCGACCCGATTTCAGCCTGAACGCCAAAGGACGTCGTTGTTTCGGTGTTCTTGGCGGCCCGCAGGTTGACGTCGCCGCCCGCAGCGATACCCGTGTCGCCTTCGGACTTGAGCGCCGTACCTTCGAAGTTGGCGTCCTTGCCTGCCGAGATGCTGATGCCACCGCTGCCAGCCTTGATCGACCCGACTTGCGCTGTGCTGCTGTTACCGTTCTCCTGTTCATAGCCACCGCCCAGGCCCATTGCCTTGTCGCCACCCTTTTCGGAACTCAGGGAAAGACTGGCGTTTGCGGCCTGGCTCGACGACTCGGTCGTGTCGCGTGCGGCCTTGAAGTCGACATTGCCCCCTGCATCCACGCCGACGGCATTTCCAGCTTCAAGCTGAGTCCCCTCGAAGCTGGCGTCGCCCTTGGTCTTGATGTTGATGCTGCCGCCCGCGGTCATGCCACCTGCACGTGCCGTGCTTGTCTTCTCACCTTCCTTCTCCATCCCGTATTCGGCATCGAGGCTGCCGCCCGCCTTACCGACGACATCGACCTTGAGCTCGGCGGAGATGTCCTGCGAGTTGCTGCTGCTGGTCGTGGTGTCCTTCGCCGCCTGGTAGTCGAGAGAGCCCGCCTCGAGGTTGATGTCGCCTCCGGATTCGAACTGGGTGCCGATCAGGGTCGTCTTCTCTTCCGACTTGGACGTAATGCTGCCGCCGGATTTGTAGCGCGTGGTGACTGCCGTGGTGCTGGCCTCACTCTCGCCTTCAGAAGCGCCGGTATAGCTGGCGCGGAAACCTGCGCCGGCGCCTGCACCAGATTCTGTTTCGGATTCACCCTTTGAGTTTGCACTGGCCCCGGCCTCGGCCGAAGCACCCGCACCGACGCCGATCCGGGCGTCATGGCTGGAACTGCTCGAACGGGAGTAACTGCTGTCCTCGGCCGCGATTTCACGGATCTCGCGGGCGGATTGATCAATGTTTCCGGCCGCTTCGATCTGCGTCCCCTGATCGACGATGGTGTCCTTCGCGGTCCGGGTGATGTTGCCGCCGGACTTGAAGCTCGACGTGACCTGGGTGACAGAACCCTCAGCACTGGATTCCTCTTCCCTGTTGTAACGCAGTCCGGTGCTCACGTTTGCTTCCGCACCGGCGCCGGCCTCTGCCGTGCCTGCCGCGCTGTTGCTCAGCCGTGTCGGGTTGGCCTCGGTGCCTGCCTTCGCCTCGGCCTTCGCATCCGCGCCGACATACACGCCCGCAGTCTGCGTCGTCTTCGAGGAGGTGCGCTCCTCGATATCCTGTGCTGCCCGATTGACGATGTTCGTCGCCTCGATGTTCATGTCACCGCCGGACTCGACTTCGGCACCGACGAAGGTCGCATCCTGGCCTGCGGTGATGTTCATGCTGCCGCCTGACTTGAGTGTCGAGCCGGTGTTCCTCAGCGTATATTCGGTTGTCTTCTCGTTTTCGGTGCGCGCGCCAATCGTCGTCGTACCGCTGGCCTCGGCCGAAGCGTCAGCACCCGCACTGGCGTTGGTTCCGGTTGTGCCGGCTCTTGCCTGCGCTTCCGCGTTGGCACCTGCCGAAGACTCGCCGTCGTTGTAGATGCCCACCGAGGTCCGGGTCGTCTCCGTGTTACTCCAGGTCTCGTTGCGCCCGGCGAGAACTTCGACGTTCTCGGCTTCGAGGTTCATGTCGCCGCCCGACTCGACGTTCGATCCCTGCACCCTGAGTGTGCCCTCGGTGCTTGCATTGAGGTTTCCACCGACCGTCAGGCTGGAAGCAACGCTGGTGTTGGAGCCCGCATTTGTCGTACTGACCGTGGTTTCCGCAAACTTGAGATCGGCTGAGCCGGACGCTTCTGCGTTGGCATTCGCGCTCGCGTCGGCGCTGGCGCGTCCGGACGCGCTTTCAGATGCAGATGCCGACTTGCTGCCCGAATCGCTCTCACCCGAACTGCCAGTCTTGAGGAAGGTCGTGGTTTCGGTAACCGTGGTCGTGCGTTCCTCGTCCAGTCCGTCGAGAATATTGATGCCCTTGGTCGCGGTGATGTTCGCATCACCGCCGATCGCGACATCCGATCCCTGAATGGTCATCTCGTTCTTCGCATCGATGTCGGCATTGCCGCCGACATTCAGCGTCGAACCTACGTTGGTGCCTTTGAAGCTGTCCGTCGTGGTCTTTTCCGTGCCCCAGACGCCTCCACCGACGCCGACGCCGGATGTCTCGGTTACGGTTTTTGTTGTGACCTTGTCCTGGCGGGCAATCACATTGAAGTCACCACCAGTATCGACATCGAGATCGCCGCCGACATCGGCATTCGAGCCCGCAATCGTGGTGTCGCCGCCACTGTTGAGCTTGAGGTTGCCGCCCGTCTGAAGATTGGAGCCGGTGTTGGTTTCGGTTGTCTCGGTTGTGGTTGTCGACGAGCCGTAGAGGGGGCCGAAGTTTGTCGATTCGCTCGTGGTCCTCGTGGTCTTATCGACAATGGTATCGAAAGTGATGTCGCCACCAGCCTCCAGACTGGCGTCACCACCCGCCCTGACGTCGGCGCCAATGACGCTGATGTCCTTGTTGGCTGACATGTCGAGGTTGCCGGTGGCTTCAATGCCCCCGGTGCGCCCGATCGTAGTGGAGTAGTTGATATCGTCACCGGCGCCCTCGACCAGTGTTCTGTTGGTGATGTTGCCTTCGGTTGACGTGAGACTGACGTCGCCCCCGCGGATCGTGCCGCTGGTATTGGTGATATCGCCGGTCGTCGTCACGGTCAGGGTGTTCGCCCCCTGAATTGTGCCTCCGGTATTGTTAAGCGCATCGCCGGCAATCGTAACGTCATCGGCCGATATGACCGCGCCACCTGCGATCATGTCGCGCGAGCTCTGTGACAGGTACACCCGTGGAGCGAGTACCTTCTGCCCGCCAACCTCAACCTCCTCCATCCATACGATGTCTTCCTGAAGGTTGGCGATCTGCGTGGGGGTCAGCGCCTGACCGTAAACAAGCCCGAGCGCTGCGCCCTGATCCACGGCTTGATCCATCAGTTGCTGCATCTGTGCCGCTTCGTCGCCATAGCCCTTCAGAACATTGCTGCCCGTCTCTGCAATAAGTTGCTGGCGAATCAGATAGGCTTCGTAATTCGAGTCGCCAAGGCGTTTAAGAACGGTGTCGGGGTTGTACCCATAGCGATTCTGCAGGTAATCGGAGCCAACGAAGTTGGAGCCGACGGCAAACAGGGGGTTGGTCTCAACCAGGTATCTGGAGTTCGGATCCCTGGAAACAACGAAATAGCCATTCGGATTGCTGGGCAAAGTGATGTTCACTCCGCCAAAGGCCAGGGTGCTGCCAGCCACCACGGCACCGGCCGCGGTTCCTGCTGTGGCGGTGGTACCGGTAACGCCCATTGCTGTGCTGCTTGTCCCCGCGCCGGGATTCAGGCCAGTGACCGAGTCAGACTGGGTACCGCTCTGCTTTGCATGTTCGGGCGAGGCGGGGTAGGGCGACCCCACGTTATTCAGCGTTCCACCACTGAAGTTGAAGCTGGTAGCGAAGATGCCGGCGCCGAATGTCGTGCGTGTGCTTGCACCGGCGAACTGAGCACCAGAAAGGGCAAGTTCAAGGCCTTCATTCGTCAGTGCGCTCGGGTATGAGCCCGATTCGACATGGCGCGTACGCGTCCATCCCCAGCCTGGGCTCCAGTTGTCCCAGTTGTTGCCGTCGTCATCGATACTGCCGTTGTCGCCGTTATAGCCGCTGCGGCTGGAGTCGGTGCGTGCCCAGACAACAAAGTCGTCGTCACCGATACTTTCGTCCTCAATGCGGATGATGCGACGTGTGTGTTCGAGCGTGTAGAGGGTGAGGTCCTCGTTGGTGAAGGTGCCGCTGCCGGAAACATTGATCGTGGGAGCCGACAGCACTGCAATGTAGTTATGGCCGCTTCCGCCGTAATTGATGCTTAGCGTCGAGCCCGCACCGCTGCCAATGATCTGTGCTTTTGTCTTAGCTGACAGTTCCGCCTCGGTGATGCCTACAAGCTCTTCGTTACGCGTGATTGTCTGATCCAGTAGCCAGGCGTTCATGCCATTGTCGAGGCTGCCTTCGTTTGCGATCTTGTTCCAGCTCCCACTGCTGCTGGTAATCGTCGAGCCAAGCTGCTTGCTGATTGAGACCCCGCTATCCAGCGTCGTTTCGTTGGTGAACGATGAGGTCGCCGTGATAGTGATGTCGCCGAGTGCCACGATCGCCGCATTGTTGATGAAGCTGGCGCTGGTGGTAGTGATGCTGCCGCCGCTATCCATCGTTGCACCATCGGGTCGGTTCCGGATCGTGCCGCCGGTGGCACTTAGCGCGAGCGCAGTGCCGGCATAGAAGGCGCCGTAGTTGTCGATTGAGTTGCCGCTTGTCGCGCTCACATTCAAGGACGCGAGAGACGAGATCCCGCCGGTGCGCTGGTTTGTCACCCCTGCGGCTGCAACGGAAAGCGTGTCGTTCGAGTGAATGGCGCCATAGTTGCTGACGCTGCCACTGACAGTCATCTGGCTGGCACCGGAGTTCATCGCACCAAACAGCAGGGCGCTGCTGTTGCTGGCACTGCCGTTGGTCAGGGACGATGCGGTGAGCGTCGTGCCACTGCTCCCATAGATCTTGCCCTGGTTTGAGATCCATCCGGCGAGGATGTTCATCGTCGAGCCGGCGAAAAGGACGCCTGAGGCCGAATTGTCGAGCGTTTCGACACGGCTGCCACGACCCAGCGTCATGGCTGTGCCGGACTGAATGCGACCTGCATTGGTAAGGACAAGGGCGGTCAGGTCGACCGCGCCGTCGCCGATCATGGTGCCACCCGCCACGTTCGACACGCCATCCCCACTGACGATCGTCAGGGTGTCGGTACTGCGAACCTGACCACTGTTGGTCAGCACATCTCCTGCCGTCCGGGTTGCGGTGAGCGTGGCGAGATCTGCGCTGTCGATGAACCCGGTGTTGTTCAGGGTGTTGCCCTGCAGGGCAAGGGTGTCGTTCAGTCCAGTCGTCTTGACTGTGCCGCTGTTGGCGATCGCTGCCGTGGCCACCACGTTCAGGCCGCCTGCGGACTGGATCGTGCCCTGGTTGTCGATTGCGCCGCTGACCGCAAGGCTGCCGTCTGCATTGGCTGCCGTTGAAACAATGAGGCGCGACGCGCTGCCACTGTTGGTGAAGCTCGTCGCATTCACCGTGCTGCCGGTGGCGGCCTGGATCGTACCTGCGTTGCTGATGGAGCCCGCGGTGAGAGCAAGTGAAGCCTGGCTCAGGACGTTGCCACCGGCAAGGTTGTTCAGGTTGACCAGATGGCCGACGCCGCCAATTGTCAGCAGTGCAGCGGACTGGAGACGCCCTGCGTTAGTGAGCAGGAAGCTGGTTGTGGCTGAGCCGATATTGAGCGTGCTGTCAGCGATGATCTTGCCTGCCGCAAGTTGCTGAAACGCGTTACCGACGTCGAGGTGCATCGCACCGCCCGCCTGCAATGCACCACTGTTGGTAAAGCTCGTTCCGGTAGTGGCCGTTGCCGTTGCGTTCAGCAGGCCGCCCCCGTCGATGGTGCCGCTGTTGTCGATGGACCACGCATTGAGGTCGAGGTCCCCGTTACTGCCTCCATTGCCGGTCCGGAGCGCCAGTATCTGACCACTGTTGGTGAGCGTGGAGCCCGCCTGAATGTCGAGTGCGCCGGCGGACTGGACCAGTCCCTGGTTGTCGAAAGTGCTACTGACATTGAAGTCACCGACGCCGGAAACGGCCGAGGTCGTTGAAGCGATGAAGCTCGACCCGGCGCTATTGATGAAGCGGTTGGCGACAACCGTGCTGCGATCGACTGCCTGTACCGTACCGTCATTTCCAACGGTGCCCGCGTTCACTGAAAGCGTCTTGCCAAGCAGTTCGCCGCCTGACTGGTTGAACAGATCGGTGGCACGCGTAGCGTCGCCCACGCCAAGGTCGCCGCCAGACTCAACACGACCGCTGTTGATGAAACCACCGCCTTGGGCAATCACCTCGATATCACCACCCGCCGCGACATCGCCACTATTGACGACCATGATCGCAGTGACCGAGAGCTCGTCGGCAGCCTGAACGTCAGTGCTGGCTGAAAGTGCAACCTCACCGTTGCTCGCGGTCAATGTCACATCATCGGTGCTCAGGACTTCGGTATCGGCGAGGTCGATATCGCCGCTCGTGGCCTGGATGCTCAGACTGCGGCTTGTCGCTGCACTATTGGCGCCGCTGTAGAGCCGGGCGCCGTTGCTGGTCTGAATGTCTGCGGCGGTGATCTCGAGATCGCCACCCGCGCCCCAGACCGATCCGTTTGCGCTCGCTGCACCACTGAGGTTGACGCTCGAATCCTTGCCGGCAAAGCGCACCTTGCCCGTGGATGCATCGCTCATCGTTGCAGCATCGACACTCAGGTCGCTGGATGCGAACAGCTCGCCTTCTGCCAGGCGGACCTGTCCGGCCGTTGCGGTGATGGCGAGGTCGTTGCCCGCCGAGAGCTTCGCGCCGCTGCCGTTGAGCAGAACATCGTCGGTTCCGCTTGCTGCGGAGGACGCAATGCTGTTGTCGCGGGCCGCGCTGATCGTCGACTGAATCTCGATCTTTCCGGCACTGGTCAGGGTGAAATCGTCAACCGTTGCTGCGGCTTCGCCGAGCATGCGCACGCCTACGCCAGCCTCGGTCGCGATCAGCCGGATGCGGCCCGCGTACATGCCGCCCAGGGCGCTGGAGTCGATCGCGTATTCGGGTGCGGCGCCTTCTCCGGTTGCTGTTCCCGTGACTGAACGGCTTGCGTAGCTCCACTTGTTGGTGCCGGTCGTGACCCCGATCGAGCCGTCGGCAGCCGTGTTGATCTGGCTGTCGATCCTGATCGAACGGGTTACGAGGTCCAGCGTTTGCTGTGCGCTCGCATTGAGTCCGGCACCGTTGATCAGGATATCGCCGCGGGTCACGGTGAAATGGGAAAGACTGCCGTCGGCATTGAAGCCGGGCATGCCGGTGGTGAGCGTGGCGCGGTCGGTATTGATGAAGCCGCAACCCGAACAGGTAATCCCGTTGGGGTTGGCGACGATCACGTCGGCCTTCCCGCCGAGGACTTCGGTGAAGCCGGCGAGCGTGCTGCGCCGGGTCGACACCACTTCGTTGAGGATGACGCGGGCTTCGGCCGCGAGGTTTACGTTGGCCATGACCTGGCCGGCGAGCTGCGACTGGCGCGCGATCTCGGACGTGTTGCCATTGTTGAGCACGAGGCCAACTGACTCGACGTCGTAACGGGTGTACTTGTTGTGAGACAGTCCGGCAGCGTTCGCGGTGTTGATATTGACGACCGGGACGCCGTTGGGCGCGATATAGGCGTTCGTGTTTCCACCGGTCGGCACCACGGTGGTGGCTGCATTGACCTGTGCAAAGGCAAAGGAAGACACGCCAAACAGGCCCGAGCCGATGGCCGCGACCAGCATTGCGCGGCTGGAGGGGGAGCAACTGCTCTTTGCGTGTCCCTTGGCGCTTTCCGGGGCAACGACATAAGCGCCTCTGGCGGTGCTCCAGATCAGACGAAAGGCGCGGTTCATTGTGGCGTGTCCGTTCATGGCAGTTTGTCTCTTATAGCGAGTAGCTGAGGCGAACCCAGGTCTGGGGCTCTTCGGCCTTCAGGAAATCAGGCATGTCGATCGGGTAGGCGGTAAAGACATCCAGGCTTCCGCCCTTGATGGACATGGTCACCCCGACGGCGCCGCCTTGCAGAAGGCCCTGCGGAATGCCAGCAACCCGGTTGCTGACTTCGCCTTGGTCTAGCGCCATGTAGAAGCGCATCGGCATTGCCGTGCCGTTCATGCTGAAAGTGCGGCGCAGTGAGAGCTCATTACGCACGTAGTAGCCGTGATCACCCGACAGCGTGTTGTTAACGAAGCCACGCACGGTGTAGATGCCGCCGATCAGCAGCTGCTCCGAGCCGTAGAGGGTGTCTTTTGCGATCTGCCCGGTCAGCTGGCTGGTAAATGCAAGATCAAGGCCGCCGACCTGGAAAGGGCGGCTGAAGTAGTACCCGTACTTGTACTTCTCGAACTGCGCACGCGGTGCTTCGCGCGGAAGATTCGGACCATCCTTGAGCGCGCCAGCAAAATCGAGGCCTCTGGCGTAACCGAGTTCGAGTGTCAGCGAACCGCCGAGGAAACCGGTCGTGAGCGTGCCGTCGAGATCGAAGATCGAGAGACGTCTGCTGCTGACACCGAGCAAAAGCCCCTCAAGGTAGTTCTTCGACGACTTCATGGTGAGAGTGCCTGCGAGGCCGACGCGGCTGCTCTGGTCGCGGTAGACCGTACGATCCAGACGCCAGATATCGCTCTCGCTGGTACCACTGGTTTGCAGGTCGAGCCCGCTCGGGGCATTGACCAGGCTGACGTAGCGCGATTCGCTCTTGGTGAAGGTGAAGGTCGAGTATCCAAGCGGCAGAACGAAGGTCAGGCTGTTGCTCTCCGACAGCTTGCGATCTTCATCGTGGGGCGCGGACTGACGGTGGGAGAACAACAAAAATTCGTTCAGTCCGAACAGGCGGTCGGCGCTGAGGCTGACGCCGTATTGTTCGTCACCCGTGGACTTCGAGCCCTGGTTGTCGTACGACAGCGAGGCGTGAAACGGTGTGGACGGTTCATTGCGGACAGCGACGACGCTGCCGCCAGGTGCATCTCCCGGACGGATGTCCATCACGGCGTTGTTGGACGCAAGGCGGTTGATCTGCTCCATGCCCTGCTCGATGTCGCGCAGGTTCAGCAACTCCCCAGCCGAGACCGGGAAGGCGTTGGATGCCCTGACGCTGCCCTCTGCGCCATCCTCCAGCAGAATTTTCTCGATGACGCCTTCGATGACGAGGATCTCGAGTTGACCTGTGCTGAGGTCCTGCTGAGGTAGATAGGCACGGGTGGTGACAAAACCGCGGAAAATGTAGTCCTGAGTGATGAGCGCAAGGATTTGCTCGATCTCTGAAACGCCGAGACAACGACCGGAGAACTCTGACTCGATCCGTTCCCTCGTCGAGGTGCTCAGATTGGGTGCGCCCGAGATGGAGATCTTGTTGATCTCCCGGCAAGTAAGGCCTGCGCCCGAGGCGTCCACCGGCGGCATCAGCCCGCGCGTATCGATGCCGCCACCACTGCGATCAGGCGGAATCTGGCGCTCAAGCTCCTGACGTCGTCTGAGTTCGTCCTGACGCTGGAGGATCTCAGCCTGACGGGCAGCTGCGTCCCGGTCGGCCTGGGCCGGGGCTTGAGCACGTGCCTGAGGGATCAGAGTGAGGGTCAGAGCGAGCGCAACCAGCACGGGCAGGCTGCGGTTGAAACCATGGAGGAGTTGGGGCGTTACCCATTTCTTCAGTGCGGTTACGGCGGCGAGGCGAGTCATTGGCAGTCCGGTGGCTTCTAGCTGCCCCGGATGCTAGGTGCTATCGGATTGCTGAAACTTACATTTCCTGACAATTGCCAGGCAAGACGCCAGAAAACGGTAAAAACTCACGGTCGTTTGCAAAAAAACGACGGGTTGCTCGGCATTACGACTATTGAATTAGTCAGTGCTAATGAGACTGTCGCACTTCCGGCCCGCGACCGAGTGCTTTTCAGGCGATCAACACGACAGGCGCGCTGAACCGATAGCCTTCTCCCCGTTCGGTTTCGAGTGGCAGCCGAAAACCGGTTTTCTCCAGCCAACGGCGGCGCAGGCGACTGATCAGCGTGTCCAGTCGGCGCTGGTCGTAGTCCAGCCATTCGTGCCCCATTGCGGAAACAATCGAACGGCGGCTTACAGGCCCACCCTGCTGCTCGGCCAATGCACGCATCAGCGTCATTTCAAGGGCCGTCAGTTCCATTTGTTCGCCAGACGGTGCGATGACGCTGTATTGGCGACAATTCAGCTGCCATTGCTCGCTTAGCAGGTCCGCGGCGGGAATGCGACGTCCGAGTGCCCGTATGACTGCAACCAGTTCATCGATGCTCACCGGTTTGACCAGATAGTGATCGGCACCGCCATCGAGTGCTTTCAGCTTTTCACGCGTATCGCTGCGAGCGGTGAGCATGATGATTCCGAGTGCCGCCTGGTCTGCGCGCATTCGGCAGGCAATGGAATGACCGTCCTCACCTGGCAGGCCGATATCCAGAATCAATAAATCTGGAATAAACGCGCCTCCACCGATCAAGTCGTCCAGCGCCGTTGCACTAGTCACCCCGCGTGCGTTGAAACCGGCATGCTCAAGCCCGAACAAGAGATCGTCCAGCAGGTCGTTGTTGTCTTCGACGATGACGATATTCATGGGTTTGGAGAGTCGGCAACCGGTTGGCGCGGAAATGTCACCCGAAAACAGCAGCCACCGTGTGCATTGCGTTCAAGGGAAACCTCGCCGCCGTGGAGATGTGCGATCTTGCGCACGATGTAGAGCCCGAGGCCGGTGCCCGGAATATCTCCCTGAGAGGAGCCTCGAATATATCGGAGAAACAGGCTTTGCACCAATTCTTCCGGAACGCCCTTTCCGTGGTCGTCGACGCGAACATGCACGGCGTTTTCCGATTCGACGACGGACAAGGCGACCGGACTCCCCGCTGGTGAGTACTTGAGTGCGTTATCAAGCAGATTGCCGACCACGATCTGGAAAAGCGCGATGTCTACCCGCGCCCGGATGGCAAAGTCGGCGTTGAACTGCACACGCTGCTGCGATTCGATGCCGCTGACTACCTGCCCGCAGGCCTCAGTCAGGTCCGCCTCCTCGATTTGCGCGACCAGGCCCTCATCGTCGACCCGGTCACTGGTGAGCAACTGGTTGAGCATGTCGGTGATCCTGTCGATGCCGCGCTGAATCCGGCCGTGACGCTTGGACGTCTCCGGATTTGCGGTGGCATCGAGGAGCTTGAGTCCATGCGCGGCGCCCTGGATCATCGCCAGCGGTGTGCGCAGTTCATGCGACAGCATTGCCATGAACTGCTGTTGCTGGGTTCTTGCACTGTGCGCCTGTTCGGCGCGGAATTCGGCTCTTGCCGCGCGGTCGAGTGCGTTGCGGTGTTCTTGCTCCTGAATCCGGAAGCGCGCACTCAACGCAAGATGAAAGGCCAGCACCGTACCCAGCGTCCCAGTCTGAAAGCCATGGCGCAGCCAGAAGTTGCCCGGCAGGATGCCAAGCAGCGTGAGAACGCCGGCCAGGCTGCCGAACAGGCCCGATGCGCAGGCCAGCGCAACGAAGGTTGCGCCAGCGCGGCGGGTGTGAACAAGCGCGAGGCTTCGACAGAGGCTGATGAGCGTAAGCACGACGGCGAACGCCATGGCAATGCGAACCGCTTCCGTGTAGTAGCCCAGGAGGGCTACCGGAATGCAGAGCAAGGAAAACCACCACATGAAGCGGTAGAAGATGTGGAGAGCCGGGTTCTTGTCCGTGACTTCAAGCACCAGTTGGTAGAAGCGCGCTGCGCTCGCAAGCAGCAGCAGGGTGCTGACTGAAGTCCAGGCGTTTTCAAGCAAGGGCATTTCGGGGAGCAGGTATTGCCCGACGAAACCGTTTGTGCTCAGGAGGTTCAGCACCGTCGTCCCGAGGTAGATCAGGTAATAGCGGAACAGGGCCTCGGTTCGCCACAGACTGGGCCAGAGATTGATCAGTATGATCATGACGATCACGCCGTAGAACAGTCCGAACAAGCCGTATTCAAGGGTTGCCGAGTCCTGGAAATCCTTGGGCGACCATCTCGTCAGGCTCAGCACCGACGTGCTGCTGGTCTCCAGACGCATGTAGTAGGTCTGACTCTGTTCGTGATTCGGTCGGAGGGTGAATACGAATCCCCGGTATGGAATCTCCCGTGCGGAAAATGGGAGGTGGTCACCCGCGCGTCGTACCTCGAATCCATTCGGACGGCTCGAGTCGGGGACGAACAGTCGCAGGTCGTCGAGATAGGGGGGGTGAGCGACCAGCCAGATCGGCGCGTTGTCATGCGCTGAAGCGCCGAGCGTGAAGCGGAACCAATGCACCTTGCGTGTGTAGCCAGCGGAAAACCCGTTCGTGACCTCGATAAACTCGTGCGCACGCGCTGGCGCGCTGATGCGCTCGATCGTTTCCGTTCCATCTGGATCGACAAGAACGGCAAGGGCAACGGGTTCGCCAGCCTGCGCCAGCACAAGTGCCGGCAGAAGCGCAAGACAGAAGACCAGGATCCGGATGTACGCGAAGGGACGCCGGATTGATGGTGACTGGCCCAAACTCAAGCTTTCACCGCGTTCAGCAACTCACGTACGGCTTTTACTCTCTGTTTGAGGTCGGGGAGGCTGACGCGGCGGATGAGTTTGTCCGGCCCGGCCATTTTCGTGCTGCGATCCTTCTGGATCAGGAAAATGACCTTGACCGGATCGATGGGCGCAGCCTTGCCGAACTGGATGCTGATCTGTGCGTCGGATGCGTCGAGCTTCTGCACGTCCCAGGGCTTGAGCAGAAGGCGCATGCGGTGGGTTTCGAGGAGCGCGAGGGTCTGCGGCGGGAGTTCGCCGAAGCGGTCAATGAGTTCTTCCTGCAGATCGCGCAGCTCTTCTTCGGCCTCGCAGTTGGCCAGGCGCTTGTATAGCGTCAGGCGTTCCTGAACATCAGGGCAATATTCGGTGGGGAGCAGGGCGGGCGTGTGCAGGTTGATCTCGGAAACCACTTCCAGGGGCTGACTGAGGTCGGGCTCCTTGCCGGCCTGAAGATCCCGGACTGCATGCTTGAGCATCTCGGTGTAGAGACTGAAGCCGATCTGCTGGATTTCGCCGGACTGATGTTCTCCCAGTACCTCACCTGCGCCCCGGATCTCGAGGTCGTGCATCGCCAGATAGAAACCCGAGCCCAGCTCGTCCATCATCGCGATGGCTTCGAGGCGTTTCTGCGCCTGAGCCGACGGCTTGGCGTTGGCATCGGTCAGCAGGTAAGCGTAGGCCTGATGGTGGCTGCGGCCGACTCGGCCACGCAGCTGGTGAAGCTGCGCCAGACCGAAGCGGTCGGCGCGATTCATGATGATGGTGTTGGCGGTCGGGATGTTGATGCCGGTTTCGATAATGGTGGTGCACAACAGCAGGTTGGCTCGCTGCTGGGTGAAGTCGCGCATCACGCGCTCGAGTTCGCGCTCCGGCAGCTGTCCGTGCCCGACCACGATGCGGGCCTCGGGCAGCAGCTCGGCGAGGTCGTTGCGCATGTTCTCGATGGTGTCGACTTCGTTGTGCAGGAAGTAGACCTGGCCGCCGCGTTTGAACTCGCGCAACACCGCCTCGCGCACGATGCCCTTGCTCCAGCGCTGCACGAAAGTCTTGATCGCCAGGCGCTTCTGCGGCGCGGTTGCGATCACCGAGAATTCGCGCAGCCCCTCCATCGCAAGGCCCAGCGTACGCGGAATCGGGGTGGCGGTGAGGGTGAGGATGTCGACCTCGCTGCGCAACTGCTTGAGGGCCTCCTTCTGACGCACACCAAAGCGGTGCTCTTCGTCGATGATTACCAGGCCGAGGCGTTTGAACACCACGTCCTTCTGCAACAGGCGGTGCGTGCCAATGATGATGTCGACCTTGCCCTCGCCGAGCTGAAGCAGTGCCTCGGTCTGCTCCTTGGCCGACTTGAAACGCGACAGTTCGGCAATCTTGATTGGCCAGTCGGCGAAGCGGTCGGCAAAGGTCTGGTAGTGCTGTTCGGCGAGCAGGGTGGTCGGGCACAGCACCACCACCTGTTTGCCGTCAGCGACCGCGATAAACGCCGCACGCAGCGCGACTTCGGTCTTGCCGAAGCCGACGTCGCCGCACACCAGGCGATCCATCGGCCGGCCCGACTTCATGTCGGTTACCACGGCGTCGATGGCCGCCTGCTGGTCGGGGGTGGTTTCGAACCCGAAGGCCTCGGCGAAGGCCTCCAGATCATGTTGCTTGAAGTCGAAGCGGTGCCCCGGTCGGGCAGCACGCTGGGCGTAGAGCGAGAGCAGTTCGGCAGCGGTATCGCGCACCTGCATCGCAGCCTTCTTCTTGGCCTTCTCCCATTGCCCCGAGCCGAGCCGGTGGAGGTCGAGATTCTCCGGGTCAGCGCCCGCATAGCGCGTGATGACGTGCAGTTGCGATACGGGTACGTAGAGCTTGTCGCCACCGTTGTATTCGAGATGCAGAAACTCGGTATCCCCTTCACCGAGATTCATGTGAATCAGGCCAAGGTAGCGCCCGATACCGTGCGAAACGTGCACTACCGGGTCGCCGATCTTGAGTTCCGACAGATCGCGCAGCCAGCCCTCCATCGTTGCGGCCTTGCGGTTGTCGCGACGGGCACGGGTGCGGGCAGTCGCGGCGTACAGCTCGGTTTCGGTAATGATGGCGAGCCTGGCTTCGGGCAGGATGAAGCCCGCGCCCAGTGGTGCCGTGCCGAGCGCAATCACCTCTCCGGACTCGGCGAAACCGTCGAAATCGGCACTGGCTTCGGGCTTGACGCCATATTCAGCGAGATACTCGGCCATGGTTTCGCGCCGACCGGGCGAGTCCGCGAGCAGCAGCACCCGACCGTCGAATGCGGCGCAGAAGGCCTTGAGCTTGTGCAGCGGGTCGCTCGCCTTGCGCTCCACCGCGATGTCGGGAAGGGGCAGGGCGGCAGGCGTGCCGGCGCTCTCGCTGCTGCTGCCAAGGACCAGCCGTGGGTGGTCCTTCAGGGCGATGAAGAAGGCTTCGTCGCTCAGAAACAGCGCTTCGGGCGCCATCACCGGGCGCGTGCGATCGCCCTTGAGCAGATCGTAGCGTGAGCGCGTATCGCGCCAGAACTCGGCAATCGCACCCGGCACGTCGCGATGCAGCAGTACCGGTGTATCGGCGGGCAAGTAGTCGAACAGTGTGGCAACTTCTTCGAAGAACAGCGGAAGGTAATACTCGATACCTGCCGGCGCGATGCCGTTGGAGACATCCTTGTAGATCGTTGCTCGCGTCGGGTCGCCCTCGAAGGTTTCGCGGAACTGACCACGAAAGCGGCTGCGACCCTTGTCGTCGAGCGGAAACTCCCGCGCTGGCAACAGGCGAATCTCCTTGACCGGGTAGACCGTGCGCTGGGTGTCGGGATCGAAGGTCTTGATGCTTTCGACTTCGTCGTCGAAGAGGTCGATCCGGTAGGGCAGGGGGGAGCCCATCGGGTAGAGGTCAACCAGTCCGCCGCGTACCGAGAACTCGCCCGGGCTGACGACCTGGGTCACATGCGCATAGCCGGCGACGGCCATCTGCATGCGCAGTTGTTCGACGTCCAGTTGTTCGCCCTGCTTAAGAAAGAAGGTATAGGCCGCAAGAAAGGCCGGTGGCGCCATGCGATAGAGTGCGGTGCTCGCCGGCACCAGGACCACGTCGGCCTCGCTGCGGGTGATCGCATACAGCGTGGACAGGCGCTCGGAGATCAGGTCCTGGTGGGGCGAAAAACTGTCGTAGGGCAGGGTTTCCCAGTCCGGAAGCAGGTGCAGGCGCAGTCCGGGTGCGAGCCATGCGATCTCGTCCTGAAGGCGCTGGGCATCGATCGGGTTGGCGGTAACCACTGCGATCATCCGCCCGCGGCCTGCCAGCTGCGCAATCACGAGCGCGTCGGCCGACCCGCTCAGTTGGGGCAGGTCAATCCGTCTACCGGTCTTGGGCAATGCAAGGGCGGAAACGGTGGGCAGCAGCTTGTCGATGGAGGAGGGCATGGGGCGTCGCGGAGGCGTTCTTGCAGCAGGAAAGCGGCCAATTATAGGCGAACCACTCATCCCTGACCTCCGATCGGGCCGTCAGCCGGTGATCTCAGGCGTAGGTGTCGATCTGCGACTGCTCCGACGGGGTCGCACTGACCTGTGAAACGAGGCGTGCCAGTGCAGTCTCGCGCCGGTCAGCGCGGGTCGGCTCCACGTTGTCCTGGGCATTGAGTTCCTGGCGCGCTTCGGTCGCCATGCGGTCCGCCTGTGCTGCGACCTGACGGTCCTGCGCGGAGGGATCGGCGGGCGCCAGCGCTGCTGCGCGAATTCTTGCTGCTCGTTCGAGGGTTTCTTCGGGCGTGCTGCCCGGCGAGGTGTCGATACCGACCTCGCCCGCGACTGCGTAGCGCTTGCTATCGGGCCCCACCTGGTAAGTGAAGCTGGCGCGGGAGGTAATCAGTTCGCCGCCAGCCGAGACATGCGCCTGTTCGTGTGCGCGAACCTGCTTGTCACGCGCTTCGAGCTGAGTCAGCGCTTGTTGATCGGCTTCGCTTAATGCAGCTTCATCGGGGGCGCGACGACTCCCGGCGTTGCCTTGAGCCGAAGGTGTATAGGCGGTGATCGATGAAGTGACACCGGATGTCATCATTTGCGTAAGCGCTGCTCGAACGACCCCTTCAATTCTAGACGGCGTTGCACCTCGCGAAAAGCCGCAAACGCCGGCACGTGACAGTGTCCGTGACCGGTGACCGGTTTGAGGCTAAGTCGGGCTCGCGCATGCCACGGCGCAGTGTCGCGCTCTTCAGGTCTCTTCAGGCGGCAACGCGTGGTCTTCGGGCAGGTCGAACTCGAACTCGTCTGGAACCTGGTCCTGCCTCGGCGGCATCTTTCTGAGCATCCAGTCCGCCACAAAGCCAGCGCTTTGCCTCAGGTTTTCCGGGGAAAGGTGTTCGATCTCGCCGCCGTTCGCCGCCCGCCACTCGTGGTCGCCTGGAATCATGTCGAAGGCCTGACGCAGTATCGCAGTACCGGGGTCTTCACGTCCGACAATGAACAGGGTCGGTGCCCGGAGGCTGCGTAGCGGGCCCGCACCCGCAAGATCTGGGCGCCCTGCAAGACAGGCAAGCACGCCGAAGCGATCAGGTTTCTTGGCAGCGGCACGCACGATTGCGGCGCTCGCCGTGCCGAATGCAAGCAAGCCGATGGGCAGCGCTTCGAGCGGTGGCTGGTGTTCGATCCAGTCGTTGGCAGCGAGCAGTCGCTCAGCAAGCCGGGTGACGTTGAAGCTGGCGTCCTGGTCGTGCAATTCCTCATGGCGGGTCATCAGGTCGAGCGAGAGCGTGGCGAACCCAGCGTCCTGAACAACGCCGGCGATCAGGGTCTGGCGTTTGTGAACGATCGGATTTGCTCCCGGCTGCAGGATCAGCACGAGCCCGCGCACGTCCGGTGCGTGCGAAAGCGTGCCGTCAAGCCAGATGCTTTCTGCTGGAATGCTGATCGGGGTGGTTCGCAGCTTCAATTTGTATCGACCTGAAGTAATAAGCCGGGGCGCCTGGCACAGCATCTCACAGCGTCGAGGGGGGTCGCAACCGCCACGGCTGGCGCGTGTCAGGCTGGCTGGCGATGAATCGGCACGCTGATCCGTCGTGGGCCAAAGGTGCCGGCGAATTCGCCGAAGCGGCCAGCAAGCGGCGCATGACAGCTTGGGCACTCGCCCTTGCTGGTGAGTCGGTACGCCAGGATGTCGTACCAGTCACGCTCGATCAGGACTTCGTTGCACTGCGTACAGCGTGTGCGCCCCCCTTCCAGGTCGTGCACGTTGCCGGTGTAGACGTGCTTCAGGCCGGCGTCCAGTGCCAGTTGGCGCGCCCTCGTCAGCGTCTGCGGCGGGGTTGGGGGCAGGTCATCCAGTTTGAAGTCGGGATGAAAAGCGGTGAAGTGCAGCGGTACTTCGGCGCCCATTTCGTCGTGCACCCAGCGCGACATCGCCTTGATCTCAGCGTCGCTGTCGTTGCGTCCGGGAATCAGCAGGGTGGTCAGTTCGACCCATACCTGGGTTTCATGATGCAACCAGACCAGGGTGTCGAGTACGGGCTGAAGGTGGGCGCCGCACAACTGCACATAGAAATCGTCGGTGAAGGCCTTCAGGTCGACGTTCGCCGCGTCCATGCAGGAGAAGAAATCTCCGCGCGCCAGCTCGGTAATGTATCCGGCGGTGACCGCAACGGTTCGAATGTCGCGTCGATGACAGGCCGCTGCCACGTCGATCGCATACTCGGCAAAGATCACCGGATCATTGTAGGTGAACGCGACGCTCGTGCATCCGTGCGCTGCCGCCGTCGCAGCGATCTCGTCGGGCGAGGCTGCGTCCATCAGGCGATCCATGTCACGCGATTTGGAGATGTCCCAGTTCTGGCAGAACTTGCAGGCGAGATTGCAGCCCGCGGTGCCGAACGAGAACACGCTGCTGCCCGGGTAGAAATGATTCAGCGGTTTCTTCTCGATCGGATCGATGCAGAATCCGGAGCTTCGGCCATAGGTCGTCAGCACCATGGCGTCAGCTTCGCGCATGCGCACGAAGCAGGCTCCGCGCTGATTCTCGTGGAGTTTGCAGTATCGCGGACAAAGATCGCACTGGATTCGCCCATCCGCAAGCCGATGCCAGTACTGCGCCGCATGGTTCATCATGCCTCCCGGGAAGTCTCCTCCCATTTCCTGACGCTGAAGCGGGCCGCCATCATGCCAGTGACAGGTCGGTCGGGATCCATCCCGGCTTTCTGTTTCAGGGCGGCAAGAAAATGCTCGGGCTGCGGCAACTGCTCCCATACCTGAGGCAGGAAGGTTGCGCTGCGGCATCCGGCAAACAGAATGAGACCGTCTTCGTGCGGCGTGATCTGGCGCAGCAGATCAGCTTCGTCGGTGAACTCGACGAAATCCGGCGAGGACAGCAGGGAGACTTCGATCCGTACCTGTGCAAACTCGTCTGCCGTCAGCGGTGGGAAGCGCGGGTCACGACTGGCCGCCGCCACGGCATTGGTGGTGACGTCGTCGGCCAGGGTTCGCTGCGGGCGGATGCTGCCAATACAGCCGCGCAAAGCGCCATCGATGGTGAGCGTGACAAAGCATGCGCCGCGCTGGGCGAGTCGGGCATCGTCGGCCGGCTCGGGGGCGAGGCCAAGGTGGTGGCCAATGGCCTGACGCGCGCGGGCGAGCAGGCGTGGACCGGGATCGTCCTGTTCAGTGTTGTTTGCTTGCATGGGGCACCGGGTCACAGAAGGCGATACTGGCGTAGCCGACGACACGGTTGCGGTCGCCCGCCGTATCGCCGGAGTTTCGGATGTCCAGCAGGTGAGGAACGAGTCCATGGCGCGCTGCCGTTCGCAGCAGGCCATTGACCGGCGTCGCACCACAGGCTTGTTCGTGACCGAGACCACTGCGCATGGCAAGGATCCGATCAACGGTTTCGCGGTCCTGACACTGCGCCTGCTGGTAAGGGTGGAAGTGCGACAGGTCCGAACTGATCACGATCAGGGTTTCCGGCCCGCCCCACACCGACTCGATGAGCGCGGCGACGGCATCGGTTGAGGCGTCGCCGACCAGCACCGGCAGCAGGGTGAAGCGCTCCAGCACGGTCTGCAGAAACGGCAGTTGCACCTCCAGACAGTGTTCATACGCATGGGGCCGATCATCGACGATCAGGTCCGGGCGCTGCTGAAGGGCAGTCCAGCCCTCACGATCGATTGCAACCCTGCCCAAAGGGGTCTCGAATGCCTGCGCTGCAGGCAAGGCAAATCCATTTACTGCCATGCGGTGCGTCGGGCCCAGCATGACCACGCGCCGGATCTGACTGCGCAAGGGAAGCAAGGCCCCATAGGCGGCGGCAGCGACCGGGCCCGAATAGACATACCCTGCATGCGGAACGATGATCGCCTTCGGTGGCGCCACCTGTTCGAGCGGAACGGCTGAGGCCAGCAGTTCGCTCAACTGCATGCGCAAAACGCGCTCGTCGGCTGGGTAAAACTGACCGGCAACGGCAGCCGGGCGTATCGAAGCAATCGCCATGAACAGACCTTCCCCTTGCGCTGGTTCTGTTCTGATTATAGACCCAGCGCGTGCCAGCCAATTCCCAGCGCGAGCCCGAGGGCGACCGAACCCATCCCCGCGAACACCTTTCGTCCGAGCGACTGTCCGCCAATCACGGCTGCCATGCCGGCCTTGAAGCTGAGGTTTGCAATCATGCCGAGACCGATTGCAATTGCAGCCGGCTCCAGAGCGAGCTTGTCGAGGGCAAACAGGCGCAGGCTCGACAATGCGATGGCATCGATGTCGGTGAAGCCGGTCACGATCGCCAGGACGTACAGACCACGGGTGCCGGCGTAGTCGGACAGCCACGCGGCGCAAAAGAGAACAACCGCATACAGCGCACCAAACCCGAGTGCGGTGCGCAACTCGGTCGGGTTGCTGGTCTCGGGCAGGACCGCATGTCCGCCATTGCTCAGTTGTCGCCAGCTCACCAGCAGCGCTACGCCGCCAAGGCTCAGTGCAGGTATCACCACATGAAACAGGGCGGGCAACACACCAGGTGCAACGACCGCTGCCACCACCGTGACGCGCACGACCATGACGAGGTTGGCGAGCACGATGACGAGGGCCGCCATCGAAGACAGTCCGTCGGATGCGCGCGCATTGCGTGCATACACCATGGTGGTGGCCGTGCTTGAGGCCAGCCCCCCGAAGATGCCCACAAATGCAGCACCATGCTTCGCGCCGACGAGCTGCAGGGCGGCGTAGCCTGCAAGGCTCACCCCCGAGATCAGTACGACCATCCACCAGATCTGGTAAGGGTTGAGGGCGCCGTAGGGGCCGAACTCTTCGTTGGGCAGGATGGGAAGAATGACGAGCGACAGGACGCTGAACTGCAGGATTGAGATCCAGTCGCGTGGTCCGAGCCGGGTTGCGATGCCGCGTAGCTGAGTCTTGAAATAGAGCAGTACGGTGGTACCAACGGCCAGCATGACGGCAATTTTCGCAAAGCCCAGCCACACCGCCGTTCCGAGGCAGTAGCAGACCATCAGGGCGGCGACCGAGGTCGTGCCTGGGTCGTTCGGATCGGGGTGGCGCAGGTATGCGGCAATGATCATCGCCCCGATCACTGCCATTCCCACAGCGAAGGGTGCAATGCTCTGCAGGTGCTGGCTGAGCAGCCCGGCGAGGGCTCCGAGCAGGGCGACCAGACCAAAGGTGCGTAGCCCTGCGCGAGCGGATGGAACGCGCTCGCGTTCGAGCCCGATCAGCAAGCCGATGCCGATTGCCGTCAGGAAAGTCTCGATTTGTGCCGGATCGACCGGAATTGACGCATTGAATGGCATGCGTGCCTTCCTTCAGTAAAGCATCGTTCACGATGCTCGATGGTGTCAGGTAAATGCCTGATGCGGACTCGGCAATCACTCTAGTCGATTACGCGTTATGGCGGAATCGTGCGCTGCAGTTAGAATCCGCGCCATGCAGACCTCTCACCCCAAGCATTTCGCCATCGTCCCGGCCGCCGGCAGCGGTGCGCGCATGGCATCCGACCGCCCCAAGCAGTATCTCCCGTTGCTGGGTCAGCCGATGATCCGCCATGCGCTGGCCACCTTGTGTGCGGCGCCCGAGATCGACAAGGTCTTCGTCATTCTCTCGGTCGGCGATGCCGAATGGGCGCGCTACGACTGGCGTGATCTCGAACCCAAGCTGGTTCCGCTTTTCTGCGGCGGCCCAACACGTGCGGATACCGTGCTCGCCGGCTTGCGGGCAATTGCGGGTGAGGCGTCTGCCGGCGACTGGGTGCTGGTGCACGACGCGGCGCGTCCCTGCCTCGCGCCCTGGCACATCGACAAGCTCGTGCGCGAACTCGCCCATGACGAGGTTGGTGGTCTGCTGGGGGTGCAGGTTGCGGATACGCTCAAGCGCGCAGATGAGCACCGGCAAGTTGCGGCGACCGTCCCGCGCGACAGCCTGTGGCAGGCGCAGACACCGCAGATGTTTCGCTACATCATGCTGCGCCGTGCGCTGGAAGGCGCCAGAAACGTGACCGACGAGGCCAGTGCAATTGAGGCCGCGGGGCTGCGACCGCGACTCATCGAGGGCGATGCCACCAACCTTAAGGTGACCTATCCGCTCGACCTGCATCTGGCCGAATGGATTCTGAACAACCGTGAAGGCATGAACTGATGAATATTCCGTTTCGGATCGGACAGGGCTTCGACGTACATGCGCTCGTCGCCGGGCGCCCGCTGGTTGTTGGCGGCGTCACCATCCCCCATGAGCGCGGCCTGCTCGGGCATTCGGACGCCGACGTGCTTCTGCATGCCCTGACCGACGCCTTGCTTGGCGCAGCGGGGCTTGGCGACATCGGCCGCCTGTTTCCGGATACCGACCCCGCGCACGCGGGGGCTGACAGCCGGGTGCTGCTGCGGACGGCTTTCGAACGGGTTAAAGAGGCTGGCTGGGGCGTTGTGAACGTCGATGCGACGGTGATCTGCAAGGCCCCGAAGATTCTGCCGCATGCACCGGCCATGGTCGGTAACATTGCGGCCGACCTTGAAATGGACGCCACGGCTGTGAACATCAAGGGCAAGACCACCGAGAAGCTCGGCTTTACCGGGCGCGGTGAGGGTATCGCGGCGCAGGTCGTCGTGATGCTCGCTGCCTTGACGGCCTGAGCACAGCCATGGAGCCTGGTCTGCGGCACCCTGCCGCCGGCCGACGGTCTGCTGCGGAGCCAGGCAGCGAACCTGCAATCACTGCCTGCCGCCCGTTCGATCAGTCCAGAAGCAGCTTCAACAGGTCTGCAGGCGTTGCGGCTGCGCGCCAGTGCGGTGACAGCTCGTCTCGCTCCAGACTCCCGTATCCCCAGGTTGTGGCAATGAAGGGAAGATTGTTTGCATCGGCCGATTCGCCGTCTTCCGCACGATCTCCGATGTAGACCGCAGCGGATACCGGAATGCTTCGGTCTGCGAGCAGACGCCCGATCATCGCAGCCTTGTTGGCGAGTCGGGGCTGGAACAGGTCCAGTGCATAGACTGCGTCAAAATAGGTGGTCCAGCCCAGATGATCGAGGATCAGCCGCGTAGGGTGAATGCGTTTGTTGGTGGCGATCGAGAGCGAGCGTCCGGCTGTGTTCAGCTGCGCCAGCATCTCGCCGATTCCGTCGTAAGCCGCAGTTTGCAGCAGGCCCGTGGTGTCGTAGCTGGCCTTGAAGTGTTCGGCGAGGGTGGCGGTCAGCGCCGGGTCCTGGCTGCCGCTCAGAAGTTCGAGCGTTTCGAGCAGGGGCGGGCCGATGATGTTGCTGTCGATTGCGACCGTCGGGGTCAGGCCAGCGCAGGCAAAGGCATCGCGAAAACTGGCAACGATCGCTGGTGCGGAGTCGATCAGGGTGCCATCGAGGTCGAACAGGACATGGGGGTATGAGGACATATGCGGGCAGGCGAAGGAGACAGGCCTGCATTATCGCCGCCTCGCATCTGTTCGGGGCAGGGGCCGCCATGCATTTTCCGTGCGGTGAACGAAATTGCGGGGCGCAAAGCGCCCCGCGGCTCTTCGGTGGGGACGAGCCCTCACCATCGTCCCCGGTCAGGAGACGCTCGAAGAATCAAAGAAAAATGGCTTTTGATAGTCGGCTGGCGAGTTCCGACTCGGGTGCCTTGGTATAGTCCTTCTCGAAACGATCACTGACCAGTTGCGCAGTGGGTGCATCGAGGGAGTTATTCAACATTCCCATGAAGGCAGGCGGGGCGACGATGATTGCACGCTTGAAGGCGTTGCTCGCCCGGCCGTTATAGAGCGCGGTGGCAATTTCCTGCGCGAACACCTTCGCTTCATGCTGCTTGGGAATCGAGTGCGGTTCCATCGGACCGCCGTTTCCGCCGGTACTTCCTGTGCGGTCGCTTGCAAGCTCGGCATTTTTCTGCCTGCTTTCAGGGTGGATCAGCTCCTTGACCAGCTTGAGGCCCTTGTTCGGGCCGAGGTTCGCATACAGTTTTGCCAGGCTGGCGTTGGCAACCAGAATCCAGGTAATAGCCATGTGACACCCTCCGTTACTGAGAGAAGCAGGTTGCTGTGTTGGGTAACAGCACTTCCAGCTTAGACAGGGTGATGCACGACTGGCAAGTCTTATTAGTCCCCTTGTGCGCAATCTGAAATGCACCGTGAGGCAGTGCCTTGACACAAGCACGCCATGGCGTGCTTAGCGCGATTTTGCCTTTCAGAAAATACCCATTGATAATCCGCTGGCCATCGCTTCACCCAGTTCGGCAGCACTCTCGAGGTCTGCCGCGGTGATTTCCTTGCGCACGATCAGGGCTTCGTTGATGGCGCGCCAGCCATATCCGTTGGCAATCCTGCCAATCTCGCGCACCGCGCCCGTACCGTCATTGCCTGCGCTGATGAAGACCGCAAAGGGCAGTCCGGTGGTCTTGCCCTCACAAGGATAGTAGGTGCGATCGAAGAAGTCCTTGAGCGCCCCAGACATGTAGCCGAAATTTTCGGGCGTTCCCAGCAGCAGTCCATCACATGCGAGCAGGTCGTCGGTGCCGGCATCGAAGGCGCGAAGCATCACTGTCTCGGTTTCGGCCGTACGCCGTGCGCCAGCCAGCACGGCCTCAGCAAGGCGCCCGGTGTTGCCGGACTGGGTGTGATAGACAATCAGCAGACGTTTTTTCGCACTCATGTCGCGTCCGGATGCGGGCCTGGATTTCCCCTCAGGCAAGCCTCACCCGCTGCAGGATCCAGGCCGTAGTATGACTTCAATTGATCATAGACCGCGGGAAACGTGTCGTGCAGCTGGCCAGGCGTTTCGAAGAAGGCTTCGGACGCCACAGCGAAGAACTCGCCGGGATTCTCACTGCCGTAGGGGTCGAGTGCGGGCGTCTCGTCCGCATCGACCTGGGCGCAGAGCTTCTCATAGGCCGGCGTGAATGCGGCAGCCCAGTCCCGGCGTGACATGCGGGCTGGGAGGGCCGGAAATCCATCGGCTTCTCCATTTGCCATGTCGAGCTTGTGCGCGAATTCATGGATCACCACGTTTACGCCGAACGGCTGATGGCCCCCGAACCAGGACACCAGCACCGGCCCGCCGGGCCATGCCTCACCCAGCACCTCATCGTCGTAATCGTGCACCACGCCGGCTTCGTCGGTTTCGTGGCGCGGAATGACGAAATCACCGGGATAAACGATGATGCCCACCCAGCCCCGATAGGCCTCGAGGCCGATGTTGAGCACCGGCAGGCTTGCCTGCAAGGCCACGCCGAGAAGAATCTCGTCCGTCAGTTCAAGGCCTTGCGCGCCATGGAACTCCTTTTCGGCCAGAAGATCCAGTGCCAGTTCGCGCAGACGAAGCCGATCGGAAAACGCCAGGAACTCGAGAAACGGCAGGCTGGATTCGACCTTGCGCCAGACCGTGTCCGCGACGACGGGCCGCGGTTTCTCGAGTCCAAGCCATTTCCTGAAACGTTTCAGCATCGTGCTAGGTGGCGGGCCGGCGGGTTGTCAGCAGGATGCCCGAGAAGACGAACGAAATGCCGATGAAGTGGTATGCATAAGGCCGCTCGCCAAGGAAAATCGCCGCCAGGATGGTGGCGAACACTGGCATCAGGTGGATAAAGAGTGAAGCCCTGCTGGGGCCGACGGCGGCCACGCCGGCGTTGTAGAAAACGTAGCCAAGAAAGCCCGGAAAGACCCCGGTGTAAAGGATGCCGGTCAGGGATGCCGCGGACAGCACGATGTGGCGATCGGTACTCAGCTCCCACAGATAGACGGGCGTCAGCGCAGTAAGGCCGACAAGGGTGAGCGCGGCAAGCATCAGCATCGGGTGCACGCCTTGGGGGCGCCACTGCAAGCCGACGGTGTACAGCCCCCAGACCAGCACTGCGCCGAGCATCCACAGGTCGCCCGCGTTGAGGCTGAGCCCGAGCAGTGTGTCGATGCTGCCGCGGCTCACGATGACGGTAACGCCCACCAATGAGACGACGACGCCAGCGGCCTCGAGTCGGTGCAGCCGCTTGCCCAGCAGCACGAAGGCAAGCGCGATTGTCGCGATTGGAATGAAGGAGTTGAGCAGGGTGGCGTTGGTGGCGGTGGTGTGCTGCAGCGCGAGGTAGGCAAAGGTGTTGTAACAGCCGACGCCGAGAACCCCGAGGACAAGCACTTCTTTCCAGGCCGCGCGCAGTTTCGGCCATTGCGCACGCAAGTGCGGCAGGGCGAATGGCAGTACGAGTGCAAAGGCAATCGACCAGCGCCAGAAGGCGAGCGCGATCGGTGGCACGTCGCCACGGATGCCGCGACCGAGCACCATGTTGCCCGCCCAGAACAGGGCGGTGAGTGAAAGCAGCAGATATGGGTTGGCTGTGAGGCGTTTCATTGCGCGCACTTGGTCAAGACGAGGCCGGATGATGGCACAGGCGCGCCCGCTGCCAAACAGGGAACTGTCTGGCAGCCGTGATCCTAGCTGCTGCCCTCGTGGGCCACTGGTGCCGAGCAGGCTGTGCCGCGGCTCGTCGCAGCTTCGCTCCACAGTGGCTTGAGCAGCGGCGCAATGCCGCGGGAGAGTAGTTGGACCGCGAGCGAACTGGTGAACTGGTAATCCGCCGCATAGGGCTCGGCTGCGAAGGCCGTCAGCGTCCCGAAGAATCGATCGCCTGCGAGAAAGATCAGCGTCGCCGAACGGGTGACGACGCGCGAACTGACCAGGACACCGCCCGGACCATAGACCTCGTAGCGATGGTCCCCGGTTCCCGTCTTGCCGCCGACCACGAGCGGGCTTCCGTCGTCGCGGACAAACGCGCCGCTGAGGCGTCGCGCCGTGCCCTGTGTCGCGACGTCGATCATGGCCTCACGTGCAACCTGTGCGACCTCGGGCGGCAGCACCTGTTCGCCGGGTCCGGGCGCACGCTCCATGTAGGTTTCATAAGGGGTGTCTGCGGCGAAGTGCAGTCGCTCGATCCGCACGACGGGGAGCCGGAGGCCGTCATTCACCAGGATGCCAACGAGTTCGGCAAGCGCTGCAGGGCGGTCGGCGGAGCTGCCGATCGACGTGGCGTACGAGGGGGTCAGCGCCTCGAAGGGGTAACCCAACCGATGCCATCGGCGTGCGATGTCGATGAATGCCTCGACCTCAAGCAGGCTGCGGATGCGCACATCCTGAGCATTGCGGTGACGGGTACGGAAGAGCCAGGTGTAGACCTCAATGCGCTGCTCCTGGCTGGCCTCGGTGATCTGTGCGTGGGTGGCGCCCGGGTTGGCCTGAAGGAAGGCGAGCAGCCACAGTTCGAGCGGATGGATGCCTGCGAGGTAGCCACGATCGGGGAGGGAATAGCGCTCCGGGTCGAAGCGGGTGTAAAGGTCCTGAAGGTCGACGTCGCTCAACTGTGCCGGCGCATCGAGATGCTGGCGCATCTGTTCGGCGAAGGCTTTTGCATCCAGTTGCGGGCGCACCGAACGCAGGATGACCGCAAGTCGTCGTGGCGTGACGCGAATACCTTCGAGCACGCGTGACAGCGCCTCGTCGCCGGTCTTGCCCTGGTACTTGCGGAAGAAGCCGTTCAGAAAAATCCTGCCCTCGCGGTCGGCAAAACGGGTGAGGTAGGCCTTGCGGCGAGGATCGTCCGGGTCTTCGAAGATGTCGGCTACGGCGGGGTTGTTGCTCACCGTATAGCGCACGATATCCCGCATCATGCGGATGAAGACGAGGTTGACCGAGTGGCGGAAGGCGATCTGCACCGGCATGATCTTGTTGTTGTCGTCGCGACTGAAGTTTTCGAAGCTGTGAAGTCCGCCACCGGTAAAGAATCTCTCGCCGGGATTGGCCGAGTACGTGCGCTGCATGGCGGCCTCAAGCATGGGCCGGAGCTTGCGTTCATCGGTCGAGGCCAGATAGTCGAGCGCCCAGTTCAGCAGCGGGTTGTTCGAACTGCGCGGGGTGCTCCGCAGCGCTTCACGGCTGTGCGTGCCGTACAGCTTGTGAAGCTCGGCGATGATCTCGAGGTAGGTCACCAGCGTTCGGAGCTTGGCTGTCGAGCCGAGGTCGAGTTTGGCGCCCTCGTTGATGTCGAAGGGTTGGTCATAGCTATCTGTCTGAATCCGCAGGAGATTGGCTGCGCCAACGCGCTCGTAAAGGGTGAAGCTGAACAGCACGCGGGAAGGATCCTGCCCGGGGGCAAACATGCGTGGCCCGATCAAGCCGAGCGCTTCCGCTTGCGCCGGATCGCTGATGCCGCGCAACAGGGTTGTCACCGCCGACTGGATGCCGCCGTGCAGCGTGCTTCCAGCAGTGAGATCGAGCCGGTCGAGGTCGTAGAAACGTGCAATGCCAAGCTGGCTCGACAGATGGGTCCGCAGGGCGTTGCCGGCCTTTCGTGTGACGAAGGCGGTTTGCGGAGGGACTGCGGGCCCCTCGCGCAGCTTGAGTGGCAGGGCAAGCGCCGCATCGCGAAGCGCTGGCTGAATGATGCCGGCTTCGGTAAGAAGACGCAGATAGCTGTCGGTGAGACTGCCGAGGCTCTGCGCGTTGCCGGCAAGATAATAGGACGGACGGCGTTGCGCGATCATCAGGGACAGGGCCTGCTTGTAGGCGAGCGCCTGTCCCAGCAGATCCTCATCGCCTGAATCCTGGAACCTGATCTTGCGCGTTCCTGAGGTGTTCGATTGCGCCTCGAGCAGGGTGTTGACTTCACCGAAGTCTCGTTCGTACCACGCCCACAGCCCGTCGCCAATGCCGTTGACCTCGCCAAAACCGGTCTTTGCCGAAAGCGGCACGGTATTGAGGTAGTCGGTGACGATGCGCCTGCGCGCTGCGAGTGTGTCCTCGCCTTCGAGGTAGGACCTCAGGGACGCACTGGCCATCTGCTTGAGTTTTTGCTCGCGTGAACTCGTGCGCCCATCCGGAGAGTGGCGATATTTTTCGATCTGTGTGGCCAGCGTACTGCCGCCCGGAGTACTGCGGTTCTCGTCGATCAGGCCGAGGAGCTGGTCAAAGGCGGCCCGTGCAAAGCGGTCCCATTCGACCGCCGGGTTGCGTTTGGGGCGACCGGGGTCGAGCAGTTCGCGGTTCTCGATGAACAGCAGCGTGTCGACGAGGAGGCGGGGCACGTCCTCGAAGGCAGGGTAGGTGCGCTCCGGGTAGCGCGACACGTGCAGCGGGTTCGCCTGGCAGTCGAGCAGAGTGAGGCCGCCCTGATTCTTTTCGCGGTAAATCGGAAACAGGCCGAGGTCGTTCAACTCCACCAGCCGCGCGCTCGCGCGTGCCTGCCGGGTAACCGTGTAACCCCGGCTGCTGAGTCGCTGCACGAAGGCAGGCATCTGGTTGTATCCGAGGCGGCTATCGTAGGGGCCGGGTGGCGCAGGCACGAGTTCGCCCGCTCCCGCCTCCAGCTGGAATCCGGTTTCACTTGCAATCTTGCTGAGATAGCGGGCCTGCAGGGCTGATGTGCGCATTTCCTCCGCAAGCAGCATGATGCCTGCGCCGATGGCAGCGACAAGACACAGCAGGACAAGCCATCGCAGCGGTCGGGTGCGTTGGGAGGAGCGGGCTTCGGGAGATTGCTGCATGAGAGGCGGGGAGTGAGTGACAGGTAAAACGATGCTGTGGGCATCGCAGGAAATCCGTGTGGATGTTAGCACTGCCCTGCATCTGATATGGGATAATCGCTCCCATGGTTTTCGTTACACACGCTATTGCCCAGGATGCGTCAGGGCCACCAATCGAACTGCTCGCGGAAGGAATGACGCCGCTTGAGCGGGCGACTATCGAGCAGGCGCTCGAACTGGCTGCCGAGGCTTACGAAGGCAGGGTGCTGGGTACGGGCGAGTCGGCATGGACTCATGCGCTCGGCACGGCCCTCATTGTCGCTTCCCTCAGGCTCGACGCCGACACCCGGGTCGCTGCATTGCTGTTTGCAGTCGGTGAGTACATCGACGACGCTGCCGAGCAGGTGGCGTCGCGCTTCGGCGTGCACGTGGCGCGTCTGGTGGAAGGCTTGCACAAGCTCAACGGGTTGCGCGTGATCACGCGCAAGACAACGAGCGCGACCGGGCCCGAGATCCGCGCCCAGACCGAAACGCTGCGCAAGATGCTGCTGGCGATGGTCGAGGATATCCGCGTCGTCCTGTTGCGCATTGCATCGCGCACCCAGACCCTGCGGTATTTCACCGAAACGCCGAGCGAATCCCGCGTGGATGTGGCGCGTGAAAGCCTCGATATCTATGCACCCCTGGCCAACCGGCTTGGCGTCTGGCAACTCAAGTGGGAACTGGAAGACCTGTCGTTCCGCTTTCTCGAGCCGGATACCTACAAACGCATTGCCAAGATGCTCGATGAGCGTCGCTCCGAACGTGAAGAGTTCATCCACAACGCGATTGAGCGTTTGCGGACGGAGATCGCCGCGGTCGGGATCAAGGCCGAGATCACCGGCCGGCCAAAGCACATCTACAGCATCTACAACAAGATGCGTGCGAAACGGCTCGATTTTTCGCAGGTGTACGACATCCGTGCGCTACGTGTGCTGGTGGAAGAGGTGCGCGACTGCTACACCGTACTCGGGCTGGTGCATCAGATCTGGCAGCCGATCAGCAAGGAATTCGACGACTACATCACCAAGCCGAAGGGCAACAATTACCAGTCGCTGCATACGGCTGTGCTGGCCGGAGACGGTCGTGCCCTCGAGGTGCAGGTTCGCACCTACGACATGCACAAGCACGCCGAGCTTGGCGTTGCAGCGCACTGGCGCTACAAGGAAGGCAGCGGTCACGGCGGCGACTACGACGACAAGATCGCGCTTCTGCGCAATCTGCTGTCGTGGCGCGACGAAGTGGCCGACTCTGCGCAATGGCTCGAACAGTTCAAGCGCGCCTCGCTCGACGACACCCTGTATGTGCTGACGCCTCAGGGCCGGGTTGTCGACCTTCCCCGCGGCGCCACCCCGATCGACTTCGCCTATCGGCTGCACACTGACGTCGGGCACCATTGCCGGGGAGCCAAGATCGACGGTCACCTGGTGACACTCAACACCCCGCTCGAGAACGGCCAGACGGTCGAGATCATGACCGCGAAGGAGGGTGGGCCCTCCCGCGACTGGCTCGACCCGCGTCAGCACTACGTCGTCACATCGCGTGCAAAAACCAAGATCAAGCAGTATTTCAGTGCGCAGGACGAAGAAGAACTCCTGATTCGCGGGCGGAGTTTCGTTGCCCGCGAGATGCAGCGCGATGGTCATTCCCAGGCCAATATCGAGGGCCTCGCTGACCGCCTCGGGTTCAAGAACGCCGATGCGCTCTACGTTGCTGCCGGACGTGGCGAAGTTGGCCCGCGTGCAGTTCAGATGGCCCTGCGGGAGGCAGATGCACCGGCTGAGGCGCACGAAGAGCCCGAGATGGTGGTCGGACGCAGCCGTACCGGCGACAACTCCGACAAGATCCTGATTGTCGGCGTTGGAAAGCTGCTGACCTCCCTGTCGCGCTGCTGCAAGCCCGCTCCACCCGATGCGATCGAAGGCTTCGTGACCCGCGGGCGCGGGATTTCGATTCACCGTGTCGACTGTCACGATTTCCAGTTGCTTGCGCGTCAGCAGCCCGAGCGGGTGATTGCAGCCGAGTGGGGCGATCAGGCCTACAACAACCGTCAGGCGGTGTTTCCGGTTGATGTCGCGGTACAGGCGAGCGACCGCCAAGGGTTGTTGCGTGACATCTCCGAAGTGTTGTCGCGCGAAAAGCTCAATGTGACGGCGGTCAATACCCTGACCAAGAAGGGTACGGCCTTCATGCGCTTCACCATGGAGGTTGGCGGCATCACCCAGCTGCAGCGTGCAATCACGCTGATCCGCGAGGTGAATGGCGTGATCGACGCTCAGCGCAAGTAGAAACAAAACTGCCCGGTCGCAGGTTTTGCAGACCGGGCAGTTTCAGTGGATGGTGATCGCGACTCAGCGTGCAGCCAACTCACCCAGCAGGATCATCTGCGCCACGCGGCGGGTACCACGCGGCATCTTCTTCTTGTAGCTCCCGTCCGACTGCATTTCCCACGACTGGCTGTTGTCACCCAGGTAGGGACGAAGGCCTTCCTTCATGACCCGTCGCTTGATGCGCGGATCGAGAATCGGGAACGCAATCTCGATGCGGCGGAAGAAGTTACGATCCATCCAGTCGGCACTCGACAGATACATCTGATCCTCACCGTCGGCATGGAAGTGGAAGATGCGGTGATGCTCGAGGAAACGGCCCACGACCGAGCGCACGCGGATGTTGTCCGACAGACCCGGTACGCCGGGGCGCAGCGCACAGGGGCCACGGATGATCAGATCCACTTCGACCCCCGCCTGCGACGCTTCATAGAGCGCCTCGATGGTTTCCGGCTCGAGCAGCGCATTCATCTTGGCAATGATGCGACCACGGCGCCCTTCGGCTGCAATCGCCGCCTCGCGCTTGATGGCCTTGACCACGTTGGGTTGCAGCGAAAACGGCGCCTGCCACAGGTGGCATAGCGTGGTCGCCTTGCCCAGGCCGGTGAGCTGCTTGAAGACATCGGCAACGTCCTCGCCGATTTCAGCGTTGCTCGTGAGCAGCCCGAAGTCGGTGTAGAAACGCGTGGTACGGGGATGGTAGTTGCCCGTGCCGAGATGGCAGTACCGACGCAGTCCGTCTTCCTCGCGGCGCACCAGCATCAGCAGCTTGGCATGCACCTTGTAGCCGAACACGCCGTACACGACGTGGGCACCGACCTCTTCCAGCCGGTTCGCCCAGGTGATGTTGGCTTCCTCGTCGAATCGCGCCATCAGCTCCAAAACGACGGTGACCTCCTTGCCCTTCTGTGCGGCGCGCGACAGCAACTCCATCAGCACCGAGTCGGTGCCCGTGCGGTAGATGGTCATCTTGATCGCGACCACCTGAGGGTCGTCCGCTGCTGCACGCAGCAGGTCGATCACCGGCTCGAAACTCTGGAAGGGGTGGTGCAGCAGGATGTCCTGGCTGCGAATCGCGGCAAAGATCTCGCGTCTGCTGTCGAGCGGCTTGGGCAGGCCAGGCTGGAAGTTGCCGTACTTCAGGTCGGGACGTTCGACCCAGTCCGGCACCTGCATCAGCCTGACCAGGTTGACGATCCCGGGGGTGCGGTAGAGGTCGGCGCGGCCAAGGCGGAAATGCTGCAGAAGGAAGTCGGCCATCTCTTCCGAGCAGTTGTCGGCAACCTCAAGGCGGACCGCGTCGCCGAAATGGCGCTGCTGGAGTTCGCCCTTGAGCGAAGCGCGCAAGTCCTTGACCTCTTCCTCGTCCACAAAAAGGTCGGAGTTGCGGGTAACGCGGAACTGGTAGCAGCCGAGTACGTTCATGCCGCTGAACAGCTGTCCTACATGCGCATGCAGGACGGACGACAGGAATACGAAGGTATAGGGTTGATCGCTGATCTCGTTGGGCAGCCTGATGACCCTGGGCAGGGCGCGCGGGGCCTGCACGATCGCTGCGCCCGAGTCGCGACCGAAGGCGTCACGTCCTTCGAGTTCGACAGCAAAGTTCAGACTCTTGTTGAGCACGCGCGGGAAGGGGTGAGCCGGGTCCAGTCCGATCGGGGTGAGAACCGGCATGACTTCACGGTTGAAGTAGTCCCTGATCCAGGCCCGCTGCTCGTCATTCCAGAGGCTGCGCCGCAGGAAGACGATACCCTCTGCCGCAAGCGCGGGCAGGATCTCTTCGTTGAGCATCAGGTACTGGTTGGCGATGGTCTGATGCACCTCGGTGCTGACCCGGGCCAGCAACTCGTTCGGCTGGATGCCGTCATTGCTGGACGCATGACTGCCAAGCCTGATCTGCTCCTTGATGCCCGAGACCCGGATCTCGAAAAACTCGTCGAGGTTGCTCGACACGATGCACAGGAAGCGGAGTCTTTCGAGCAGCGGAACCGTCTCATCCCCTGCCTGGGCAAGCACTCTGCGCTGGAACTGCAGCAGGGAGAGTTCGCGGTTGATGAAGTGTTCGGCAGGAAAGTTCGATTGATTGACCGGTCTGTACATTTGGCATCCGCTGGAGTGACGTCCCCTAATTATGTGACATTTCCATTACATTTCAATGACTGCAGCAGCGTTGTTAATGCATTTTCGATCGCTGTGGTGCAGGCAGCCCGGATGCTAGAATGCATGCTCTACGGCGCTTTGTGGCACGGATCCCTCTCCCTCATGATGCAAGACTTGATCGCCGCGATTGACCTCGGCTCCAACAGTTTCCGTCTCCAGGTGGGACGGATCGTCAATGACCAGATCTATCCACTGGATGGCTTGAAGGAGCCGGTGCGGCTTGCGGCTGGCCTGTCGCCCGAGAAGTGGCTCGACATGGCCTCACAGCAGCGCGGTGTCGCAGCGTTGCAGCGTTTTCATGAGCGGCTTGGCGGGTTCTCGCGCGACTCGGTGAGGGTGGTTGCGACCAACACCATGCGCGTCGCAAAGAACGCGTCCGAGTTTCTGATCCGTGCCGAGGCCGCGCTCGGCTTTCCCATCGAGGTGATTGCCGGCCGCGAAGAGGCACGCCTGATCTACGTCGGTGTCGCGCATACGCTGCCCGACCCCCACAAGCAGCAGCTGGTTGTGGACATCGGCGGGGGATCGACAGAATTCATCATCGGCAAGAGTTTCGAGCCACTGCAGCTTGAGTCGCTGTACATGGGTTGTGTGGGTTACAGCCTCAATTATTTCCCCGAAGGCAAGATCGAAAAACGCGGGCTCAAGGAAGCCGAACTGGCTGCAAGGCGCGAACTGCAGGCGATTGCCCACGTCTACCGCGAAACAGGCTGGGAAGAGGCGGTAGGGTCGAGCGGCTCAGCGAAGGCGCTGGTCGAGATTCTCGAGCAGAACGGCCTGTCCGCCGGCGGCATCACGCGTGACGGTCTGGAGAAGCTGAAAACCATCTTCCTGCGGGCGGGCCATATCGACGCGCTCGATCTTCCCGGCCTCAAGGGCGACCGTATTCCGGTCATCCTCGGCGGGTTCTCCATCATGAGCGCGATCTTCAAGGAGTTCGGGCTCGATCGTATGGTGTTCTCCGAGGGCGCATTGCGCCAGGGGGTGCTCTACGATCTCCTTGGTCGGTATCACCATGACGACCTGCGCGACGCAACGGTCTCGGTATTCGGCACGCGCTACCGGGTGGACCGGCGTCAGGCCGAGCAGGTGGCCGACACCGCGAGCTATCTGCTGAGCCAGCTCGACCCCAATGGTGAGAAGACAGACGAAACCGATCGTCGCTTCCTGCGCTGGGCTGCGCTGCTGCACGAGATCGGCATCTCCGTCGCACATTCGAGTTATCACAAGCACAGCGCCTACATTCTCGGCAATGCCGACATGCCGGGGTTTTCGCGCATGGACCAGGGGCGGCTGTCACGTCTCGTGCTGGCGCACCGCGGCAAGCTGGAGCGGGTGGCCGCAATCGATCCGGCGAGCTCTGACTGGCTGCTGATCGCCTGTCTTCGGCTTGCGGTCGTCATTCATCGTGCGCGCGACGCACGCGGCATTCCGCCAATCACGATTGCTCGAGAAGGCAGGGGCTTCTCGGTCAATACGCCCGCAACCTGGCTGCAAAAGCTGCCACTGACCGCAGCTGCGCTCGACGATGAGCAGCGCCAGTGGATGTCTGTCGGTCGCGGCCTCTACATTCGCAGCATGGCCAATCGCGCAGTGGCAGGCTAGGCGCCAATGTCCGGCACAATCTCTCCCGGGATTGCCTTGGATGCAGAGTCCGGCGTCTGGCGCCTGAGTGGCGACTGGACGCTGCGTGCGCTGTCGCCACAGATCGCGCTGATTCGCCGAACGCTGGCGGCCCTGCCGCACGATGCACGGTGGGATCTCGTCGGCCTGAGACGAATCGACAGTTTCGGCGCCACCCTCCTGTGGGGAGGCTGGCAACGACGCTGGCCGGAGAAGGTCGAGCTCAGCGAGTCGCACCGCGTGGTCATCGAGCGCGTAGCCCAGGCCAACGCTCGCCAGCTCCCCGCTGCACCGGGTTTCACCGCGCTCGATGCAATCGCAACACTCGGCTATGCATTGTTCGTCTTTCGCGACCACGTTCTGGCCTTTCTCGCCCTGCTCGGCCAGTTGTGTCTCGACATCCTGCACCTGCTCCGGCATCCGCGCGAATGGCCGCTACTCGAGATCTCCGCAAACCTCTTCAAGGTCGGCGTAAAGGCGATGCCGGTGACAGCACTGGTGGGTTTCCTCATCGGCGTCGTCCTGTCGTACCTTTCCGCGCTGCAACTCAAGGCTTTCGGGGCGGATGTCTTCATCGTCAACATCCTCGGCCTTGGCATCATTCGTGAGCTTGGTCCAGTACTCGTGTCGGTGCTCGTCGCAGGCCGCTCAGGCTCGGCGATGACTGCGCAGCTTGGGGTCATGCGGGTTACCGAGGAAATCGACGCGTTGTCCGCGATGGGGGTGTCACGCACGCTGCGACTGGTGCTGCCCAAGGTCGTGGCGCTGACGCTCGCAATGCCGCTGCTGGTGCTCTGGACGTCGGGTATCGCACTTTTTGGCGGCATGGTGTCTGCACGCATCGATCTTGGCATGAGCTTCGGCTTCTTTATCGAGACCTTGCCTCGGGTCGTGCCCATTGCAAACGTTTTTATCGGGCTGGCGAAAGGTGCAGCCTTCGGCTTGCTGATCTCGCTCGTTGCATGTCATTTCGGTTTGAGGGTGCGCCCCAATACCGAAAGTCTTTCGTCGAATACGACGGCGTCGGTGGTGTCGGCGATCACCATCGTGATTCTGGTTGATGCTGTTTTCGCCATCGCAACGCGTTCGATCGGGGTGCCTGCATGAGTACTGAGCCCGATTCCTCGCCGGTCATCTCGCTCTCGGGCGTGGTGACACGCTTCGGCAAGAATCTTGTGCATGACGGACTTGATCTGGACATTGCCAAAGGTGAGATTGTCTCCCTCGTCGGCGGCTCGGGGAGCGGCAAGACCACCCTGTTGCGTCATATCATCGGGCTGACACGCCCGGCCGCGGGCGAGGTCTCACTTTTCGGCGAAGCGCTGCACTCTGGAAGTACGCATGAACAGATTGCCCGCCGAAGGCGGTTCGGCGTGCTTTTTCAACAGGGAGCGCTCTTCTCGGCGTTCAGCGTTGGGGAGAACATCGCCTTTCCCATTCGCGAAGAGCGAATCGCGACCGATGACGAAATTCGTCAGTTGGTGACGCTCAAGCTCGCCATGGTCGAAATGGAACCGCAGCATGCCTTGCTGATGCCCGCGGAACTTTCGGGCGGCATGGTCAAGCGTGCAGCCTTGGCCCGCGCATTGGCACTCGAGCCCGAACTGCTGCTGCTCGACGAACCCACGGCAGGGCTTGATCCCGACCGCAGTGCGAGCTTTGTGCGTCTGATTCTGTCGCTTCGCGACGAACTCGGTCTCACTGTCGTCCTGGTTACGCACGACCTCGATACCCTTGCGGCGATGTCGAGCAAGGTGGCGGTGCTCGCCGATCGGAAAATTCTGAGCTACGCCTCGCTGGAAGACACGATCAAGGTAGATCATCCCTTTATCGAACGCTTCTTTCGTGGCGCGCAGGGCCGACGTGCACTGGCACAGGTCCAAGGAGGAAACTGAATAATGGAAAATCGCGCCCATGCGATTGCGACCGGCCTTTTTGCCCTCTTTCTGGGCTGTATTCTGGTCGTGTCCCTTTGGTGGTTCTCGGAAGACAGGGAACTGACACGAGACTATGTTCTGGTATCGAACAGCACGGTGAACGGGCTCAATGTGCAGGCTCGCGTGCGCTATCGCGGCATGTCTGCCGGCAGTGTGACCGATATCGGCATTGACCCCGAGAACCCTGGCCAGATCCTGGTACGGATTCGCATTCGTGCCGACCTGCCAGTCACGGACAAGACCCGGGCGAGCCTGGGCACGCAAGGCGTTACCGGGCTGGCCTACGTCCAGCTCAATGAGACGGGTGAGGGCGGGGTTCCGCTGGTTGACGAAGCCGGCAGGCCGCCGCGAATCGCCCTTGAGTCAGGACTGATCGACCAGATTGCCGACAGTGCGCTGGCAGCCGCAAAGCGCTTCAAGGAAGTCGCCGACCGGATTTCGATCCTGTTCAATGACGAGAATGCCGACCGTCTGCGTGGGTCGCTCGAGCGTCTCGAGTCGGCCATCGCGGGCATTGATAAAACGTTTGCCGACGCCCCGCGAACCCTGGCGGCCATCCGTAGTGCCTTCAGCGAGCAGAACATGGCGAAGCTGTCGAGTACGCTCGCAAACCTCGAGCGGACCAGTGCTGCTGCCGAGCCGACGGTGGTCGAGTTGCGCGGGCTTCTGATTCAGCTTTCCGAAATGTCGGCACGTGTCGATCGCGCGGCGATTGCGGCCGGCGATGGCCTCATCGACGGCACCTTGCCGCAGCTGAACGAGTTGCTGCGCGACCTGACGGTCACCTCGCGACGGCTCGGCCGTTTGATTGAGGAAGTTGAAGTCACGCCCCAGATGTTGCTGACTGGCCCGGCGGAACGAACACCCGGCCCCGGCGAGGCCGGTTTCAAGGGACGCTGATTGCCAACCGACTACTTTGAGCAACGCCTCAGGGCCGTAAAGAAGGACACCATGCAAGCTTACTTGAAGATGTTGTTGATTCCCTTGCTCGGCCTGCTTCTGGCCGGCTGCAACGGTCTTGTGGTCGCGCCCAAGGCCGTTGCGCTGTACGACCTGGGGATTGTCGAATCCCTGGCGATGCCGGCCGGCCAGGCGCCGTCCCAGATTCAGCTGCATGCACCGTCGTGGCTCAACAGTTCTGCGATGCAGTATCGGCTCGAGTGGGACCGCCCATTTCAGCGCCGCGCGTTTGTCGAGAGCCGGTGGGTGGCGAATCCATCCGAGTTGCTTGCGCGCTCGCTCGATCGTGCGATCCTTGGTAGCAACCCGGTGGCAAACGATTGCCGGCTTCGAATTGATCTCGACGAATTCGTGCAGGTGTTCGACAGCGAGAGCAGCGCCCGGGTGGAAATTGTGGCGCGCGCAGCGTGGCTCCCCGCGCGCAGCGACAAGGCGCTGGCACGCAAGGAGTTTCGATTGGCCCAAGTCAGTAGCCCTGCCACCGCAGAACAGGGCGTGGCCGCCTACCGGAGCCTCTCCCGCCAACTGTCAGAGGCGCTTGTCGAATGGCTTGGCGAACTTGACCGCGGATCCGGACAAGGGTTGAATGGAAGAACGCAATGTCGTGCGTGATTTATCGTCGCGTCATTGCGGGGAAAATGCAGACCACAAAAATATTGCAGCGGGAGTCAAGATGACCGAGAGGAAAGCGTCGCCCTACGACCAGGGCATGGACAAGAATGCGGCAAACTATGTGCCGATCACGCCGCTCACCTTCATTGAGCGCAGCGCCTATATCTACCCTGATCGAGTGGCGGTCATCCACGGTCAGCGGCGTTATACCTGGTCCGAGAGTTTTAATCGCAGCCGCCGTCTCGCGTCCGCACTGAAGCAGCTCGGTGTTGGAAGTCAGGACACGGTGGCCGTGGTTCTGAACAACACGCCGGAGATGTTTGAGGCGCATTTTGGCGTGCCCGGGTGCGGCGCAGTGCTCAATACGATCAACACCCGGCTTGATGCAGAGGGTGTGGCCTTCATTCTCAATCATGGCGAGGCAAAGGTCCTCATCACTGACCGTGAATACTCACGCATGATGAAGAAAGCCATCGAGCTGGCGAACCGCCCCGACATGATCGTCATCGATGTGGACGACCCTGAATACACCGGTCCCGGGGAGCGTGTCGGCACCATCGAATACGAAGCCCTGCTGGCGACCGGCAGCCCGGAATTCGACTTCGAACAGCCTGCCGACGAATGGGATGCGATCTCGCTCAACTACACGTCGGGCACGACCGGCAACCCGAAAGGCGTGGTCTACCACCATCGCGGCGCCTATCTCAACTCGATGTCCAACATCGTCTCCTGGGGCATGCCGCCGCAATCGGTTTACCTGTGGACGCTACCGATGTTCCACTGCAACGGCTGGTGTTTCGCATGGACGATGGCTGCCAATGCCGGTGTCAATGTCTGCCTGCGCAGGGTCGATCCGCGTCTGATCTTTGACGCCATCCGCGAACACAAGGTCACCCATTATTGCGGCGCGCCGATTGTCCATTCCATGCTCGCCAATGCGCCCGAAGAATGGCGCGAAGGCATCAATCACAAGGTGTCGGGACTGGTGGCCGCAGCGCCGCCTCCGGCAGCGGTTATCGAGGGCATGGCAAAGATCGGCTTCGATGTTACCCACGTCTATGGCCTCACCGAAACCTACGGTCCCGCAGCCGTGTGTGCCAAGCACGATGAATGGGCCGAGCTTTCGCTGGCGGAACAGGTCGTGAAGAACGGGCGTCAGGGCGTGCGCTATCACGCGCAGGAAGGCATTACCGTTCTCGACCCGGAGACGATGGAACCGGTCCCATGGGACAACGAAACCATGGGCGAGATCATGTTCCGCGGCAATCTGGTCATGAAGGGCTACCTGAAGAACGAGAAGGCTTCCGAGGAGTCTTTCCGCGGCGGCTGGTATCACACCGGCGACCTCGCGGTCATGCAACCCGATGGCTACGTGAAGATCAAGGATCGGTCGAAGGACGTCATCATCTCCGGTGGCGAGAACATCTCCTCGATCGAAGTCGAGGATGCGCTGTACCGGCATCCTGCAGTGATGGCTGCTGCCGTTGTTGCGCTGCCGGACGAGAAGTGGGGCGAGGTGCCATGTGCCTTTGTCGAACTTCGGAACGGTGCATCCGCAACCGAGGACGAGATTCGCGCCCATTGTCGTGAACACCTGGCCGGCTTCAAGGTTCCGAAGAAGGTTATCTTCGGGGAACTGCCAAAGACGTCGACGGGCAAGATCCAGAAGTTCGTGCTGCGCGAGCAGGCGAGGTCGTCCGCGTCTTTCGAATGAGTTTGTAAAAATAATAATTCGTTCGGGATGGCCGATCATGTGGCTTCGCGCTAACATGATCGGCCGTTGACGTTAACGTAAATCAAAAGGAGGAGACATGAGCGCAGTTCCCAATCAAGCCGATGAACAGATGCTGCTTCGTCGAGACGAAGCGGGTGTGACAACGCTGACGCTGAATCGGCCGATGCAGTTCAATTCGCTGTCAAAGGCGATGCTCGAAACCCTGCTCACCGAGATCGATGCCATTGCTGCTGACAAGAGTGTCCGCGTGGTGGTGTTGGCTGGAGAGGGCAAGGCATTTTGCGCGGGGCACGATCTCAAGGAGATGCGGGCCAACCACAACCTGGGCTTCCAGCAGGAGCTCTTCCGCCTGTGCGGAAAGTTCATGGTGCGACTCACCGAGATTCCGCAGCCGGTCATCGCGCGCATTCACGGCATTGCAACGGCTGCCGGTTGTCAGTTGGTGTCGATGTGCGACCTCGCGGTGGCGTCCGATGTCGCCAAGTTTGCGGTTTCGGGCATCAATGTCGGTCTGTTCTGTGCCACCCCTAGTGTCGGGCTGTCGCGCAACATGGGGCGCAAAGAGGCCTTCGAGATGCTTGTCACGGGCGATTTCATCGATGCGCATGAGGCACAGCGACGCGGTCTGGTGAACCGCGTGGTCGCGCTCGACCAATTGGATGATGAGGTCGCAAGGCTCGCGGCAGCGATCGTTGCCAAGTCGCCGGTGGCAGTAAGCATGGGCAAGCAGATGTTTTACCGCCAACTCGAGATGGGCATGGATGCGGCCTATCAGATGGCGGCAGAAACCATGGCCTGCAACATGATGACGAACGATGCGGCCGAGGGCATAGACGCCTTCGTCGGCAAGCGCAAACCCGAATGGAAGGGGTGCTGAGCTCAAGAGCTTGGCGGCGGCCATGCTGATCGATACGCACATCCATCTCGACGCCTCAGAGTTCGACGGCAATCGGGAGAAGGTGCTGATCGACGCAAGGGCCGCCGGCGTTGGCGCATTTGTCGTTCCTGCGGTGGATCGGGAGAGTTTCAGGCGCGTTGCGGCACTTGCGTCAGCAAACCGCGATATTCACCCGGCGCTGGGAATTCATCCCCTGTACACCGGTGAGGCGACCCAGGCTGATCTTGAACTGCTGGAATACGAGCTAGGTCGCGAAAAATGTGTTGCGGTCGGAGAAATCGGCCTCGATCATTTCGTCGAAGATGTCGATCGTGAGCAGCAACTGCTTTTCTTTGTTGCCCAGCTTCGTATTGCTCAGCGTTACAAGCTTCCGGTCATTCTGCACCTGCGCCGGGCGCAGGACGCAGTGCTGAAGCAGCTCCGCCTGCATGCGGTCTGCGGAGGAATCGCACATGCCTTCAACGGCAGCCGGCAGCAAGCGGATGCTTTCATCAAGCTCGGCTTCAAGCTCGGATTCGGCGGGGCGATGAGTTTTGAAGGCTCACAGCGCATCCGCCGTCTGGCGACCGAACTACCACTTGAGTCGATCGTGCTTGAAACCGATGCGCCCGACATGGCGCCAGCCTGGGGGCAGGGCCTCCCCAACGTCCCTGCCAATATTGCACGCTACGCACGGATTCTTGCCGACCTTCGGGGCTTGCCTGTCGAAGAAGTGATCCGTGCGACTAGTGTCAACGCGCGCGCAGCCCTGCCTGGGCTCGATGTGAGCAGTGCGGCGGTCTAAGTGGAAGCAGCCGCGCCCACGCACGAACGGGCGATAAGATCGGCGATGTCATGCTTCAGGCGCGCAACATCGCTGTCGAACTTTTCGTAGCTCATCAGGGACACACCGAACACATAAGCGTAGAGGAGCATGCAGCGGCTCGACGCTTCTTCCATCGGTACGCCACAGGCGAGGAACAGGTCGCGAGCGCAGCGCAGGCGAACATCATCGACTTCGGCGACGATGGCTGCGGCGTCTGCGTCCCGGCGCGCCCAGTCACGCACCGCGAGTTCGATCATCATGCCCCGCCGGCTTCGGTTCGCACTATAGACGTCGATGACGTGGTAGATCTGCGCGAGCTCCTTGCCGGGTTCGGCGGCCGTCTGCTTGATGATGTCGCGTATCCGTCCGTCCTTCCACAGGCCAAGGATGGCAATCAGGAGGTCGCGGCGGTCCTGAAAATGCCAGTAGAAACTGCCCTTTGTGACTTTCAGGCGTTTCGCCAGCACTTCAACCCGTAGCCCGGCGATGCCTTCCTCGGCAAGGACTTCGATGGCGGCATTGACCCACGCTTCGCGGTCGAGCTGAGTTCTTGGTTTGTTCGGGGTTTTGTCCATACGGCATAGTATTGACGATTCTGTTTCCATACGCTACCGTATGTGTCCCGTACCGATGCGTATGGTCGCAGACGTCATACGTATCGGCATGGGTGTAAAGCCTCGTCCGCAGTGACATAATAGTTCGGCTCGTCTGCTGAACAGCGGAGCGGGGAGACAACGAAATATCCAAAGGAGCGCGACATTGAAGATTCTGGTCCCGGTCAAACGCGTTGTTGATTACAACGTAAAGGTCCGCGTCAAGGCGGACGGTAGCGGTGTGGACATCGCCAACGTCAAGATGAGCATGAACCCGTTCGACGAGATCGCGGTTGAAGAGGCGGTGCGTCTGAAAGAAGCCGGCGTGGCCACCGAAGTGGTGGTGGTGTCGTGCGGCGTGACGGCATGTCAGGAAACAGTGCGCGCTGCGATGGCCATTGGTGCGGACCGCGGCATTCTGGTCGAGACCGATGTCGAGCTGCAGCCGCTGGCCGTGGCCAAGCTGCTCAAGGCCGTGTGCGACAAGGAAGGCCCGACGCTGGTGATCTGCGGCAAGCAGGCGATCGACGACGATGCCAACCAGACCGGTCAGATGCTGGCGGCGCTCAATGGCTGGCCGCAGGCCACGTTTGCCTCCAAGCTGACGCTGGCTGACGGCAAGGCCAACGTGATGCGGGAAATCGACGGCGGTCTGGAGACCCTGGCGATCTCGCTGCCGGCGGTGGTGACCACCGACCTGCGCCTGAACGAGCCGCGCTACGCCACGCTGCCCAACATCATGAAGGCCAAGAAGAAGCCGCTCGAGACGGTGAAGCCGGCCGACCTCGGCGTGGATGTGGCCCCGCGCCTCACCACGCTCAAGGTCTCCGAGCCGCCGAAGCGCAGCGCCGGTGTGCGCGTGGCCGACGTGGCCCAGCTGGTTGAGAAACTCAAGAACGAAGCGAAGGTGATCTGACATGTCCATTCTTGTAATTGCCGAACACGACAATCAGGCCATCAAGGCAGCCACCCTCAACACCGTCACCGCCGCCGCTGCGCTTGGCAGCGACGTGCACGTGCTGGTCGCCGGCAGTGCCTGCGGTGCAGCGGCCGAAGCCGCGGCGAAGATCGCGGGTGTGGCCAAGGTGCTGGTGGCCGACGCCGCCCACCTCGAAGCGCAGACCGCCGAGAACGTCGCCGAACTGGTGAAGGGTCTGGCCTCGGGCTACAGCCACATCCTGGTGCCGGCCAGCAGCGCGGGCAAGAACATGCTGCCGCGCGTGGCGGCACAGCTGGACGTGGCCCAGATCAGCGACATCGTCGCCATCGAAGATGCCGACACCTTCGTGCGCCCGATCTACGCCGGCAACGCGCTGGCCACGGTCAAGAGTGCGGACGCGATCAAGCTCATCACGGTACGCACCACCGCGTTTGAAGCGGCGGGCGAGGGCGGTGCTGCCGCCATCGAAGCCGTTACCGCGCCGGCCGACCTCGGACTGGCCACGCTGGTGAGCCGCGAGATCGTCAAGAGCGCCCGCCCCGAACTGGGCGCGGCCAAGATCATCGTCTCCGGTGGTCGCGGTGTGGGCAGCGGCGAGAACTACCACGCCATGCTCGAGCCGCTGGCCGACAAGCTCGGTGCCGCCCTCGGCGCCAGCCGTGCCGCGGTCGACGCCGGTTACGTGCCCAACGACTACCAGGTCGGTCAGACCGGCAAGATCGTCGCCCCGCAGCTCTACATCGCGGTGGGTATCTCGGGTGCGATCCAGCACCTGGCCGGGATGAAGGACTCCAAGGTGATCGTGGCGATCAACAAGGATCCGGAAGCGCCGATCTTCCAGGTTGCCGACTATGGTCTGGTGGGTGATCTGTTCAGCGTCATTCCCGAACTGACGAAGGCACTGGGCTAAGGCAGGGGGCAGGGCGCACAGATGAATCTTCCGGCTTCGTTGTTTTCGACAACGTGGCACTGGATTGCTGCTGCGCTTGCGCTACTGGTGCTGTATCAGAGTGTTCTGAAAGCACCGTGGAAAAGGCTCAGTCAGGGGACGCAACTCAATCTCCTGCTGGGCTTTGTGATCGGGCTGGGGCTGACCTGGAGTCTGAAGGCCGGGGTCAAGCCCGGGCTCAATCTGCACATGCTTGGTGCGATGGCGGTCACGCTGACACTCGGTCCGCGACTGGCGATCATTGCGCTTGCGCTCACCCTCAGCGTGATCACCCTCAATGGTTCCGTTGAGTGGCAGGCATGGCCCATCAACTTCATGCTGATGGCTGCATTGCCAGTGATGATTGCCCACGGCATTCATCGCTTTGTCGTGCGCTATCTGCCAGCGCATTTCTTCGTTTTCATTTTTGTTGTTGGCTTCGCTGGGTCGGCCCTGACGATCATGCTGCAGGGGGTAATCACCTCTGCGGCGATGGTGCTGTCAGGTGCTTACCCGGCGATGTTCCTGATCAATGAGTACCTGCCCTATTTTCTGTTTCTCGGCTTTGCCGAAGGCTGGCTGAGTGGCGCATTGATCACAGTCATGGTGATCTACCGACCCGAATGGGTAGTGGCATTCGATGACCGCCGCTACCTGTGGAACAAATAAGGTTCTCGGGTCGTTCATAACGCACTATCCGGAGGGAGACCAATGAGTAACTACACCGCCCCGATTCGCGACATGCAGTTCGTGATGAATGAACTGGCCGACTTTGACGGCGTCGCAGCGTTACCCGGTAACGATGAGGTGTCGTCCGATCTTGTCGATGCAATTCTGGAAGAGGCGAACAAGTTTGCCAGCGGTGTGCTGGCACCGCTCAACTGGAGCGGCGACCAGGAAGGCGCGAGCTGGAACGAAGGTAATGTGAAGACGGCTACGGGCTGGAAGGACGCCTACCGCCAGTTTGCCGAGTCGGGTTGGACTGCACTCGCCTGTGACCCGGAGTATGGCGGTCAGGGTCTGCCCAAGCTGCTGTCTACAGCAGTCATGGAGATGTGGAAGTCGGCCAACATGGCTTTCTCGCTGTGCCCGATGCTGACCACCGGTGCGATCGAGTCACTGATGCTGCGCGGCAGCGACGAACAGAAAACGATGTACCTGCCGAAGATGGTGAGTGGCGAGTGGACCGGCACCATGAACCTGACCGAACCGCAGGCGGGCTCGGACCTTGCCGCGGTGCGCACCAAGGCAGAACCGCAGGGCGACGGCACCTACCTGATTTCGGGTCAGAAGATCTTCATCACCTACGGTGATCACGACATGACCGACAACATCATCCATCTGGTGCTGGCGCGTTTGCCGGATGCACCCGAAGGGGTGAAGGGCATTTCCCTGTTCGTCGTGCCGAAGTTCATGGTCAACGCCGATGGTAGCCTCGGTGCGCGCAACGACGTGCATTGCGTTTCCATCGAACACAAACTCGGCATTCATGCCAGCCCGACCTGCGTACTCGCATTCGGCGACAACGGTGGTGCCGTGGGCACCCTGATTGGCGAAGCCAATCGCGGCCTCGAGTACATGTTCATCATGATGAATGAGGCCCGTTTCGCAGTCGGCATGGAAGGCCTCGCTCTGTCCGAGCGTGCGTATCAGCACGCGCTGCAGTATGCGAAGGACCGTATCCAGGGCACGGAAGCAGGTGTTCGCGGCGGCCCGAAGGTCAGCATCATTCATCATGCCGACGTACGCCGGATGCTGATGTCGATGAAGAGCCAGACCGAAGCCATGCGAGCACTCGCATACGTGGTCGGCGCGGCGACCGACTTTGCCCATCATCACGGCGATCAGGCTGTACGTGCGCAGAAGCAGGCCTTCGTCGATCTGATGATTCCTGTCGTCAAGGGCTGGCTGACCGAGAATTCGATCGAAGTCGCCTCAACGGGCGTTCAGGTACATGGCGGCATGGGCTTCATCGAGGAAACCGGTGCGGCCCAGCATTTGCGGGATGCCCGGATTACCACGATTTACGAAGGTACGACTGCGATCCAGGCCAACGACCTGATCGGGCGCAAGATTGCCCGCGAGAACGGCGTGACCATCAAGGCTCTGGTTGCCGAGATGCGTCAAGTCGAAGCTCAGCTCGATGCCGCGGATCCGGCGTTGGCTGCTATTCGCCGCTCGCTGTCTGCGGGTGTCACGGCCGTGGAAGAGGCTGTTGCCTACATTCTTTCGACCTACAACGAAGACATCAAGGCAGCCTCGGTCGGTTCGGTCCCCTTCCTGAAACTGCTGGGTATCGTGGCGGGCGGTTGGCAGATGGCTCGTGCAGCACTCGTGGCGAAGAAGAAGCTCGCCGAGCAGGCCGGAGAAGCCGGTTTCTACACAGCAAAGCTGGCTACGGCCCGTTTCTACGCAGACCATGTCATGGCTCAGGCACCCGGCCTTGCGTATGCGGTTGTGAATGGTGCTGCTGGCGCGCTGGAACTGCCAGAAGAGCTGTTCTAATCAGGCGGCGTGGTCTGCGCAACTCCGCAGACCACCAACAAAAAACGGCTGGTGGATTGCTCCACCAGCCGTTTTTTTGTTCAGGCAGGGCTTACTGAACCTTGGCCTTGGCCCTCAGGTCGAGGATGTGCTTTTCGACTTTCTGCTGTTGCAGGCGCTGCTGAATCTGGGGCTTCACCTCCTCGTAGGGGGGCGCCTTAAGGTCACGCACGTCTTCAAGCATGATGACGTGATAGCCGAAATCGCTCTTCACCGGGGTGGTCGTGAATTTGCCCTTGCTCAGTTTTACCATGGCTTCGGAGAAAGGCGCGACGAACATGCCGGGATTGCTCCAGCCCAGATCGCCACCACGCTCCTTGGAGCCGGGATCGCGCGAGTCCTTGGCCAGATCTTCGATCTTGGTACCTGCCTGAAGCTTCGCGATCACTTCCTTCGCTTGCTCTTCGGTCTCGAGCAGAACGTGGCGGGGCTTGTACTCCTTGTCGCCCATACGTCCCTTGACCGCATCGTATTCCTTCTTGATGTCGGCTTCCGAGACGGCATTGTTCTTGACGTAGTCTTGCAGATAGGCGCGGATCAGGATTGCCTGACGTGCAAGTTCCATCTGAGCCTGTACGTCACCCTTCTTGTCGAGGCCCTTGTTGACCGCTTCCTGGCCGAGAATCTCACGGCGAACCAGTTCTTCACGTACCGCTTCACGCAACTGCGGGCTATCGGGTGCGCCTTGTGCGCGCTGTTCGCTGATCATCGCTTCCGCACGCGCGGCAGGAATGGCCTTGCCGTTAACCGTAGCAAGGGAATCGGCCGCGAAGCTCGCCTGTGTGATGAAGCCCGCAAGGAGGGCGATAGCCAGACGGCTCGGGAAAGTTTTCATCGGTGTTCCTCAGTTGGATTGTTTGGCTTCTTCAGCCGTTTGAGCACGAATGGCAAGTGCGTGAATCTCGCCTTTCATCATTTCGCCGAGCGCGGTATAGATCATTCGATGCCGCGCAACGGTATTCTTGCCGATAAATGCATCGGATACGATATGCAGATTGTAATGGCCTCCACCGCTTCTTGCACCGGCGTGCCCTGCATGAAGATGGCTGTCGTCTTCCACCTCGATCAGTGAGGGCTCGAAGGCGGCGAGCTTGGCCCGGATGCGGTCCGGAACGCTCACGGCATGACCTTGATGAACGGGCGAACCGAAGTCCGTTCGAACACGCCCTGCTTGGCGTAAGGGTCATCGGCCAGCCAGGCTTCGGCATCGGCCTGCGAGGCGAACTCGGCAACGACCAGGCTGCCGACAAACCCTGCAGGGCCAGGGTCTGCCGAGTCGATCGCGGGCATCGGTCCGACGAGAATCAGGCGACCCTCGTCACGCAGCTTTTCAAGGCGCAGGAGATGTTCGGGGCGCGCGGCCTTTCTCTTCTCCAGCGAATTCGGTACGTCTTCACCCATCAGAACGTAAAGCATCAGCTTGCATCCTCCTGCATATGCTTTGAAAGGTAGAAGCCTTGCCCAAGCACGAAGGCGAGCATCAGGCCCATCCCGCCGAACAGCTTGAAATTGACCCAGGCTTCTTCCGAGAAGTTGTAGGCGACATAGAGATTGAGTACCCCCATGCAGACGAAAAAGAGTGCCCAGGCGAGGTTAAGCCTCGACCATACCAACTCGGGGAGCTGAATCTGGGCTTCCAGCATGTTGCGGATGAGGTTGCGCTTCAGCAGCAGGGCGGAAAACACAAGGACGCCACTGAAAAGCCAGTAGAGCGCAGTCGGTTTCCACTTGATGAAGGTTGGATTGTGGAAGAACAGCGTCGCACCACCGAAGACCACGATGATCGCCAGGCTGACCCACAGCATGCGGTCAACCTTGCGGTGCTTCAACCAGACAATGAGAATCTGCAGAAAGGTGGAAACAATCGCGACAACGGTGGCAATGAGAATGGGGGCCTGCGTCGCCACGATGCCATCCCCGAGCAGGCTCGAGGCGAGTGCGAGCGAAGCGTCGGGATCGGCTCCGGCAAATTTGTAGGCTGCAAAGAACAGGATGACCGGCAGCAGGTCGAAAAGAAACTTCATGTGCTTGATGACTTGATTCGAGGTGGATCGGTTGACTCAGACCTGCTCGGCCTGGTTCCGCATGTGGCTGGCCAGCGCAGAAAATGATTCGTGAAGGCGCGCTCGCAGGGCGGCATCCGCAATAGTCTCTTCGAGCGCCTGGGTCATGCACATCATCCACTGGTCGCGCTCGGATGTACCGATGGCGAAGGGAAGGTGCCTTGCGCGCAGGAAAGGCGGGCCGAAGCGCTCGACATACAACTGGGGGCCGCCAAACCAGCCGGACAGGAAGAGAAAGAGCTTTTCTGCCGAGCCGGAGAGGTCCTCGGCATGCATCTTTCTGATGCCGTAGGTTTCGGGCAGGTCGTTCATCAGTTGGTAAAATCGGTCGACCAGTGCGCGCACGGTGGCCTCGCCACCGATTTGGTCGTAGGGCGTGGAAACGGGTAGCTTGTTTGAATCAGACTGCATGGATGTCAATCATATCCTCGTTGCGGCCGCAGCGCAGGTTGGCCGGCACCGCCTCGTCGATGAGCCGGGGGCGCGGCAGGTTCAGGTTGTTCATCAGCTCGATGAAGGATTCCCGTGTCTGATCCTTGATGCGGACATTACTGAGACGTTCCTGTTCGACCGAGCTTACCCGCATGTTCTTGTAATCGTGCCCCGGATAGACGAGGGTTTCTCCGGGGTGCGACAGGATACGGCCGATGCTGTCGAACAGCGTACCCGCGTCCCCGCCCTGGAAGTCGGTGCGGCCGCAGCCACCGATCATCAGTGTGTCACCGGTAAACAGGCGGTCGCGCCAGAGAAAGCTTGTGCACCCCGGGGTATGACCAGGCGTGGCGATGGCCCGCAATACCTCACCGCCGAACACGATGAAATCGCCGTCCTTCAAGTGGCGATCGGCGCAACTGATGCCTGAGTGCTCACCGCTTGCACTGCGTGCACCGGTTACCTCACGCATACCGGCGGCACCCGTGATGTGATCGGCATGGGCGTGTGTTTCGAGCAGCCAGACCAGTTGCAGATTCAATTCCTGCAGCAGGGTGAGATAGCGCCCGACGTGTTCGCGCACCGAGTCGATCAGGACTGCATCGCCGGTCATCGGGTCAGCCAGAAGATAGGTGAGGGTGCAGCTTTGTTCGTCAAAAAGCTGCCGGAAAACGATGTTCATGCGCGATGGGCTCCAGCCGTAACCGCAGGCATTCTAACGCGGGAGGATGACGATGAGGTGAGCGGAATCCGAAGGATCGCGCGCAAGCCTCCTCCTTCACGGGGAAGCAGGTCGAGGCGCCCTTCGTGCGCACGTATTACGCGCTCGACAATCGCGAGTCCAAGTCCTGCGCCCTTGGTGTTACTGCGCGCGCCCTCAAGACGCGTAAACGGGTGGCGCATGCGCTCCACCTGGTCCTCTGGAATGCCGGGGCCGCGGTCTGCGACCTCGATACAGGCAGCGCCTCCTTCCTCGAATAGCGTTACGTCGAGCGGTTTGTCCTCTCCGGCGTAACGCAAGGCGTTGTCGATCAGATTGGCCAACGCACGTCTGAGTGAAAGACTGCGCCCGGGCGCTTCCAGCTGATCGGGCAAGGACAGGTTCAAAGCGACCCCGCGCAGACGGTAGGGCTCTGCCAGATCGGCTACGAGTGCCGTCAGGTCGATCGCCTGGGGCGGCTCCTGCGGCGCGCCACGGCCGAAATCGAGAAACTGCCCGATGATACGGTCCATCTCCTCGATATCCGTCACCATTGCCGTTACTTCGTCCTCGGGTGCGCCCGACATCTCGACACCGAGTCGAAGCCGGGCAAGCGGAGTGCGCAGATCGTGGGAGACGCCGGCAAGAATCAGGGCGCGGTCAGCGTCCGTTCGTGCAAGGTCTCCCGCCATCTGGTTGAACGCACGGGCAACGACTGCAATTTCCTGCGGCCCGGTCTCTGGCAGTGCCTGAGGGGTCTGTCCGCTGCCGACCACTCTCGCGGCACGTGCCATCTGGCGCAGTGGGGCACCAATGCGCGAAACGATCAAATAGGCGCCGAGCAGGGCAGCCAGCAGGGCAGCCCCGCCCCATGACAGCCACTCCAGAGCATGGGGCTTCTCGATCCGGTCGGGGGGGACCATGGCCCAGTACTCGTCGCGATCATCCGGATCGAGCCGGAAGCTGATCCAGAATCCGTCGAGCGTTTTCCAGCGTGAGGCGAACCGGGTGTGCTCGCCGAGGCTGCGCCTCACCTCTGCGATCAGCAGGCGCATCGGACGGCTGTCCGGCAGTGGCTGAATCTCGTCCGAGGCCTCAGCGGGATAGACGCGAATGCCCTCGAGCGCCGCGAGTTCGATAAGCAGCTCCCGACGCCGTGCGGAGTCGGCGTTGATCAGTGCGGTGCGCGTGAGGTTGACCACGCTGACGACCATCTGGGCGAGATCGCGGGCGCGCGGGGCTTCTTCGAAGTATCGGAAGATCTGGCTCCAGGCGGCAAGTGCCAGTGTGAGCAGCAGGGCGACGAGCAGAAAAGTCTGCCACAGGAGCGTGCGCGGCAGCCACCCCGGCAGGGTACGGAGCCGGGGCGCGCCCGTCTGGGCCGGCCGTTCGGAATCAGTCACTGCTTGCCGGCTTGTTGTCGTCCGGCACAAAGACGTAGCCGAATCCCCAGACGGTCTGGATATAGCGCGGCTTGGCGGGATCATCCTCGACCAGCTTGCGCAGCCTGGACACCTGAACATCGATGGCGCGGTCGAAAACGCCGTACTCACGACCACGCGCGAGCTCCATCAGCTTGTCACGCGACAAGGGTTGCCGCGGGTGCTGAAGCAAAACCTTCAGCAACGAAAATTCGCCGGTCGTGAGCTGGATTTCCTCTCCGTCGCGCTGCAGCGTGCGTGTACCGAGATTAACGCGAATGCGCCCGAACACGACGATCTCATCTTCTGCCGTCGGCGCGCCCGGAAGCGGGGGAGGCTGCCGACGCATCACCGCCTGAATGCGAGCGACGAGTTCGCGGGGATTGAATGGCTTGCCAAGATAGTCGTCAGCACCCATCTCCAGGCCCACGATGCGATCCACATCATCGCCCTTGGCGGTCAGCATGATGATTGGTATCACGCTTTCTGCAGCACGCAGCCGACGGCAGATCGACAGCCCGTCCTCTCCGGGAAGCATCAGGTCAAGGACGATGAGATCAAAGTGCTCGCGATGAAGGGCTCGGTCCATCATCGGTGCATCGTTGACGGCCTTTACGGCGAACCCCTGTTCCTGGAGGTAACGCGACAGAAGGTCGCGCAGACGAGCGTCATCGTCTACGAGCAAAACGCGGTATCTTGTTTTTCCGTTCATGACGCGCATCCTATCGTGTGTTCTGGCGCCTCGCCAGCGTTGTAGCGCTCACGCGCAGGCCCGCTGCGTAACGCTTCGTAAGGCGCCGCCTCAGGGCAACATCCCCTTACAATGGCGCCTGTGATTAGTGCTTTTGAGCTAGGCGCGGGCCTCGTTGTCCGCTATTTTTACGCTTGTACTCACATGGGTGAGTTCTGCGCAGAGTTTTGATGATGATCCCGAAACGCTCAATTTTCCACGCCGGCCCCCTTTCCGCGATGTCAAGCTTCATGCCTGGCCTTGCCGTGTGTGCTGTTGCTGGCGTGATGAGTGTTTCCGCGCATGCTGAACCTGTGCCAGAGGTGACCGAGATTGTGCCGGAGACGATTGTCGTTCGGCCAGCCCAGCGACGCGCCGAGTTGCGTCGGGCGCTTGAGTCGAATCTGCAACAGGGCGCTATTCCGAGCCGCCGCAGGCTGAGTCAGGAAGAGCGCGAGGCGCTGCACCGTGATTTGCGCGCGGTCATGCGCAACGTCAACGCAGACCAGGACGACGGGCGCTCGCGCTGACGCCGTTGCGCCCCATCGCCGCACCAAAACGGGCTGATCGGGCTGACAGCCGGTAGAATATCGGCACCATGAATTTACTCTCCCTCGAAACTTCCTGCGAACACGCCAGTGTTGCGCTGTACATGGACGGAGATCTCCGGGAGCAGCTGCTCGAGGGGCACGCCAATCACTCCGAGTACATCCTGTCCGTCATCCGTCAGTTACTGGCCGATGGCGGTATCGGCGTAAATCGTCTGGATGCGGTGGCCTTTGGCAGTGGCCCCGGTGCATTCACCGGTTTGCGTCTGTCCTGCGGAATTGCGCAGGGGCTTGCGCTTGGCGCAGGGCTTGGTGTGGTTCCAGTATGCAGCCTTGACGCGCTTGCGATGCAGGCGCCGGAAGCAAACGTCCTGGCCGCCACTGATGCACGAATGGGCGAGATCTATTTTCGCGCCTGTGTTGTCGAGAACGGGCTTGCGCGACCGCGCAGCGACGCTGGATGCGCTGGCCCCGATGCGCTGGAGTTGCCGGATGGAAAATGGTGGGGAATCGGCTCTGCCTTCAAGGCGTATGGCGACAGGCTGAGCGAACGCTTCCATGACCAATTGCTCGGGAGCGATGCTGACGCGGTGCCGCGTGCACGCGATGTCGCGCTGCTGGCCGCGGAGCAGGTCCGTCTCGGAAAAGTCTTGCCCGCTGAGCGCGCGGCGCCACTTTACGTGCGCGACAAGGTCGCACTGACGACAGCCGAACGCCTCGCGCGCGGGGGCAAGGCATGACCGTGTGCGAGACGACCGTCTTCACGCCGATGTCTGAAGATGACCTCGATTGGGTCAGCGACCAAGAGGCCAGTCTGCATCCATTCCCGTGGTCCAAGGGAAATTTTGCGGATGCACTTGCTGCCGGGTACGCCAGCTGGATCATGCACGAGGCGGGACGTCCGATTGGCTACAGCATTGTGCTCGGGGTGCTCGATGAAGCGCACCTGCTCAATATCAGCATCGTACGCGATGCTCAGGGCCAGGGGCGCGGGGGCAGGCTGCTCGCGCACCTGTTTTCGCAGGCAAGGCATAGTGGCGCGCGTGAATTCTTCCTTGAAGTACGTCCGTCGAACCAGCCTGCGCTTGCGCTTTACAACCGGTCCGGATTCATCGAGATCGGCCGCCGCAAGGGCTATTACCCTGCAGCCGACGGGCGTGAAGATGCGATCGTGATGAAGGCGGCCCTGTGACACCGCAGCGCGCTGCCTTGCTAAGGGAGATGGGGCTCGCGCCCTTGTGGCGGCTCCGTAGCAGCCCGAAGGCTGATGTCGTCCCTGAGCCGCGGCCTGCCGGTCATCGCGCCGAGGTGGTGCCTGCGACGCGGCATGCGCGCGTCGATCCCGCCGGGCAAATCAGCACTCCAAAGCCTCAGGAGAGGCCTGTCGTGCAGCGACCGGCGCCGGCCCCCGTTACGGAAAAATCCGCGCCTCCCGCCCGAGCACCAGCGCCCGCCTCACCACAACAAACGACGCCTGACCCGCTCAGAAGTGCGCGCATCGCCGGTCTCGACTGGGCCGGCCTCGAAGACGAAATCCGTGCCTGTCGCGCCTGCAGACTGTGCGAGAAGCGCAGGCAGGCGGTGCCCGGTGTTGGCGACCGCAGCGCAAGCTGGATGCTGGTGGGCGAGGGGCCAGGCGCGGACGAGGATCGCCTCGGGGAACCCTTTGTCGGGCAGGCGGGCAAACTGCTCGACAACATGCTCGGTGCGCTGGGGATGACGCGGGCACATCAGGTCTTCATTGCCAATGCGGTCAAGTGCCGGCCGCCGCACAACCGCACGCCCGAGGCGGACGAAATCGCGGCCTGTCTACCCTTCCTTCAGCGCCAGATCGAACTGGTCCAGCCGGGCTTGTTGATTGCGCTCGGGCGCCCGGCGGCGCAGGCACTCCTGGATACCGGGATCAGCATCGGCGCTGCACGCGGAAAGCGCTTCGAGCGTCAGGGTGTTCCGGTGGTGGTCACCTATCACCCCGCCTACCTGCTGCGTAATCCGCAGGACAAGGGCAAGGCGTGGGAGGATCTGTGTTTCGCTCGCGGCCTGGTGTCCCCGGAGTAGCGGGGGCACGGATCTGCTTGATCAGTGGTGCAGATCTTCAAGTTGCCCGACGTCGTCCTTCACTCGCTGGTTCGCTTCATGGCGGAGCTTGACGAAGAACATTGAAGAGGCGACGAAGAGCCCGAAGAGAACGATCACGATATTGATCGAAAGACCGAACATGATCAGCAGCGCGTAGCCGCCCGTCATGATCAGGATGGACAGGTTCTCGTTGAAATTCTGTACCGCAATCGAGTGCCCGGCGCCCATCAGGATATGTCCGCGGTGCTGCAGCAGTGCATTCATCGGCACAACGAAGAATCCGGCCAGTGCGCCGACCACGACCATCAATACCATCGCGATGGTGGTATTGGTCACGGCGGTCATGAGCAGCACCATCAGGCCCATGGCAATACCCAAAGGAATGACCCTGACCGAACGTCTCAGGGTCACAAAGCGTGCGGCGAGAATTGCACCCACGGCCACACCAATCGCGACCACGCCCTGCAGCATCGACGCCTCCGACAGGCCGAGACCCAGATTGTGTTCGGCCCACTTGATGACGATAAACTGCAGCGTCGCGCCAGCGCCCCAGAACAGGGTGGTGACGGCAAGCGAGATCTGGCCGAGCTTGTCGCGCCAGAGCAGCTTCAGGCAGTGATTGAAGTCGTGAATCAGGTACAGCGGGTTGTTCTTGAGCGGCTTGTGGTCAACGCCGGTATCGGGAATGTGGAAGTTGAACCAGGCGGCGACCAGGTAAAGGGTGCCGATTGCAAGCACGCTGGCCTCGAACGCCGAGGTGACGAAGGGCAGGTGAAGCGCAAGCAGCCAGCCTGAAACGTCTTCACGGATCAGCAGGCCACCCATCACCGTGCCGACAATGATCGCACCAACGGTCAGGCCTTCAATCCAGCCATTGGCGACCACGAGCAGCCGATGTGGAAGATATTCGGTGAGGATGCCGTACTTGGCCGGGGAGTATGCGGCTGCACCCAGGCCGATCACCGCATAGGCGAGCAAGGGGTGTGCGCTGAGGAAAAGCATCAGGCATCCGCCGATCTTGATCGTATTGCTGATCAGCATGACCCGCCACTTGGGCATCGAGTCCGCGAATGCGCCCACAAAAGCCGCCAGCGCCACGTATGACACTGTGAAGAACAGCTTGAGCAGTGGCTCGTACTCCGCAGGAGACGCCATATCCCGTAAAAGCGCGATGGCGACGATCAGCAGAGCGTTGTCAGCGAGCGCAGAAAAGAACTGCGCTGCCATGATGATATAAAAGCCGAGCGGCATCGTTGCGGTACACACCGTCGCGTTAGCGGAAGCGCGGTTTATATCACGAAGGGAAGAAACTTGTTACGGCCTTGCGCAAACCGGGGTGAGTTGAAACGTGATCTGTGGTGTAATCCTCCATATAAACAAGGTTTATTGAATAATCATGGCAGATCGTCGGTTGCAAGTTTTTCACGCTGTGGCAAAGCACGGCTCGTTCACGCGCGCAGCCGAGCATTTGTTCATGACACAGCCCGCCGTGACCTTTCAGATCAAGCAACTGGAAGAGCACTTCAACACCCGACTCCTCGAGCGCGGTCATGGCCACATCTCACTGACACCGACAGGTGAGCTTGTGCTCGCATACGCCGAGCGCATCCTTGGCCTGTCTGACGAACTCGAGTCGCGCGTATCCGAGCTGACCGACGAGTTGTCAGGTGCCATCAATATCGGCACCAGTACCACCATCGCTGCCTACTGGCTGCCGCGCCTGCTGGAGAGCTTCAAGCGCCGGTTTCCGCGCGTGGTGCCACGGGTCGTGGTGGGTAATTCGCAGCTCACCGAAGATCGTGTCGCCGCACGCGATCTCGATATCGGGCTGATTGAAATCGTGTCTGATCAGCCTGCAATCGAACGCTTCAGCGCGGCTCAGGATGACCTGCTGGTCATCTGTGCGCCGACGCACGCGCTGGCGCAAGCCACTTCGCTGAAGGCGGAAGACCTGATCGAGCACCCCTTCATCACCCGCGACCCCGGCAATGCGATCAGGGAGCTTGCAGAGCAGTTCTTCGAAGCCGCAGGCGTGCCGATGAGCGAAATCAACATCTGCGCCGAACTCGGCAGCCTCGCCACGGTAAAGCACCTTGCAGCCGAGGGCATGGGCTACGCAGTCGCATCCCGAGCCGCCATTCTGCGCGATCTTCGCGAGGGCAAACTGGTGGGCATCCCGCTTGAGCCCCGGCTTTACACCCCGCTTGAAGTCATCATCCCGCGCGACAAGTTCCGGTCGCGCCTGATCACCACCTTTGCCGAGCATGCCTGTGCCGAGCTCACGGAGATGGCTGCAACGGTGGCTACGCGGGCAGCCGAACAAGGCCTTAGCTGATGGCGAAAGCCAAGTCGGCCTATGTGTGCTCCGATTGCGGCGCACAGACACCTCGCTGGCAAGGCCAGTGTCCGCAGTGCCAGGCATGGAACACACTGACCGAAACCGTCATCGAACGTGGGGGAGGGGGCGCACCCAGCCGTTTCGCTGCCCTTGCCGGCGCGGCCTCCAGACTTCAGCCCCTGTCCGCCCTTCAGCCCAGAGAAGAGCCCAGAACACCGACGGGCATCGACGAGTTCGACCGTGTCCTCGGCGGAGGGCTGGTGGCAGGTGGCGTCGTACTCATCGGGGGCGACCCTGGCATCGGCAAATCGACGCTCTTGCTACAGGCGCTGTGCCACCTCGCCGCGACGCATCCCGTGGTCTATGTCAGCGGCGAAGAGTCCGGCGAACAGGTTGCATTGCGGGCTCAGCGCCTGCAGTTGCAGGCCGGAGAGCTGCAGCTGCTTGCAGAAATCAATCTCGAGCGTATTCTTGATACGCTCAAAACCGCTGCGCCCAGGGTTGCGGTGATCGACTCGATTCAGACGGTCTACTCCGAAAGCCTGCAGTCAGCGCCGGGCTCTGTGGGGCAGGTGAGGGAGTGTGCCGCACAGCTCACGCGCTTTGCGAAGCAAAGTGGCACGACCCTGATTCTGGTCGGACATGTCACCAAGGATGGCACCCTGGCCGGTCCGCGCGTGCTCGAACACATCGTCGATACGGTGCTGTACTTCGAGGGCGACAATCATTCGAGCTTCCGTCTTGTGCGCGCGTTCAAGAATCGCTTCGGTGCGGTCAATGAACTCGGCGTGTTCGCGATGACTGATCGCGGCTTGAGAGGCGTCTCCAATCCGTCAGCGCTTTTTCTGTCGCAGCACGCAGAGCAGGTCTCGGGCAGTTGTGTTCTCGTCACCCAGGAAGGTACGCGCCCCTTGCTGGTTGAGATCCAGGCGCTGGTCGATGGCGCACAGAGTCCAAACCCCCGCAGGCTTTCGGTCGGGCTCGAACAGACCCGACTGGCGATGCTGCTTGCAGTCATGCACCGGCACGCCGGTATCGTCTGCTTCGATCAGGACGTGTTCGTAAACGCAGTCGGCGGCGTCAAGATCACCGAGCCTGCGGCCGATCTTGCGATACTGCTGGCCACGGTCTCGTCCTTGCGCGACCGGCCGCTCAAGCAAGGGCTCGCCGTGTTTGGCGAAGTCGGCCTTGCAGGCGAGATCCGTCCCGCGCCTCGCGGGCAGGAGCGACTGAAGGAAGCGGCAAAGCTCGGATTCGACACCGCGATCGTGCCCAAGGCAAACATGCCGCGACATCCGATCGAGGGAATGGAGATCCATGCAGTGGAGCGCATCGATCAGGCGCTGGACGTTGCGAAGGGTTTGAGTGAGTGATTGCCTGGCAGGAAGCAGGTGTTGGTTTGCAAAGAATGCACTTAAGTTTACATAATACACATTATGGCGGTTATAGATTCATAGTATCGAGTCTGCCGCAATCCAAAGAATGCGATTTACTCCGTGCTGCTTTCGCGGTGACAATCGCCACCCGCTTACGAGTACCGAATTTCCGGCATGAGCCCCGCACCATATTCTCCGCCACCACCCGAGCCACTCGATTACCTCCATGTCGATGCTTCGATGTTGGTCGTGGTCAAGCCTGGCGGACTGCTGTCGGTTCCCGGACGTGGCCCGGAAAAGGCGGATTGCCTGGTCTCCCGCGTGCAGGCCGATTTCCCCGATGCCTTGATTGTCCACCGCCTCGATATGGAAACCTCCGGACTGATCGTGCTTGCTCGCAATACGGTGGCGCATCGGCGGCTGAGTGTGATGTTCCAGGAACGCGAGGTTCACAAGCGTTACCTCGCAGTCGTCAGCGGCCTGCTTGCCAGCGACGAAGCAACTCTCGACTACCCGCTGATCGCTGACTGGCCGAATCGTCCGTTACAGAAGGTGGATTTCGATTTCGGCAAACCGTCGACGACCCACTACCGTGTGCTTGCGCGCGATGCCAGTGCCGATTTGACACGGGTTGAGCTCACGCCGATCACGGGCCGTACGCATCAACTCCGGGTGCACATGCTGACCCTGGGTCACCCGATTCTCGGTGATGCACTCTATGGCACCCCCGAAATAGACAAGGCTGGACGCCTGCTACTGCACGCATCCAGCCTTGAGCTTCAACACCCGGACAACGGCCGCCTGCTATCTTTCTCGAGCGAGCCGCCGTTCTGATGGCTTATTGAGTACTGGGTGCCTTTACCCCGCAGGCTGCAGGTTTGGGAGTTTGCTGCCACTCGCTGACTTTTTGGCGTAACGAGAGATCGCCAGGTCGTCGTGACGGATCGCCGGCTGACGACCGGTGATGACATCGGCCAGCAACTGCCCAGATCCGCAGGCCATGGTCCAGCCGAGGGTGCCGTGCCCGGTATTGATGTACAGGTCGGGGTACGCGGTTGCACCCACGATCGGAGTACCGTCCGGTGTCATCGGTCGCAGCCCGGTCCAGAACTCTGCCGCAGACAGGTCGCCACAGCCACCAAAAAGGCTGCCCACGACCATTTCAAGGGTCTCGCGGCGGCGTGGATTCAAACCAAGATCGAAGCCACCAAGTTCGGCCATCCCCCCTACCCTGATCCGCTGGTCGAAGCGCGTGATGGCCACCTTGTAGGTTTCATCCAGAACCGTCGAAACCGGGGCGGCGCTTTCGTCTGCGAGCGGGATCGTAAGGGAATAGCCCTTGAGCGGATAGACCGGGAGGTCCAGCCCCAAGGGTGCGAGCAGACTGCGCGAATAGCTGCCAAGAGCGAGCACGTAGCGATCGGCAGAGAGGACATCGTCACCGACGCGAACGCCGATGATCCCGCCACCTCCGGTCATGATTTCGTCCACTGAAACGCCGAAACGGTATTCGACGCCCAGGTCGCGGGCCATCTCAGCAAGCCGCGTTGTGAACAGCTGGCAATCGCCCGTTTCGTCATTGGGGAGGCGCAAGCCGCCGACGAGCTGCGCATCTGCCCGGGCAAGCGCGGGTTCCGCACGAATGAGCCCATCGCGGTCGAGCAGTTCAAAAGGAACGCCAAACTCCTCGAGTACGCGGATGTCCTGGCGCGCAGACTCCAGTTGTGCCGCGGACCGGAACAATTGCAGGGTGCCCTTGCTCCGCTCTTCATAGTGCAATCCGGTATCGCTGCGCAGGGTGCGCAAGCAGTCGCGACTGTACTCGGACAGACGCATCATTCTTGCCTTGTTCTCGGCATAACGCTCGGCTGTACAGTTGCGAAGCATCTCCATCATCCAGCGCAACTGGAACAGGCTGCCATCGGCGCGGATGGCCAGTGGCGCATGACGCTGAAAAAGCCACTTCAGTGCTTTCAGGGGAATGCCGGGTGCCGCCCAGGGTGTCGAGTATCCAGGAGAAACCTGTCCTGCGTTCGCAAAACTGGTCTCCATGGCAGGCGCCGGCTGGCGATCGATAACCGTCACCTTTGCTCCGGCACGCGCCAGAAAATAGGCGGTCGTCGTTCCAACCACACCGCTGCCGAGAACCAGAACACGCATGACCTTTCTCCTGAACTCAAAGTAGTAGAATTTCGCTAGTGTATTGACTGTTGAGTAGCGAAAGACACTAAAGTACAGTAAGAAAGCAGTGAATACTTCCGAATATATGCTTTCGGTATCAATGGATGGTGAAATGCAGAATCTCGATCGAATCGACCGGAAAATCCTTGTAGAACTGCAGAAGAACGGCCGAGTTTCAATGACGGAACTCGCACAGCGGATCGGCTTGTCGGCAACGCCGTGTACCGAGCGCGTGCGCAGGCTTGAGCGAGACGGAATCATCACTGGCTATCACGCTCACCTGGATCCGCAGGCGCTGGGCAAGAGTCTGCTGGTTTTCATTGAGATCAAGTTGTCGACCCGGTCGGGCGAGGTATTCGAGCGCGTCCGCAAGGAACTCACGACGATCCCCGAGGTGATGGAGTGCCACCTGGTCTCGGGTGATTTCGACTATCTGATCAAGGCCCGGATTGGCGAGATGAGCGAATACCGCCGACTGCTCGGCGATCTGCTGACCCAGTTGCCATCTGCAGCGGAGTCGAGAAGCTACGTGGTAATGGAAGAGCTGAAGGAAACGCTGTACCTGGACATCGAGAACTGAGCACGTACTCACGCCTGATGCGCGTACGTCAGCTCTTGTTTCGCGACAGTTGGCAGGACGCTGCACTGCCGGACGATACCGCCCCATGCCGAACACGGGGCAGCCATGAACTGCCCGGCGTTTCTGATGGGTCTGAAATCCTGGTGCGAGGGAAGAGACTCGAACTCTCACGCCTTGCGGCGCTGGAACCTAAATCCAGTGCGTCTACCAATTCCGCCACCCTCGCGAGGTGCCGCGACGACGCGCGGCCGCGAATTATACACAGGCGCGGCGTCACATGCGCATCGGCACCGAGAGCTCGACAGATTGCTTGACCGTACCGCATCCCCCGTGAGAGCCTGCGAAGGGTACAAAAAATGCGATATGAAACCCTATTTATGAATGTGCGCACTGGTGTTGAAACGACCTGCAGTCGCACCCTGGGGTCGCGTACCACAGAATGAGACAAGGCTTATACCGTTCCCCTGCAATCACTCCAGTCCTGCGCGTACCGAACTTGGTTAACAAACTTAGCCAACAGGTCTATTCGCTTGTCCGACATGCTTAGAGGTTGGAGAACGTTCTTCCTGCTGCCGGTATTAGCTACCGTGCTTGCGCTTTCTGCGCCGGCATGTGCGATGGATGTCGCGCTTGCGTTGTCCCAGTCATCCGGTCCGCACCGGCAGTTTCTGGAGGCGTTGCAGCGATCGGTCACGCCCCTCTCCCATCATATTGCCGATGGTGGCAGCGTCGACGAAGGCCTTAACACCCCCGTTCTCGAGCAGGCCGATGTGATCGTCGCTGTCGGCGCGCGCGCAACCGAGGAAATACTGAAGAAGTTTCGTGGCCCCATACTTTCAGTTCTTGTCAGCCGGGCCCAGCACCGAAGCCTGATCGCTGCGTTTCCGGACGCGGAGCTGTCTGCAATGGTGCTGGATCATCCGGCTGCGCGGCATATGCGGCTGGCAAGCGCGGTGGCGCCGAACGTGCGAACGGTCGGCTTGATCATCGGCCCGGACAGCCTCGATCTCGAAAAGGTGTTCTCGACGGCCGCAGCCGATTCTGGCGTCAGCTTGCTTTCCCGGCGCATTGGCACGGTCGAGGATCTCCTTCCTCAGCTTGAACAATTGCTGCAGGCCAGTGATGCATTGTTGATGATTCCCGATCCCATCGTCGCCTCGCAGGCCTCGGCGCGCACCATCCTGCTGACAAGTTATCGCTACCGTAAGCCAATCCTCGCCTACTCGCAGGCCTACGTTCAGGCTGGCGCACTCGCTGCGGTGTATAGCTCGCCCGAAGATGTAGCGGGAGATTTTGCGGCGTGGCTGCGCACCGCCGGACCAGAGAGTTTGAGTCAACCGCTTGTTCTGAATCCGGTCCGATTTTCGGTTGCTGTAAATCGACAGGTTGCGCGCTCACTCGGACTGGATGTGCCAAGTGACACGGAGTTGATGGAACGCATTGCAGGCACCCGAAAGAAATGAGTTTGTTCAGAAAACTTTCGCTTCGGCAGCGTCTTCTCCTGGTCGGGCTGCTGCCTGCCGCGCTGCTTGCAACCTGTATCGCTGGTCTGTTCTTCTGGCGCGGAACACAGTCGATCGATGCGGCGCTCGACGATCGAGGGATCGCAATCGTCAGCTTCCTTGCGCCCGCCTCCGAATATGCGGTGATTTCGGGAAACCGATTGACTCAAATGGGGCTGCTGCAGGCGGTGCTGGACCAGCCAGACGTTACTGGCGCGGCGCTGTTCGACAGGGATGGGGGCTTGCTTGCCGTCAGCGGCCGGATGGAGCTCGTCCATCCCGGGTTGGTCACTCAAACTGAACACCCTCGGAATATCGGGCGCAATACGAAGCGTATTGGCTATGCGGCCCCGGTCGTAGCTGAACCGCTGGTAATGAACGACGTTTTCGAGCCGCAACTCCGTAAGAGCGGTATGAGTGAGCGGGAGAATATTGGCTGGGTCTATGTCGAGCTCAGCAATCAGGCAATCGAAGGGCGCAAACAGGATGTGATTCTGACCGCACTCAGTCTGTTCATCATCGGGATGGGGCTGGCGGGCTTGCTTGCGTCCCGTCTGGCCTCGTCGGTGGGGAAGCCATTGGCGAGGCTGGTCGAGGCGGTCAGTCGCATCGGCGCCGGCGAGCTCGATGTCGCGGTGGCTGACGACGCCCCGAGCGACGAATTGAGAGCCCTGCAGCGCGGATTCAACAACATGGCACAGTCGATTGCGCAGGCGCACAGCAATCTGCAGGCCCGCATCGATGAGGCAACGTCGAAACTCGCATATCAGGCGCTTCATGACCCACTGACAGGTCTGCCTAACCGACGTGCCTTCGAGCAGGCGCTCGAGAATGCGGTTACGCGCTCCCGCAGATCTGGTGATCATGCAACGCTCTGCTTCATCGACCTGGACCGTTTCAAGATCGTGAATGACAGTTGCGGGCATGCTGCAGGCGATGAGTTGCTGCAGAACATCGCACGCCTGATCCGGCAGCGAGTACGAACTGGCGATCTGATCAGCCGCATTGGCGGGGACGAGTTCGCGCTTATCCTCCACGAATGCAGTCCGACCGATGCGCGGGGCCTGGCCGAGAGTTTGCGCGAAGTCGTGTCCACCTACCGCTTCCATTGGGAGGAACGGCGCTTTACGGTGGGTGCCAGTATCGGACTGGTGCGAATCGACGGCCGGACCAGCAGTGCGTCCGACCTGCTTGTAGCAGCCGACCTTGCCTGCTATGCAGCAAAGAAGGCCGGTCGTAATCAGGTGGTGGAACACTCTGCAGAGCCCTCTGGCAACCGACGGAAGACCGATCTCCCCGCAGCGGGCATGACGATTTCGGGCGCGATTCCCTATCAGCGCCTGTCGCTCTTCAAGCAAGCGATCAAGGACCTCGACGACACCGTTCAGGGTGAATGGTACGAAGTCTTGCTGCGGGTCAGCGACACCACCGGCGGCATGCACTCCCCCATGGAGTTGCTATCCGGCATCGACGCTCCCGATGCGCTGCTCGAACTTGACCTGTGGGTGGCGGAGCACGCCTGCCGCCTGATTTCACGTCAGTCGGACGTCAAACAGTTCAGCCTCAATCTCACCCCGGCCACGGTGGCCAATCCACAGGCTTACCTGCCCAGACTGGTCACTCTGCTCACTGAGGCTGAGTTGTCGCCCTCGATGGTCATCCTTGAGTTTCCTGCCCGGCTGACCGAGCAGGCGCCCGAAGAGTGCCGGCTTTTATTCGAACAGGCTCACCAGATCGGGATGCGGATTGCAATCGAGAGGCTCGACGGTGGAGCAACCGCGCTGCTGCCATCGCTGCATCCGGACTTCGTCAAGATCAGCCTGAAATCCCTGGTGGAATCTTTTGGATTGGAGGCCGGCTGCAATGTCGCTCAGGCCCTGTGCGGAATGGCGGCCGCGCTGTCGATTCCCGTGATTGCCTCGGAAGTCGACGACGCGCTGCTACATGATTCCCTGCGCGACTACGGATTCAATTACGCTCAGGGTGATCTGGTCGTAAAAGCTGTTCCCTTGACCGATTAGCTTCGAACAGGGCTGCGCTTACATTTCAAGCCGTTCGGCATACCCCGTCATCTCAAGGTAGCCCTTGCCGATTTCGCGCAGTTCAGTGTCGCCCTCGAACAGTCGCACCGCACCCTCCCAGTAGATCGCACCGGTCGACGCCCGGCTGTCCAGTTCCTGGTCATCCATCAGCGGAACGATGCGGAAAGTACGCTCCGGCGCATCGTCCGTACCTGCGAGACGGAGGCTCCACTCTACCGGGTAGGTGGCCCCCGAGCGCAGCGAGCGCCATTCCCGCCTGGGCACGAAACGGACCTCATCGAACTCGAGTGTGCGCAAACTGCCATCTGCATCACGCAGCGTGGCCGCGCTCCAGACCGGTATGTCCTTATCGCCCCGCATGCGAAATGCCATCAAGGCGCCACCGTCATTCAGGTTGATGCCGATCCAGTCCCAGCCCCGTGCATCCGCCGGCATGATCTCGCTCGACCATTCATGATCGAGCCATGCCGTGCCGGTGACACGATGGCTGCCCTGCCCCGCACGCAGTTGTCCGCTGACCTTCAGGTGCGGACGGCTGTAGTAGTAGCTCGCATGTTTCGGGTCAGGTGCCTTGCGGCTGTAGCCCCCCTCCCCGTTCAGGACCGGCACCCCATCCGGGCGCAGTTCGAGATCGAAGGCAAACTCGCCTGCGCCGACCCGTGCGCGGTAAACGCCCGGCGTGTCAGGCGCTTCGCTCCAGGTCAGCGACCAGTCGCGGATGCGCACATCGGTATGCGCTTCGCCGGCGCCTGCCAGTGGCGGGAGACTGCGCTCGGCGCGTTCCGCATGGAGCAAACGCCCCTTGCCAGGATCGGCCACCGCCGCATGCGCCAGCATCAACTGGCTGGGGCTGAAGCGACTGGGGCTTCCTTCTCCGATGCGCGGTCGCACCCGAAAGAAGGTCAGCTGAAAGCCACGTTCTACGCCGGCTTCGTCACTCAACCATCCGGTGATGTACCACCATTCGGTCCGAAACTCGGGATGCGCACCATGGTCACGCGGAAACGCAAGTGCTGCACCGGGAGTGACCGCGGGATAGGGAAGCCCCACACCGCGCAGCGCCTCGGTATCGTTGGCAGCCAGGCAGGCTGCACTTGACATGAACACGGCGCCGAATAGCCAGGCCGCCATCACGCGCGAATACCATCTCAGCATTACCAGTCCTCCCGAACTGCGAGCACCGCAGACTGACGCATGGCCCGGTATCCGGCCAATCGCGCCACCATCGTGGCAAGGGCAACCAGCCCGAACGAGAACAATGCCAGGCCGGCGTAAGGAACGTGAAAATCCATGCTCCAGTGAAAACTCTGGCGATTAACCACCTCGATCAGAATCCAGGCAATCCCGCCGCCCGCGATCAACCCGACCCCGACCCCGACAGCCGCCGTCAGCCCGCCTTCGAGCGCGATCAACCGCCCGATTTCCGTGCGGGTCATCCCAAGGTGCCTGAGCATGCCGAACTCACCCCTGCGCGCAGTCGACAGCGCGGCGAAGGTGCTTGCAATGCCGAACAGACCGATCATGATTGCGACCGCTTCCATGAGATAGGTCACCAGAAATGTCCGGTCGAAGATCTCCAGGCTGATCTTGCGTATTTCGCCTGGCAGCGCAATTTCGACGAGCTCGTCACCGAAGTGCTCGCGCAGCGCAAACGCCACTTCGTCTGCGGATGTGCCGGTGCTTAGACGGATCGCGACGTCATTCACCTTCAGGTCACCGGACAACCGGCGATACACGTCGCGATCAATAACGACAGCCCCGTTCTGGCGCGCGTAGTCACGCCACACGCCGGCCACCCTGAACTGAATCATGCGCCCCGCGATCGGGAGTTCAATCGTGCGCTCAGGAGCCAGCTGCATCAGATCCGCGACGGCCTCGGAGATCCAGGCAGATGGCATCTCCGAGGCAGCCCCCCCTGATGGCGGAGCCAGACTGCCCGACACCAGTGGCAAACCCCAGCCGCGGCTGACTGCACGCGCGATGAGGGTCACGGGCGGACGACCGTCGATAAGTCTCAACTCTGTTGCTCGCACCGTATCGGTGAATTCGACGCCGGGGGTCATTTTGACCCGCTCCAGGGCATCAGCATCAAAGAAGCCGCTGGCCCCTGCGCTCGATGCTCGCAGGTACAGATCTGCAGGTAACACCGTGCTCAGCCAGTCATCAACCGACACCCGGAACGAGCTGACCATGATCGCCATCGATACCGCGAGTGCAACGCTTGCAACCACGCCGGCCCCTGCAACCACGGCTTGTCCGGGCGCTGCCGCGAGGCGCGAATGGGCAAGACGCCACACGGCCCCGTGCCCGATGTTCAGCACCTGCATTGCGACCCGGGTCGCTCCCGGCAGAACCAGTACCGCACACGCCAAAGCCAGTGCAACTGCCAGGTACCCTCCGACGGGAATCCCGCTCAGCGGTGGCAGCAGGCAGGCCAGCAGACCCAGCCCGAAGCACAGCAGCGCGAGGCCGCCCCGTGACTTTCCAGCTCCGAGCACGGCCACTTCGGTTGCCCCCGCCTTCAAACCAGAGGCGGGCCACATGAATGCCGCGTCGCGCGCAGGAACCCACGCACCGGCAATCCCCGCGACAACGCCAAGTGCGATGTAGAAACCGGTTACAGCAGGGGAAAACTGAAGTGAAGGGCGAATGCCCTCGAAATAGCCGGCACCGAGGTCGCCCCCGAAAAGGCGAAAGGCGAGACCGGCAAACAGGTGCCCAAGCGCGACGCCTGCGATACCGCCTGCGAGGCCGGTGATTGCACCTTCCAGCAGCAACCCCCGCAACAGGGTTCCGCGCGTCATGCCAAGCGCACGGAACAGCGCAAATTCGCGCCGACGTCGCACCACCGATAGCCATTGAGTGGAGAACACCAAAAAACCGCCAGTCAGCAAGGCGATTGCGGCAAGCATGGTGAGGTTGACGCGGTACGCGCGGGAGAGCGCCGCCGCCTCGGTGCCCGAGGCTTCGGGCTGACTCATGCTGGTCCCTGCAGGCAACAGTGGCGCCAGACGGGCAATGGCCTGCTCGCGCCCCACACCCGGGGCGAGTTTCAGGTCGATGCGCGTGAGCCGACCGACCTGGCCAAAGGCCTCCTGTGCCGCGGCGATATCCATCACCCCAAGCGCCTGCCTGGCACCCGCGCCGGGCACGGTGCCCGCCACCCGGAAACTGACGACCTCCAGCCCCGCCTGCACGCGCAGCACATGCGCTCCTTCGGTCACCCCTTTCTCCCGGGCAGCGACGCTGAGAAAGACCGTGTTGGGCTGCAAGGCCGCGAAGCGGGCATCGCGATCATCGGCCACAGGCATGAGCGCGGGCTGGACCTGGGCGATGCGAAAGAGATCAATGCCAAGAATCCGCAGCGTGCCCGCCCGGCCCGGCAAACGCGCCTCAACTTCCAGCACCGGACTCGCTTCAGCCACCTCGGGCCGCTGGGCGAGGGTGAGGTAGAGGTTCTCATCGAACCCGCCCCGCCCGGACCTGACCTGAAGATCGGCCTCCCCCGCGAGTTCGCGCATTCCCCGCCCGAACTCGTCGAGCGCTGCCTCATGAATCAGCTGCACTGCGAGCCCGAGTGCCACCCCAAGTGCAATGGCGATCAAGGCAAGCGCGGTGGCCAATCGCCGGCGCCCAAGACTGGCGGCAAAGAGGCGGATCAAGGCTGGATTCATTGCGCAGCGACCACCACCTGCACCAGTCCGTCCTGCCGCAGTTCGAACACCCGGTCAGCGCGCTGAGCCGCCGCACGCGAATGCGTGACCAGCACGCCCGCTGCACCGCCGGTGCGGATGCTGCTCAGAAGCAGGTCGAGCACGTCCATCGCCCGTGCCGGGTCGAGGTTGCCGGTAGGTTCATCCGCGAGCACTACCATGGGCCGGTGCACCAGGGCCCGTGCAATGGCGACACGCTGCAATTCCCCGCCAGACAGATTTCCAGGCCAGTCGCCCGCACGCTTGCCGAGCCCGACACGCTCCAGCATGTCCTGCGCACACCGGTCTGCTTCGGCGCCCTGCCGGCCTTGCAGCCACAGCGGCACCGCCACGTTCTGGAGCAAGGTGAGATGAGGAAGAACGTGAAAGGCCTGAAACACGAAACCGAAACGGTCACGGCGCAGGCGGGACAAGGCGTCGTCGCCAAGCCCAGCCAGTTCGGTGTCGCCAACGCGGATACTGCCGCTGCTGACAGGCTCGAGACCGGAAATGCAGTTGAGCAGCGTTGATTTCCCGACCCCGGATTCGCCGATGATGGCCACGCATTCGCCAGCGCCAACTTCGAGGTTGAGCAGGTCGAAGAGTTTGCGGGGCGGCACCGTCGCGAGGGTCTTGCCGAGTTTTGCGATTTTGAGCATGGCAACCTGACTGCCGAAGACGTAGAAAGTGCCCGAAGGGCGTCTTCGCTTATACTCCGCCCGCGTCATCCGCGCCAAAATCCGTGCTTCCTGCCTGCTCCGATGCCCGTCGATCACTACGAAAACTTCCCCGTTGCGTCATTTCTGCTGCCCGCGCGTCTGCGCGAACCGGTCGAAGCGATCTATGTCTTTGCCCGCAGCGCGGACGACATCGCCGACGAGGGCGACGCCACGGCGGTGATGCGCCTGGCGCGACTGAACGACTACCGCAACGCACTCAACGCGATGGAGCGCGGTGAAACCATCCGCGATGCCACGCTCGCGCCGATGTTCGAACGCCTGGGCCGGGCTGTCCGCGAATTCGACTTGCCCGTACAGTTGTTACGCGACCTGCTCGATGCATTCAGCCAGGACGTTGGCAAGACGCGCTACGCAGATTTCCCCGAACTGCTCGATTACTGTCGACGGTCGGCGAATCCGGTCGGGCGGCTGCTGCTTCATCTGTATGACAGGACGGAAGGCGACAACTTTCATCTTTCAGACTGCATCTGCAGCAGCCTGCAACTGATCAACTTCTGGCAGGATGTCGCGGTCGATTGGCGTAAGGATCGCATCTACATCCCGCACGAGGATCTGGTGCGTTTTGGTGTCGAAGCATCCGATATCGAAGCCGCCCGGTGTGACGAGCGCTGGCGCGCGCTGCTTGCCTTCGAGGTGAAGCGCGCGCGCGCGATGATGCTCGAAGGCGCCCCGCTCGCACTGCGTCTGCCCGGCAGGGTGGGCTGGGAACTGCGGCTGGTCATCGCCGGTGGCCTGCGAATTCTGGATTGCATCGAGTCGGCCGGTTACGATGTGTTCCGCCATCGCCCGGTACTGGGCAAGACCGACTGGGTGCGAATCGCCTGGCGCGCCCTGTTTCAAGAGAAAAAACAATGAATCCCCACGATTACTGCCAGGACAAGGCCGCCAAGAGTGGCTCCAGCTTCTACTACAGCTTCATGTTCCTGCCGCCCGAGCGGCGCCGGGCGATCACCGCACTGTATGCATTCTGTCGCGAGGTGGACGACGTGGTCGATGAATGCCACGACGTCTCCCTTGCACACACCAAGCTCGACTGGTGGCGACATGAGATCGGACGCGTGTTTGGCGGGACGCCGACGCACCCGGTCGGTCACGCGCTTCAGGACGTCAGCGCTCAATTCAGCCTGCCGCAGGAACAACTGCTCGAGATCATCGACGGCATGGAGATGGATCTGCAGCAGACGCGTTACCTCGATTTCAAGGGCCTGCAGCTCTACTGTTATCGCGTGGCCAGCGTGGTCGGCCTGCTCGCGGCCGAGATTTTCGGCTACACCGATCGCCAGACGCAGAAGTACGCGCATGATCTCGGCATGGCGTTCCAGCTCACCAACATCATTCGCGATGTTGGTGAGGATGCCCGCCGCGGCCGGATCTACCTGCCGATCGAGGACCTGCAGCGCTTCAACGTCCCGGCAAGCGATATCCTCGAAGCCAAGTATTCGGACAATTTCCGTGAGCTGATGGCGTTTCAGACGGAGCGTGCCGAGCAGTTCTACGATCAGGCCTTCGCCAGCCTGCCGGCGGTTGACCGCAAGAGTCAGCGTCCCGGCCTGGTCATGGCAGCGATCTACCGCACGCTGCTGAAGGAGATTGCCCGCGATGGCTTCCTCGTACTCGACCGTCGCACCTCGCTGACCCCGGTGCGCAAGGTCTGGCTCGCCGGCTGGACCTGGATGAAGGGTTGAGATGAGCGGGGTCCCTGCAGTCGCAATCATCGGAGCCGGCTATGCAGGCCTCGCCTGTGCGGTCGAGCTGACGCGGCACGGAATTCATGCCACCGTGTTCGAACGTTCGCTCACGCTCGGCGGCAGGGCACGGGTCGTCCGCAAGGATGGGCGGGAAATCGACAATGGTCAGCACATCCTGATTGGCGCCTATACCGAGCTGACGCGGCTTCTGCGCCTGACGGGCGGCTCGCCCAAGCAGCTCGAACGCCTGCCCCTCACATTGCATGTTCCGGGCCGCATGAGCCTGAAGGCAGCCCCCCTGCCCGCTCCCTTCCACCTTGCTGTCGGGTTGCTCTTGGCAAAGGGCCTTGACTGGCAGGATCGCTTCGCCATGCTGCGGTTGATGCGCTGGCTGCGCAAGGCCGGCTTCCGTGTCGCAGCCGGCATGACGGTAGACGACATGCTCAGGACCACGCGCCAGACCGCAAACCTGTGCGAACTGGTCTGGGTGCCTCTGTGCGTGGCGGCACTCAATACGCCGAGCGCCGAAGCCTCGGCACAGATCTTTGCGAACGTGTTGCGCGACAGCCTTGCCGCATCGGCCTCCGCCAGCGAATTGCTGATTCCGCGCATCGATCTGTCGGAGCTGTTCCCGGTCGCCGCTGCGCGCTATCTGGCAACCCGAAGGGGCAAGCTGCGCACCGGAAACGGTATTGACGCGATCACCCCGAGTGAGAGCGGGTTCTGGCTCAATGGAGATCCGGGAAGCCAGCCCTGGACCCAGGTCGTCATCGCCACCGCGCCCTACCACGCCACCAGTCTGCTCGCGTCAACGGGCGCGTGCGATCGCCTGGTGACGCAGATCGAGGCACTGCCGCACGAGCCGATCGCAACCGTCTATCTGGCGCTGGGTGAAGGTCAGACCCTGCCGGAAGCGATGATCGGGCTGGCGGACGGCCCCGCCCAGTGGGCGTTCGACCGCGGCCGCTTTGGCGGCGAAGCGGGGTTGCTGGCCTGCGTCATCAGTGCGCACGGTGAGTACGAAGGCTGGTCGCACGATGAGCTGATCCTCGCCGTGCTTGCCCAGCTCGAGCGCGAGCTCGGACGCCGCCTTCCGGCGCCCCGGTGGTCGCAGGTAATCGTGGAGAAACGTGCGACTTTTGCGTGCCGTCCGGATCTTCTCCGTCCCGGCATCCGCACGCCGGTACCCGGTTTGTGGCTTGCGGGCGATTACATCGACTCCGACTACCCGGCAACCCTTGAGTCGGCGGTGCGCTCGGGCGTGGCGTGCGCCGAGGCGATTCGTGCAAGGCTTGCTGGAACGCCCGCGCACACGGGGCGCACCTGAGCCCCCTTTCGTCCGCCGCCGGATGCGTGGCGCCTGAGCGGGTGCGCGTTCTTGCGCGGCCCGCATGATCCGCTGACACCGGGAAAGTCTGCACCGGGTGCAGCGGAGGCCGTGATCGCAGACAGGCTCAGCCTGGCGCAGTCACTTCGGCTTCGACCTCGGCAAGCTCGCCGGCCGTCATGCGCAGAATTCGACCGCAGCGCTGCGCCAGAGACTCGTCATGCGTCACCAGAATCAGCGTTGTACCCGCTTCGCGGTTGAGCGTGAACATCAGCTCGATGATCGCCTGACCCGTTGTGGCGTCGAGATTGCCGGTCGGTTCATCGGCAAGGAGCAGCCTGGGACTGGCGGCAAAGGCCCGCGCAAGCGCCACGCGCTGCTGCTCGCCGCCGGAAAGATGCTTGGGGTAATGCGTGATCCGACTGCCCAGGCCGACGCGCTCCAGCCATTGGGTCGCGATGCCCTCGGCGTCGGTGTTGCCGGCCAGCTCCAGCGGGAGCATCACGTTTTCGAGCGCAGTGAGTGCCGGTAACAGCTGGAAGGACTGGAAAACGAAGCCGACGGACTCCCCGCGCAGCGCGGCCCGCTCATCCTCGTCGAGCTCGAACAGCTGGGTGCCGAGTATTCGCACACTGCCGCTGACGGGAACATCCAGCCCCGCAAGCAATCCGAGCAGGGTGGATTTGCCCGAACCCGATGCGCCGACGATTGCCACCGACTCGCCCGAACCGACCGCGAAACAGATCCTGTTGAGAATATGCAACTCGCCCTTGCCATCGGCCATCGTTACACTTTTACTCAGATCCTCGACTTCGAGGACCGGACTGGAGATTTGAATGCCGCTGCGATCCATGCTCACCTTCCTGCTTTTTCTGTTTGCCGGTGCCGCTCAGGCAGCAACGATCATGGTATGGGGGGACAGCCTTTCTGCCGGCTACGGGCTCAAAGCCGAAGAAGCCTGGCCCACCCTGTTGCAGACGCGCCTGGAGACGGAAGGGTTCCCCCATCGGGTGGTGAATGCCAGTGTTTCCGGTGAAACCTCGGCGGGCGGACGCTCCCGCCTGCCCGCTGCACTGAACACGCACAAGCCCGACGTCGTCATTATCGAGCTTGGCGCCAATGATGGCCTGCGCGGCCTGCCCACGAAGCTGCTGGCCGCGAACCTTGATGCGATGGTCTCGGAAGCGCGCAAGGCCGGTAGCAAGATCCTGCTTGTGGGCATGCAGATGCCGCCAAACTATGGCCCTGCCTACACGCGCAGTTTTTCCGCTGCCTATGCCGAGGTCGCCCGGACAGCGGGTGTGCCCCTGGTGCCTTTCCTGCTGGAGGGCTTTGCCGACCGTCCCGAGTTCTTTCTTTCCGACGGCATACACCCTACCGCAGAGGCCCAGTTCCGGGTACTCGACACCGTTTGGGCGGCGCTCAAACCGATGCTCGGGCAAGCGACCGCAAAACGTTGAGTGGATCAGGCTACGGTCAGCACAGGCAAACCTGCTCGCATGTGGCCGATGACGCGAGCTGCATTGCCCTGCTCCGCCTCGATCAGTGCCAGCACCTCGTTCGCAAGCTCTGGCGCGCATGAGATCAGCAAGCCGCCCGAGGTCTGCGGATCGGTGACCAGCTTGCGCTGCCACTCGGGCGCATCTCCGCGCATCGACACCGAAGCGCCGTAGCTTGCCCAGTTGCGGGTCGACGCGCCGGTTGCGACGCCATCGCGAACGAGGTGCAGCGCTTCCGGAATCACGGGCAGGCTGTCGAACTCGACCTCGGCCGCAAGCCCTGCCCCGCGACACATCTCGAGCAGGTGGCCCGCAAGACCAAAGCCGGTTACGTCGGTCATGGCGTGCACGCCTTCCAGATCGGCAAGTTTCGCGCCGACACGGTTCAGCGTCGTGGTCCATCGCAGCATTTCGGCATAGCCCTCTGGACTTAGGATGCCCTTCTTCAGGCCGGCCGACAGAATGCCGATCCCCAGTGGCTTGCTAAGGATCAGTGCATCGCCTTCGTGTGCGCCGGAATTGGTGCGAACGCGCGCGGGATCGACCACCCCGATCCCGACGAGGCCGTAGATGGGCTCGAGCACATCGATCGAGTGCCCACCGGCCACGGGAATGCCCGCTTCGCGACACACGGAGGCGCCGCCCTCGAGAATGCGGCCGATCACCTCGCCCGGGAGCTTGTCGAGCGGCATGCCGACAATGGCCAGTGCAAAGATCGGGGTGCCGCCCATCGCATAAACGTCGGACAGGGCGTTGGTGGCCGCAATGCGACCAAAGTCGCGCGGGTCATCGACGATCGGGGTAAAGAAGTCCGTGGTTGCCACCACGGCCTGGCGGTCGTTGAGGCGATACACCGCCGCATCGTCCGCGGTATCGGTGCCGACCAGCAGATCGGGCGGGACAAGGCCGGCCGGCATTTGCGACAGCAGTTCAGAGAGGACGCCGGGGGCAATTTTGCAGCCACATCCACCGCCGTGGGAGAATTGGGTAAGTTTGATCTGATCCATGACCTGAAGGGAGTACGGGGCAGTCGGCAAAATTGCGACCTTGCCCGTAACAATACATGCAGAAAGGCGTCGCGACCGTAGCACAGCTGGAAACCTTTGACGAGATCATCGACGTCCGCACCCCCGCCGAATTTGCCGAGGATCACGTACCCGGCGCCATCAACCTGCCGGTGCTGGACAACGAGCAGCGTATCGTTGTCGGAACCATTTACAAGCAGAAATCAGCCTTCGAAGCCCGTCGCATCGGTGGCGCGATGGTGGCAGAGAACATCGCCCGCCATGTCTCGGGCTACATGCAGGACAAGCCGCGCAGCTGGCGGCCTCTCGTCTACTGCTGGCGCGGAGGCCAACGCAGCGGCTCGTTCGTGACCTGGCTGCGCCTGATCGGATGGGACGCGCATCAACTCGCCGGTGGCTACAAGCAATTCAGGCACCTGGTGATCGAACAGATCGAGGCACTGGCACCGCAACTGCAATTGCGCATGATCTGCGGCGCAACCGGAAGCGGGAAAACACGCATTCTCGAAGCGCTTGCCCGGCATGGCGCCCAGGTGCTCGACCTCGAGGACATCGCAGCGCACAAGGGCTCGGTGCTCGGCGCCCTGCCCGACCGTCCCCAACCGACACAGAAAGGCTTTGAGACGACGCTGTATGACCGCATCCGCAAACTCGATCCGGCACGGCCTGTGTTTGTCGAAGCCGAAAGCCGCAAGATTGGCCGCACCCATATTCCGGAGCCGCTGATCGGCGCAATGCGCGCCGCACCGTGCATCCGGATCGAGGCAGAACGCGACGCCAGGCTAAGCTTCCTGATCCGTGACTATGCCTATCTGGGCGATGACATCCCCACCCTGCTGCAGAACATCGAACGCCTGAGAAGTCTGCAGAGCAACGAAACGCTGGCGCGTTGGCGGCAGCTTGCCGAACGCGGCGACTTGCCGACCCTGTTTGGAGAGTTCATCGACCTGCACTACGACCCGCTCTATCGTCGCTCGCAGGGCGGCAACTTTCCTGGCCTGATCGATGCACCCGCATTTGAGACCGGCGACCTCTCGCCGGCGGGCATCGACCTGCTGGCACAGCAGATTCTGGCCAGACTGCCGGGCTGATCAGGGCAGGATCGTTGCGACCGCTGGGCCGCGAACTGCGCAGATGCGCTGGATCGCGGCCTGACGGGGGCTGCTCACGATCCCCTGCTCGAAGCCGACGATCTGCCATCCCGCGCAGCGCGTCAGAAGCTCGCCAGCCTGCAGAAGAAACTCGGGGCTCGCCGGCCTGCCAAACTGCTCGTTTCCTGCCATGAAGGTCTCGTAGATGAGCACCCCGGCCTCGGGCAACAGGTCGAGCAGGCGCTCGAAGCCCGGCCGGTACAGGTAATTGCATACCACCACCGCATCAAAAGACTGGCCAGCGTAGGGCCACTCGCTCGATTCGAGGTCAACTTCGCGCGTGGAAATACCTTCTTCTTGCGCCAGACCCGCCAAAGCATCGCGATTACGGTCAGCCGCCTCGACGCGATAGCCGTGGCGGGCAAGCCACAGGGCGTGGCGCCCGCCGCCGCAGGCATAATCAAGCACGTGTCCGCCCACTGGAATCAAGGCGCTGAAACGGCGCACCCACGCCGATGGATCTCCACCGGCGCCATGTCCCGCGCAGCCTGACGGGTTAAGAGACTGGTTGAATTCGGTCATTGTCCGCTCTGGAAGGCATTATCATTGAGGAAACAGCAATAGTCGGCCACCTCATTCTACCGGCGCACCCGCGTTGATGAAGGAGCAGAAATGGTTCAGGCAGATCCCGGACTCACTCAAGGTAAACGGCAGGCGCGTTGGAACGGCCCGTCAGGCGCCGGATTGACGGAGACAGCAGGGTGAATAACCCTGACTGGTTGAGCATTCTCGCATTCCCGTCACTTGTGGTGGCGGGCATGCTTACGCTTGGACTGCTGCGCGGCAAGGCCCGCAAACGCGTGCGCCCCGATCGCAAGCTGATTGAAGAACGCAACAGGCTGCGCGAATTGCTCGAACTCGCCAGCGACTGGCGCTGGGCAACCGACCACTCGCATTGCTACACCGACGTCAGTGCTGGCTTCCAGCAGCAGACCGGGGAGGATCCGCAGCGCCTGATCGGCTGTCCTCCATGGGATAGCCCGGCAATTCACGCCGCCGAACAGGACTGGGTCGAATACCGTCGACGGCTCGATCAGCATGAGCGAGCCAGCCTGGTCTTTTCGCACCAGGCCAGCGACAACGGAACCCACTACTTCGAACTCGTCGGGAGTCCCGTCTTCAGGGCGGGGGTGTTCGTCGGCTACCACGGCATCGGACGCAGCGTGACCTCGCGGGTCAGTGCCGAGCGGGCGCTGGGCGAAAGCGAGCAGCGCTACCACGACGTGGTTGAGTCAGTAAACGAGGTGATATTCCAGACCGATTCCGAGGGGCGCCTGAGTTTTCTGAACGGGGTATGGCACCGTCTCACCGGACACAAGACCGACCGCAGTCTGGGCAAACCGCTCACGGATTTTCTGCACCCCGACGACTGCCCGGGCGTCCGCCACATGCTCGCACAAATCATGGCGGGCGAAATTTCGGAGTGCACCTGCCAGACCCGGCTCCGCACCCGAAAGGGAGAAATCCGGTGGATCGAGGCATCGGGCCGGCCGCTGATCGGTGACAAGGGTCAGATCAGGGGTATTGCCGGAACCCTGGATGACATCTCCTCACGCAAGGTCGCCGAACTCACGCTCAAAAACGTCAATCAGGAGCTTGAATCCAGAGTTCGTCTCCGCACTGCGGAGATGGAAGCCGCCAATCGTGAGCTCGAAGCCTTCTCCTATTCGGTGTCTCACGATCTGCGCGCCCCTTTGCGCGCCATTGATGGCTTTGCCCGCATTCTCGAGGAGGATCTTAGCGGACAGCTCACGCCCGCCACCACCGACTATATCGAACGCATCCGTCGTGCCACTCACCGTATGGCGCACCTGATCGACGCGCTCATCGAACTCGCGCGCCTGACCCGTCAAACGGTACACAAAGAAGCTGTCAACCTGTCCGAGCTCGCGCTGCAGGTCATTGACGAGATTCGCTCGGAGGAACCCGATCGCACGGTGGAGTTCGAAGTGACACGTGAAATGATCGTCAGCGCGGATCGGGTGCTTGTGAGAGTGATGCTAGAGAACCTGTTGCGCAATGCGTGGAAATTCTCGGCAGGCAAGGCTGACGCAAAAATCAGCTTCGGCGTCAGCCTCGAGGGAGAGCGGCGGATTTTCTGCGTTGAAGACAATGGGGCCGGGTTTGACATGGCCTTCGCTGCGAACCTTTTTCGGCCTTTCAGCCGTTTGCACAACAGCGCGGAGTTTGCTGGAACCGGAATCGGTCTTGCGACCGTTCAACGCATCATTCAGCGTCATGGCGGAAGCATACGAGCCGAAGCAGAACCGGGTCGTGGCGCACGTTTCTACTTCACCTTGTGACAAGCGTCAATTCTCGTGCATCGAAATCGATACACAATGTGCCGCGCGGCAAAGGCGGATCCTTTTCGCGATTTAGGGAAATCCCTAGTCAGGCTTATTGTGCACTGCAGTATAATTTGCTCATTATCGACGACCCGCTATGGTCAACTGACCTTGAAGGCTTGAGCCGGCGGCGTCGTACCCTTACAGGGCAGCCCTTCCATGAATGAAAAACACTATCTTTCCCCGCTTCTCGAGCCCCGCTCGGTAGCCATTATCGGTGCCAGCGAGCGCGAAAACTCGCTTGGCAGCGTACTCATGCGCAACATGATCGATGCGGGTTACAAGGGGCGGCTGTTCGCGGTCAATCCAAAGCATGAGAAGGTATTCGACCTCATCTGCTACAAATCCGTCGAAGATGTCCCACAACGGCTCGACCTGGCTGTCGTAGCCGTTCGCGCCGAGAAAGTCGCGGCCATCATCGACAGTTGCGGCCGTGCCGGGGTGAAGGCAGCCGTCGTACTGTCGTCCGGATTCTCCGAAGCAGGCCCCCGTGGCGCCCTTTACGAACGTCACGTCGTCGAAGCGGCGCGCCGGCACAAAATTCGTCTGCTAGGGCCAAACTGCCTTGGCATCATCCGGCCCGACCTCGGCCTCAACGCCACTTTTGCCCATGCGACGGCCAGCAAGGGCAGCATTGGCCTGATTTCACAGTCGGGTGCGCTGTGCGCCGCCATTCTTGACTGGGCAAAACCGAACAACGTGGGCTTTTCAGCCGTGGTGTCGCTCGGTACCTCGAGCGATATCGATTTCGGCGAGGTTCTCGAGTTCATGATCTCGGACCCGCGTACCGAGAGCATCTTCCTGTACGTTGAAGGTATTCGCGATGCGCGCCGCTTCATGAGCGCGCTTCGAGGCGCAGCGCGTGTGAAGCCGGTACTGCTGATCAAGGCCGGCCGTCACCCGGACGTTTCGCGCGCCATTCTGTCGCATTCGGGCGCCCCGATAGGCGACGACGCAGTATTTGACGCGGCACTTCGTCGTGCCGGCGTGATTCGCCTGTACAACCTTGGCCAGCTCTTTGCCGCCGCCAATGCGCTGTTCTCCCATTTCCGGCCGCGTGGCAACCGCCTCGCAATCATTACCAACGGCGGCGGACCGGGTGTGATGGCTGCCGACCGGGCAATGGATATCGGCATTCCGCTGAGCGAGTTCTCCGACAGTACGATGGAGAAACTCAATACCATCCTGCCTGCAGGCTGGTCACGCGGCAATCCGATCGACATTCTGGGCGATGCTGACCCCGATCGCTACAGCAAGACCCTGCAGGCGGTCATCGACGGCCCCAACGTGGACGGCGTGCTGGTAATGCTGACTCCGCAGGCCATGACCAATCCGAGCGAGGTTGCCAGGACCGTCATCGAGATCGAAAAAACCGCAGACAAGCCGGTCGTGACCTGCTGGATGGGCGAGGAGCTGGTGGCAGAATCGCGCCGCATGTTCATCGAGGCGGGCATTCCGACTTTCCGCACGCCGGAGCCGGCAGTAGAGCTGGTTGGCCACATTTCGTCCTACTACCGCAACCAGAAGCTGCTGATGCAGGTGCCGGCCTCGCTGTCCCACCTGTCGCCGCCGTCGGTCGAAAGCGCCCGCCTGGTCATCGAAACCGCACTCAGCGAGCGTCGCAAGACCCTCAACGAAATGGAATCCAAGGCCTTGCTGGCTGCATTCCGGATTCCGATTGCGCAGACCGTGGTGGCACGTTCGGCAACCGAAGCCATGGTGCTGGCAGAAGAAATTGGTCTGCCGGTGGTGATGAAGATCGACTCCGCATCGGTGATCCACAAGTCCGATGTCGGCGGAGTGCGGCTCAACCTCACAAGCCTCGCCGTCGTGCGTTCGGCCTACCAGGAAATTCTCGAAGCGGTAAAGAAGAGCCAGCCCGACGCCATCATCAACGGTGTCTCGATCGAGCCCATGATCCAGAAGCGCAATGGTCGCGAACTGGTGATCGGTGTCCGGCGCGATCCGGTGTTCGGCCCGGTCATCACCTTCGGTGAAGGTGGCAACCAGGTGGAAGCCAACCGCGATATCGCGGTGGCCTTGCCGCCGCTCAACGGCTTCCTAGTGCGCGACATGATCCGCTCCACCCGGATTGCTGTCCGCCTCGGCGAGTTCCGCAATCTCCCCGCCATCGACATGGATGCGCTGGAACTGGTGCTGTTGCGCGTGTCGGAAATGGTCTGCGAGTTGCCGTGGATCACTGGTATGGACATCAACCCGCTGATCGTCGACGAAAATGGCGCAGTTGCGGTCGATGCCCGCATCGTTGTGGACAACGTGTCGCCCACGGCCGATCGCTACGACCATATGGCGATTCACCCCTATCCGTCGCACCTCATCAGCAAGTGGACGGTGCCGGACGGCACGGTCGTGACCATTCGTCCGATCAAGCCCGAAGATGCCGACCTCGAAGTGGAGTTCGTGCGCAATCTGTCGCAGGAAACCAAGTACTACCGCTTCATGAACACGATGCGCGAACTGCCGCCAGCAATGGTGGCGCGACTGACGCAGATCGATTACGACCGCGAAATGGCCTTTCTCGCCACGATGGACGTCGATGGCGTGGAAAAGGAGATCGGCGTGTGTCGCTATGCAGTCAATCCGGACAGCGAATCCTGTGAGTTCGCCGTTGTCGTGGCAGACGACTGGCAGCATCGCGGACTTGCACGCAAGCTCATGGGCGTCTTGATCGAAACCGCACGTAACCGCGGGCTGCTCTACATCAACGGCGTTTTTCTCTCCAACAATGACCGCATGCTCAAGTTTGTGGCCAAGCTCGGCTTCATCCTCACCAACGACCCGGAAGACAACACGGTCAAGGTGGGCGTCCTGCCCCTGCAGGACTGAACCGGATGAATGCAACGATAGAACAGGTGGAGTTTCAGGGTCTTGCGGCCTTGGCAATGGACGTTTCGGGTGCGCGCGTCGTGGTCAGCCTGCTGGGTGGGCAGGTGCTGTCATGGACGCCTCGCGGCGGCAAGGAGTGGCTCTACCTCAGCGAACAGGCGGTATTTGACGGCAGCGCGCCGATTCGCGGTGGGGTGCCGGTCTGCTTCCCGCAGTTTGCCGACCAGGGCGAGTTACCCAAGCACGGGTTTGTGCGTACGAAGGTCTGGACCGTCGCCGAGCAGCGCACCGGCGAGGGTTTCGCCATTGCGGTGCTGCGTATCGTAGACGATGAAGAGACGCGCGCCATCTGGCCGCACGCCTTTGCCCTCGAACTGACGGTGGCCGTGGAAGACAACCGCCTCGACCTTGAACTCTCGGTCGAAAACACGGGCGACGAAGCATTTTCGTTTACCGGCGCCCTGCATACCTATCTTCGCGTCAGCGAAGTGGAGGAAATCGCGCTTGAGGGGCTCTACGGTTTCAGCTATCGCGATACCGCCGCGGGCAACGTCGTCCGTCGCGAAAGCGGTGAGCGGATCATGGTCGATGGCGAAGTCGATCGCATCTACTGCAAGGTGACCCGTCCGCTCCTCGTTCGCGACCACCGCCGCAGCCTCGGCGTCAATACCGAAGGCTTTCCGGATGTTGTCATCTGGAATCCATGGGAAACACGCTGTGCCGCACTTGCCGACATGCCCGACAGCGGTTTTCGCCGCATGTTATGCACCGAGGCGGCTGTTGCCGATCAGGCGGTCGAGCTTCCGCCGCACCAGCAGTGGTGGGGCAGGCAAACGCTGGTCGCGCTCTGAGGGCAAGGGGCGATTGTCGTCGCCCCCTTGTCCCGCAGCGGCGCTTGCTGCACCATCGCGCCCTTCATGAGAACCATTGCGCCGTGCTCGCCACGGTGACCCTGCCATGCTCCCCCCCATCGAACACCGTATTGCCGATGAACTCGGCGTTCCCGCCAGACAGGTCTTCTCTGCCGTGAAACTGCTTGATGAAGGCGCGACCGTGCCCTTCATCTCGCGCTACCGCAAGGAAGTCACCGGCGGCCTGGACGACACCCAGTTGCGATTGCTGGAAGAGCGGCTGGGGTATTTGCGCGAACTCGAAGACCGCCGATCCACCGTCATCGCGTCGGTCGACGAACAAGGCAAACTCACCCCCGCACTGCGCGCCGAGCTCGAAAACGCCGATACCAAGCAACGCCTGGAAGATCTCTACCTTCCCTTCAAGCCGAAGCGCCGCACCAAGGCCCAGATTGCGCGCGAAGCCGGCATTGCGCCGCTCGCCGAGGCGCTGCTTGCCGACCCGGCACTTACGCCTGAGGTCGAGGCGGCCCGCTATCTGAACCCGGACGCCGGTTTCGAGGATGCAAAGTCCGTACTGGACGGTGCGCGCCAGATCCTGATGGAGCAGTTCGCCGAGGACGCGACGCTGCTGGGCGAACTGCGCAACTATCTGCACGATTACGGACTCGTCCGCTCCAGCGTGATTGAGGGCAAGGAAACCGAAGGTGCGAAGTTTCGCGACTGGTTCGACTTTCAGGAGCCGATCGCAAACATGCCCTCGCACCGGGCGCTCGCGCTGCTGCGCGGCCGCAATGAGGGCGTGCTTCGCCTCGGTCTGGATGTCGAGCGCCCCGATCCCGATGCGCCTCACCCCTGCGAAGGCCGCATCGCGGTGCGCTTCGGCATCCGCAATCAGGGCCGGCCGGCGGATCGCTGGCTTGCGGACACGGTACGCTGGACGTGGAGCGTGAAGGTGTCGCTCCATCTCGAACTCGAACTGATGAGCGAGCTGCGCGAACGCGCCGAAGAGGAAGCAACCCGCGTCTTTGCCCGCAACCTCAAGGATCTCCTGCTCGCCGCACCGGCCGGCAGCCGGACCACGATGGGGCTCGACCCCGGCATCCGTACCGGGGTGAAGGTCGCCGTTGTCGATGCGACCGGCAAGCTGGTCGATACCGCGACCATCTACCCCTTCGAGCCGCGTCGTGACCGCGAGTCCTCGCTCGCTGCCCTTGCGATGCTGGCAAAGAAGCACGCGGTCGAACTGATCGCCATCGGCAACGGCACCGCCTCACGCGAGACCGACGCGCTGGCGGCGGAACTGATGCAGCGCCACCCCGAGTTCAAGCTCACCAGGGTCATGGTCTCCGAGGCTGGCGCGTCGGTGTATTCGGCGTCGGAACTGGCCGCACGCGAGTTTCCCGATGTCGATGTCAGCCTGCGTGGTGCGGTGTCGATCGCGCGTCGCCTGCAGGATCCGCTGGCCGAACTGGTGAAGATCGATCCGAAGTCGATCGGGGTTGGTCAATATCAGCACGACCTCAACCAGGGCAAGCTCGCCAAGAGCCTGGACGCCGTCGTCGAAGACTGCGTGAACGCCGTCGGGGTAGACGTCAACACCGCATCGGCCCCGCTGCTGGCCCGGATCTCCGGTCTCAACGCGACGCTTGCGGGCAATATCGTTGAGTATCGTGACGCCAACGGCCCCTTCCGCAGTCGCAGCGCACTGAAGGACGTGCCGCGACTCGGCCCCAAGACCTTCGAGCAGGCCGCCGGATTTCTGCGCATCCAGACCGGTGACAATCCACTCGATGCGTCCTCGGTGCACCCGGAAGCCTACCCGGTGGTCGAGCGCATTCTGGCGCGCGTCCAGAAAAGCGTTCGCGAGCTGATGGGCAACGGCAGCATGCTGAAGAGCCTCAAACCGGCCGACTTCACCGACGACCGCTTTGGCCTTCCGACCGTACAGGACATTCTTGCCGAGCTCGAGAAACCCGGCCGCGATCCGCGCCCCGAGTTCCGCACAGCCACCTTCCGTGATGGCATCGAAACGCTGAAGGATCTGCAGCCCGGCATGCTGCTCGAAGGCGTGGTGACCAACGTCACGAACTTTGGCGCTTTCGTCGATATCGGCGTGCATCAGGACGGACTAGTGCACATCTCGGCGCTGTCGAACACCTTCGTCAAGGACCCACACTCGGTGGTCAAGGCGGGTCAGGTGGTGAAAGTGAAGGTGCTCGAGGTCGATGTTGTCCGCAAGCGGATCGCGCTGACCATGCGCCTGGCCGACGAAGTTCAGCCACCGCGCGGCGATGCTGGCAGCGGTCGGCCCGAGCGCCCGCAGGGGCCCCGCGGCAACCCGCAGCGCCAGGCGCGCCCGCAGGAAGCACGCCCCAAGCAAGCTGAGCGCAGCGCCGGCAACAATGCGTTTGCCGACGCCTTTGCACGCGCCCGCAAGAAGTGAGCGGATCCTGACCGCGTTGGAGAGCACGAAATGGACAAGCTAACGGTGATCTACGGTATCAAGAACTGCGACACCATGAAGAAGAGCATCGCCTGGCTCACGGAGCGCGGCGCAGCATATCGCTTTCATGACTATCGCAAGGACGGGATCACGTCCGGCAAGCTGCATGACTGGAGCAAGGCGCTGGGCTGGAAGACGCTGATCAACACCCGCGGCACGACCTGGCGCAAGCTGTCGCCCGAGCAGCAGGCGATCGACACCCAGAGCGCTGCAGTGCAGTTGATGCTGGAGAACCCGAGCCTGATCAAGCGGCCCGTGGTCGAAACGGCATCCGGTCACCTGCTGGTGGGGTTCGACCCCCAACTCTTTGCAAGCTTCATCAAACCCTCAGAGTCTGAAGATCAATGAGCACCCTGCCCTCAAGCTACGTACAGCGTTTTCTGCTGGAAAAACTCGACATCCGCGGTGCGGTCGTCCGCCTTGACGACGTCTGGAAAGCCATGCAGGTCGGGCGTCACTATCCGGCGCCTGTCAGCCGCCTGCTCGGCGAGATGAGTGCGGTATCGGCCATCATCACCGGCAACCTCAAGCAAACCGGACGGCTGACGTTTCAGGTGCAGGGGCATGGTCCGCTCAGGCTGCTCGTGGTCGATTGCAACGCCGAAATGAACCTGCGCGGTTACGCGAAATCGGAAGGCGAAATTACCGGCGATACGCTTGGCGAGATTGTCGGCGATGGTCGCCTGCAACTGTCGCTCGACATCCAGGGCATGGACCAGCCCTATCAGAGTCTGGTGCCGCTGGAAGGCGACAGCATCGCGAGCGTGTTCTCCCATTACCTCGAACAGTCCGAGCAACAGCCTGCGGGTCTCTGGCTGGCCTGCGATCCCTCGGCCAGCGCCGCGCTGTTCGTGCAGCGCCTGCCCGGCGCAGATGCAAAGGACGAGGATGGCTGGTCGCGCATCATGCAGCTTGCGCAGACCGTACGCCCCGACGAACTGCTCACCCTGTCGCCGGAAGTGCTGCTTGGCCGCCTTTTTGCCGAAGAAGACGTAAGAATCTACCCGCCGCGGGCTGTTACCCATATCTGGCCCCCCGAGCCGGAAAAGATCGCAACCATGCTGCAGGGGCTCGGCGAGGCCGAAGTGCGCGCGGTACTTGCCGAACAGGGCGAGGTGCTGGTCCATGACGAACTGTCGAATCACACCTACCGGTTTGATGAAGACGACATCGATACGCTGTTTCAGCCCCCCACCCTGCACTGAAACGCGGCCGGCGTGACACGGATGCCCGTCACATTCTTGCCGTATTCACCGACCCTCAGTAAACTCGCGCGATTAAACGGTAAACTCTGCACATGACCACGTCCGCGCCCAACCGCTCCATCGAGTTTCGAAATACGACACTCGGCGCAACCATTGCCGTCCTGCGCGATACCGAACCCGTCGGGCTGGCCGACTCGCTGCACAAGATGCTCGGTGGCATGCCGGACTTCTTCAATGGCGAAGCCACCATTCTCGACTTCTCCGGCATTACCAAGGCGCCCGGACGTGTGGATTGGGCCGGACTGCTGTCCCTGCTCCGGCGCTATCAGCTGCAACCGATCGGCGTACGCAACCTGCCCGCAGAGCTGTCGGCTGCTGCACGTCAGGCCGGACTGGCCATACTCGACAACCTCGAGCTGCGCGAGCGCCCGGCAAGCGATACACCCCGCACGCCGCCGCCAGCCCCCGCCCCAAAAGCGGAGGCCCCGCCGCAACCTGCGCCCGCAGCCCCTTCTGTCCCGATGTCCCTTCCCAATACGCTGTTCGTCGAGCGTCCGCTGCGCTCCGGTCAGCAGGTGTATGCGCGTGGTGGCGACCTGGTATTGCTGGCAGGCATGAGTAACGGCGCCGAGGTCATCGCCGACGGCAGCATTCACTGCTTCGGCCCGCTGCGCGGCCGTGCGCTGGCTGGTGCGCAGGGAAACAGCAAGGCGCGCATCATTGCAACCAATTTCGGTCCGGAGCTGGTTTCCATCGCCGGCGTTTATCGCACCTTCGAAAAAGGCATCCCTGAGGCAATTGCCGGGCGTGGTGCCATGGTACGACTGAACGACGCTGGGAATGCACAGACCATAGAAATCGAACCGCAGCAGCTCGACTGACGCGGCATACATACATTCAAGGGGAAAACGTGAAAGTCATCGTCATTACTTCTGGCAAGGGCGGCGTAGGTAAAACCACCACCAGCGCTGCATTCTCGTCAGGACTGGCCCTGCGCGGCTTCAAGACGGCCGTGATCGACTTCGACGTCGGTCTGCGCAACCTCGACCTCATCATGGGGTGCGAGCGCCGTGTCGTGTATGACCTCGTGAACGTGGTCAATGGCGAGGCCAAGCTGAACCAGGCACTGATCAAGGATCGCCACTGCGAGAACCTCTTCATCCTTCCCGCTTCCCAGACGCGCGACAAGGATGCGCTGACGGAAGAAGGTGTCGAGAAAGTGCTGCATGATCTTGAGCACATGGGCTTCGACTATGTGGTCTGCGATTCGCCTGCCGGTATCGAGCGTGGTGCCGTGATGGCCCTCACCTTTGCCGACGAAGCAATCGTCACAACCAACCCCGAAGTCTCCTCGGTTCGCGACTCGGACCGCATCCTCGGCATCCTGCAGTCGAAGTCGAAGCGTGCCCGTGAAGGAGGCGAGCCGGTCAAGGAGCACCTGCTGGTCACGCGTTACTCTGCCAAGCGCGTCGAAGACGGCGAAATGCTGTCGTACAAGGATGTGCAGGAGTTGCTGCGCGTGCCGCTGATTGGCGTCATTCCCGAGTCGGAGTCCGTGCTTCACGCTTCCAACCAGGGCACACCCGCCATTCACCTCAAGGGTTCGGACGTTGCCGAAGCCTATTCCGATGTGGTCGCGCGCTTCCTCGGTGAAGACCGTGAGCTGCGTTTCGTAAACTACGAAAAACCGGGGCTGATGAAGCGCCTTTTCGGAGGCAAGTGATATGTCTCTGCTCGCCCGCCTGTTTGGCGAAAAGAAGAAAACAGCCGAGATTGCAAAGAACCGGCTGTCACTGCTGATTGCTCACGAGCGCAACGGCGGACCCGCGCAACCCGACTTCATGCCCGCCCTCCAGCGAGAGCTGATCGAGGTGATCTCGAAGTACGTTTCGGTCAATCCGGACGACATCAAGGTTCAACTCGAAAAGCAGGACAACTACGAGGTGCTGGAAGTCAATATCGTTCTGCCCGAGGCGGGCCGCTGACACGCGCGGCTCGTGGGCGGGTGCGCCTAGGCGCGGTGTTCGCGACATGAAGTCTCGTCTGGTGCCCGGAACGGGACTTGAACCCGTAAGCCATGCGGCGGCAGATTTTAAGTCTGCTGTGTATACCAATTTCACCATCCGGGCGAGCCGCAGATTTTCGCATAGTCGCGTCATGCTGCACAGTCCTGTTCGCGGGGAATACAGCAACACGGACCACTTGCAGATGACGTTGAGTCGCACGGGCATGCAATGCTGAAAGACGTTGCTGCCCACGACGTGCTCGGCGTGGCAGCCGATGCTGACCCAGCCAGCATCAAGAAAGCCTTTCGCCGCCTTGCGATGCGATGGCATCCCGACCGCAATTCCGCCCCCGAAGCGCTTGAGGCCTTCAAGCGTCTGCGCGCCGCTTATGTGCAGATGATGGGGCTTCACGAGGGAGATGGCGAAGGCGACGCGCCTGCCACTGACGCTGAAACACCCCCCTCAAGTGACTCGAAGGCGCGTGCAGCCGATCATTTCCAGGACCTCGAACTGTGTATTGAAGAGGTCTTCAATGGCGGAGAGAAGTCCGTCTGGATCGAGTCACAGGCTTCGTGCGAAGCGTGTGACGGCAGCGGTGTGGTGGAACTGTCACATAGCCGCCTGTGCACGGGCTGTCACGGCTCGGGCCGAATTCGCTCGGGCTCGGGCCTTGTGGCGTGCGCCGACTGCGATGGCCGGGGTTATTCCAAGCGCGCCACCTGCACCGAGTGCGACGGCTCGGGCCGGCAGGGCGCGCGCCGGACGCTCTCGGTGCGCATCCCGCGCGGCATGCTGCAGGGTGAAGAGCTGCGCCTCGAGGGCAAGGGCGAAGCACCGGACGATGCCGGCATCCTGCCTGGCGATCTTCGCTTGCGGGTGCGGATCGAGCCGCACCCCCTGTTTGTTCTCGAGGGGCGCGATGTGGTCCTTACGCGCCCGGTCAGCGCCTTCCGGCTCCTGGCCGGCGGCACTCTCGCCATTCCTGCGCCCGGGGGCGGCAAGCTTCAGGTCGAGCTGGCGCCCGGCACGACTGAAGCACGAGAAATCAGGCTGGAAGGTTCGGGGGTGCCGGGGCGAGGCAAGAGACCTGCAGGCGCACTCCGCGTGATTCTTGTGCCGCACTTCCCCGATGACCCGAGCCCTGAACTGCTTGCGCTATTTGGCGCGCTGGCTGCAAAGGTGGAGGCTGATCTCGCACACAATGTGCCATCATTGAACGCATGGGAGCACAAGTGGCTGCGATGACGAAAGTGCGCCGCGCCATCATCGCCCCATTCCTGCCGCAGTAGATTCAGCCGCCTTCCGGGGCGCACGGCGAACGCCTCACTTATCAGCACACCCAGAAAGATTTCAACGTGATTGTTATCGACCTATGCTGCGCCCAGGAACACCGCTTCGAAGGCTGGTTTGCCTCGGCATCAGCTTTTGACACCCAACGCGAGCAAAAGCTGGTTTCCTGCCCGATATGTGCCAGCAGCGACGTCCGCCGGCTGCCCAGCGCCCCATACGTGCAGACCAGAGGCACATCGACGCCTCCCGCGCCAAGTGCAGCGGCCAGGCAGCCGGCGCCACAGTCTGGGGGCGAGCTGGCTGCGACGTTTGCTGCTTCAATACGGCAGCTTGCGCGCGAAGCAGAGGATGTCGGTAACCGTTTTCCCGAGGAGGCGCGCCGTATTCATCGCGGAGATGCCGAGGCACGGAGCATCCGCGGCGCAGCCTCCGGTGACGAGATGGGTGAGCTGCTCGATGAAGGGATTATTGTGCTGCCAGTTCCGCCAGATGAGGATCTGCACTAAAACTTGCAGCGACCTCGGCACATTCGTCCACAACAAAACACAGCGGCCCACCGACACCCGTAAGCGGCCCCCAGTCGGCCTCCAGTTGCCATAGCGCCCTCTCCAGCCAGCCCGCATCGCGATCGCTGTCATGATTCGTGATCAGCCTGGGTTTCCTTGCCGCTTTCTCAGCCATATGCGCCTCCTGATTCAGGCAGCAGGATAGAAATACCTCATGACCGCGCAATGAAGAACGTTTGACACGGTGGTGACAGATCAGGGTTGCACGTGCACCAGCGGCACCCACATCTCGTCCGCGCTCAGCCCCCCATGGACCCCTGTCATCCTGTGCAGTCGCTCACCCGGCATGCGGTCAGTGAGCGTCCACCCCGCTTCCATCAGCAGGACATGCGTGCCACACCGTTCTGCCAGTCGTGGATTGACTGGACCGGGACCAAAGAAGCCCGCGTCGATCAATCGTCCCGAAGGCTGGACAACCGCCCTGCCCCGCAACTGCACGCGCGCCAGCGCTTCAAAATCCGATTCAGCACCTTGTCGCACGCGGCAGAACACCACCCGCCGTTCGCCAAACAGGGGTGAATCGAGCATGGCCTCGAGCTTCGGTGTCTTGCTCAGGTGGAGGTGCCTGCGATCCGGTGCGTCGATGAACCCGTGGTCAGCGGTCAGAATCACGCTGGCCCCGCGCCCTGAAAGTCCGTTCAGGAGTTGATCGAAGTAGCGGTCGATACGCGCGAACTCCGAGATCGCCTTCGGCGAGTGAGCCCCATAGTGATGACACACTGCATCGAAACGCGGGTAATAGGCGTGAATGAACCGTCTCGCACTTCCCGGCTGCAATGCAGCCTCGACGATAGCAGGCACGAATGCGTCCGGATACGCATAGCCCCGGAGCTCGGCCCCGCGACCATGACGACACGAGAATGGTGACCAGGCGATGTCCTGCGGCGAGATCATCGTCGCTGCTACCTTGCTGTACTGGAACATTCCGTCGTACGGAAAGAGACGCGGAGTCAGCGCCAGGCTTTGCAGAGCCCCTGCGCCGCGACGGTAGAGTGGCAAGGGGGCGATGACACCGCCAAAGCGGCGATCATGCATGAACCAGCCGGTCAGCCCATGCCGCGCAGGCGAAAGGCCCGTGAGGAGCGTCGTGACCGCGCTTGCGGTGGTACTCGGAAAAACGGAGGTCAGCCGCCGCTGACGGTAACGCAGAATCGTGCTGCCCTGTCCGTGGCGCTGGAGAAAGGCGTCGCCTAGGCCATCGATGACCATGAGGATGACCGGCCCGCCGCCTTCCAGTTGAAGTCCGGATGCGTGCGGCGGAGGCGCCGCATGGCGCAGCCAGCCGTTGATGTCGCGCGCCAGTCCGAAGATCCCGCCATTACCGAAATCAGGGAGTACGGCACCACGTGGCAACTGAAAGGGTGGATGCAGCATCGGCCAGATCTCCAAATGCAAAAAACCGGACAAGTGTGAATCACTTGTCCGGTTCTGCATACTGGAGCGGCAGAAGAGTCTCGAACTCTCGACCTATACCTTGGCAAGGTATCGCTCTACCAACTGAGCTACTGCCGCTCTAAAACCTTTACAGCCTGGAGGCGCGAGCCGGAGTCGAACCGACCTACACGGATTTGCAATCCGGTGCATAACCGCTTTGCTATCGCGCCTTTAATCCTTGGTCGGCAACCTTTCGGCGCCACGAGTATGGATAAATCCACACTCAAAATTCTTTGGAGCGGCAGAAGAGTCTCGAACTCTCGACCTATACCTTGGCAAGGTATCGCTCTACCAACTGAGCTACTGCCGCTCTCGAAAGACCGCCATTATAGACGGCTTTTAAACTGTGTCAACCTTTTATTTAAAAATCTCTTAGCGATCCATATGCCGCGCCAACCTCGGCATGGCTCGACGAAGGTAATACCCCATCGACCAGAGCGTAAGAGCCGCCGCCACGTAGATCAGGATACTGCCCACGAAGCGGACGTCAATCGACGACAGGGGCGCATTGTATAGCAGCAAGGGAATGGCTGTCATCTGTGCAGCTGTTTTCAGTTTGCCGATGTAGGCGACCGCAACACTCGCGGACTCGCCAACCCGCGCCATCCATTCGCGCAGGGCCGAGATCGTGATTTCGCGTCCGATGATGATGACGGCGATGATCGCGTCGACCCTCGCAAGCTGGACCAGGAGGATGAGCGCAGCTGCCACCATCAGCTTGTCCGCAACGGGGTCGAGAAAGGCACCAAAGGCGGAGGTCTGCCGAAGAACCCGCGCGAGATAGCCATCGAACCAGTCGGTCACTGCTGCGAGGACGAAGACCGCGGTACCAAAAAAGTTCTTCTGCGCAGGGCTCACCCATGCGTCGGGCAGGTAAAACACGCCGACGAAAAGCGGAATCATGGCGATGCGGGCCCAGGTCAGGGCGTTGGGTATATTGAGAGGCATGCGGCGCGGCGTATTCGCCCTTATTGTCAGTGCAGGGCCGAGTATATCTGTTCGGCAAGCGCGCGGCTGATGCCATCCGCCCGGCACAGGTCCTCGACGGTTGCATTGCGCACACCGTCCAGCCCGCCAAAGGCCGCAAGGAGGTTGCGTCGACGGGCAGGACCGACGCCGGGGATGTCATCCAGCTTGGATCCGATCCGTGCTTTTCCGCGGCGCGCACGGTGACCTGTGATGGCGAAGCGGTGCGCTTCGTCGCGAATTTCGATGATGAGATGGAGGGCCGATGATGCGCCACCGAGTGCAAGCCCCTCGCGGCCATCGGGAAAGATCAGGGTCTCGAGTCCGGCTTTGCGCCCTTCCCCCTTGGCCACCCCGACCATCGATACCGATTCGAGCCCGACTTCAGCGAGGATGGCTGCCGCGGCACTGACCTGCCCCTTGCCGCCGTCGATCAGGATCAGGTCGGGGCAGACCCCCTCGCCTGCTGCAACCTTGCCGTAACGGCGCTCCAGCACCTGGCGCATGGCTGCGAAATCGTCACCCGGGGTAATCCCTTCGATGTTGTAGCGTCGATACTCGGAGCGTTTCATTGCGCCTGCCTCGCACACCACGCACGAAGCGACGGTAGCTTCGCCCATGGTGTGGCTGATGTCGAAGCACTCGATGCGGTGCGGCGCCTCGGCGAGATCGAGTGCGTCGCGCAAGGCATCGAGTCGCTGCTCGATGCGTCCGGCGTCCCGCGCGCGCCCCTGAATGGCGAGATGGGCATTCTTTTCCGCCATCTCCATCCAGGCCTTCTCGGCGGCATATCGGGGTGACACCACGCCCTGTGGCCGCTCGCTGATCTCGGCGAGCGTTTCCTTCACACTCTGGGGATCCAGGTTGACCAGGATCCGCGCGGGAATGGGGTGCTCGGCATAGTGCTGTTCGACAAACGCGAGCAGACCGTCGAGCGCACCGGAGACCGTCGCGCCGGACGGAAACTGCGGCCGATCCCCGAGATGCCGACCTCCCCGGATCATCGCGATATTGATGCAGGTCAGACCGTCTTCCTCCACCGCGGCAAGGATGTCGACGTCCTCGTCCTTGCGGCTGTCGACGAACTGCCTGTGAAGAACCGCCTGAAGCACCCTGACCTGATCCCGGCAGGCCGCAGCCTCTTCAAAGGCGAGCCGGTCCGACGCTGCATGCATGCGCCCGGTCAGGTCGTCGATCACTTCGCTCGCCTGGCCGTCGAGAAACCGGCTCGCGAGTCTGACATCTGTAGCGTAGTCGGCGCTGTCGATCAGGCCGACGCAGGGGCCGGTACAGCGTTTTATCTGATTGAGCAGACAGGGGCGCGAGCGGTTCTGGAACACCGAGTTCTCGCAGGTTCGAAGCTGAAAGGTTTTCTGCAGCAGATGGATGCTCTCGCGCACCGCGTAGGCGTTCGGGAACGGTCCGAAATATCGTGCCCCCTTGGTGAATGCCCCGCGATGGTATGCAAGGCGCGGAAACGCGTCGCCGGACAATTCGATATAGGGATAGGTCTTGTCGTCACGAAAAAGGATGTTGTAACGCGGTGCGAGACTCTTTATGAGGTTGTTCTCGAGGATGAGCGCTTCGGCCTCGGAGCGGGTGGAGGTCACATCGACGCGCACGATCTGCGCCACCATCATTGCAATGCGAGGGCTCGACAGCGTGCGCTGGAAGTAGCTTGAGACGCGGCGCTTGAGGTTCTTGGCCTTGCCGACATACAACACCTTGTCGTCGGCGCCGATCATCCGATAAACGCCGGGTTCCTCCGTCAGGTTGCGGAGGAAGGACTTGGCATCGAAGCCTGCGGGCTCATCTGTGTGGCTCATGTGCGCTACGCGTTCAGTTTGGTTGTGCTGCGGCATGAAAGCCGTCCGTCGGTGTCCGGCACTGCTGCAGGCGCAGGATTGCCCCCATAAGACCACAGTCCCGAACAAGCTGTGTCAGGCAGGCACGACGCAGCGAACTGTGTCACATCCGGCTCCACAGGCTGAGACCTCAGGACTTTGTCTTGTCACCAATGGTTGACGCCGCCATGGAGGCACCCGTCGCCACGTCGGCCGGGAGCGAAAGCACCTGCGTTCGCGCAGCCAGATAGGGGCCGTGCACCTCCAGCGCAAACGGGTCTGTCGGCCTGGACGTGCGAAGCCTTGCAGGCGCCAGCGCCGCGATGCGGGCGAGGCTCTCCGGGTTGGGCACCGGCGCCCAGCGATCCAGCAGATCGGCCGCAAGGTCCGGGCGATTGCACACCAGAATCATGTCGCATCCAGCCTCGTAGGCTGCCTTGGCGCGACCAAGAATGTCACCGGCGACCTTTGCGCCTTCCATGTTCAGATCGTCGCTGAAGACCACGCCGTCGAACCCAATGCGCTTGCGCAATACATCCTGCAACCAGAACCCAGAAAAACCGGCTGGTGCGGGGTCGGCTCTGGGATAGATGACGTGCGCAGGCATCACACCGGCCAGCTGGCGTCCGAGTCGGTGGCGATAGGGCGCAATATCCTCCGCCCATACTGCTTCGAATTCGCGATCATCAAGCGGAATATCATGGTGCGAGTCGGCCTCGACGAAGCCGTGCCCCGGAAAATGCTTGCCGACACACGCCATGCCCGCCTCCGCCATTCCGGCCGAAAGCGCCTGGGCCAGCGTCGCGACGACCTGCGGATCGCGGTGAAAGGCACGATTGCCGATCGCGCGGCTAACGCCGTAGTCGAGATCCAGCACCGGGGTGAAGCTCAGATCGACTCCATGCGCGAGCAACTCCGCCGCGAGGACATGGCCGGTCGCACGTGCCGCATCGAGCGCGGCAAGGTGATCGTGATCCCACATCTGTCCAAGCGTGCGCATTGCGGGCAGGCGGGTGAATCCATCGGTACGAAAACGCTGCACCCGTCCGCCTTCATGATCGACCGCAATCACAAGCGCAGGGTCCCTCAAACCATGGATCTCGGCCGTCAGTGCAACGAGTTGTTCGGATCCGGAGAAGTTGCGTGCGAACAGGATGACCCCGCCGACCAGCGGATCGCACAGGCGCTCGCGCTCGTCGTCGTCGAGTTCCGTGGCGGCAACGTCGAGCATGACCGGACCGCGTGGCAGCTTGAGGGGAACAGTATTCATGGCTTCTCGATGACCGCAAACGCAACGACGTAATCGTTTTCGTCAGAAAGACTGAGGTGAGCATGCAGGCCGCGTTCGCTCATGTACGCTTCCAGACGCGGGTCGAATGAAAGCAGCGGTTTGCCGAGCTCGTCATGCGCGACCGCGACGGCGTGCAATGTGGCCGGCACCGCAACGCCGGTGCCAAGGGCCTTGCCGAACGCCTCCTTGGCGGCGAAACGTTTGGCCAACATCCGGGCAGGGTCCTGGCTCGCGCGCCAGGCATCACGTTCGGACTCGGCGAGAATTCGCAGTGCAAAGCGCTCGCCGTGACGCTCAAGCGCCTCCCGCAGACGTTCGACGCGGACGATATCGGTCCCTACCCCGTGGATCATTGGCTCGGTATCACGTCCGATGAGCGGCATGAGCCGCGGCTTCGCGGATCAGACGCTTCATTTCGGCAACGGCAGCCCGCAGACCAATGAACACGGAACGGCTGACAATTGCATGACCGATGTGAAGCTCGCGCACACCGGCAAGGCGGGCGATCGGCTCGACGTTGTAATAGTTCAAGGCGTGGCCTGCATTGAAGCGCATGCCTAATCCGCACGCCGCCTCGCCCGCACGCCGTACCTTCTCGAGTTCGAGCAGTACCGCCGGGCTTTCGGAATCGCGGCCGGCATCATGAAAGGCGTGCGCATATGGCCCGGTGTGGATCTCGCACACGCGCGCACCGATCCGCGCTGCGGCTTCGATCTGCGGCAACTCTGCATCGATGAAGACGCTGGTCACGATTCCGGCATCAGCAAGCCGACCGACAACGTCCTTGAGTCGCGCTTCCTGTGCCAGCACGTCGAGTCCGCCCTCGGTGGTGACTTCGTGCCGGCCTTCAGGTACCAGCATCGCCATCTCTGGCTTCAAGCCGCAGGCGATGTCCACCATTTCGTCGGTTGCGCCCATCTCAAGGTTGAGCTTTACCTGCGTGAGTTCGCGCAAGCGGCGCACGTCACTGTCGTTGATGTGGCGCCGGTCCTCGCGCAGATGCACGGTAATCCCGTCGGCTCCACCCAGATGCGCTTCGACCGCGGCCCATACCGGGTCGGGCTCCCAGGTGCGACGCGCCTGCCGCAACGTGGCGACGTGGTCTATGTTGACGCCCAGTTCGATCACAGTTCCTGCAACTCCTTCAGTACCCGGCGCGACTGTAATTGTTGCCCGCCGAGGTAGTGGTTTATCAGCGCACGCAACAGCCGCTTTGACTGGATCAGTGTTTCGGTGCGAGAAAAATCGTCTGCTGCCATGTCGAGCAGGGTCTGCCCGCTGACGGGCAGATCGTCCTCGCCGAATGCCTCGATCTCATCCGCGTTGGCTGCCAGATCGATGGCAACAGGGCCTCGTTCGATTATATAGCGGTAGCGCCCGGAGGGCCGGATCGCCCCGTCCTCGGCGGAATCGAGCGCAATGCCGTAGCCGAGTTCCTGCAGCAGCGTGAGCTCGAAACGACGAAAAATGGGCGGGAGGCTTTCGTTGCGGCCAAGCGCAGTGACGGCGGTTTCGTAAGCCTCGAACAGCGCAGGGTGCGGATCTTCCCGCGCCGTGAGGCGGAGCATGAGTTCATTGAGGTAGTAGCCGCACAGCAAGGCACGCCCGGTCAGGAGCGGCTGCCCGCCACGCCACTCAGCACGGATCAGCGTCTTCACTTCCCCCCCGCCCGACCAGTCCATGAGCAGGGGTTGAAACGCCATCAGGACGCCCCGGAGGGCAGACATCGGCCGCCGTGCGCCCTTTGCCGCAAGCGCTGCGCGGCCATGTTCGAGCGAAAACACTTCGACGATCAGGCTGGTTTCACGCCAGGGTAGCGTGTGCAACACCCATGCCGGCTGCTGCTCGATACGTTGCTTCAGCGCCACGTCGACGCGTGCTCACTCGTACCCGAGGCTCTTCAGCGCACGTTCGTCGTCGGCCCAGCCACTCTTGACCTTGACCCACACCTCGAGAAACACCTTGCCGTCGAACAGCTTCTCGAGTTCGACACGAGCTTCAGACGAAATGCGCTTGAGCTTTTCGCCGCCCTTGCCGATCACGATGCCCTTGTGCCCTGCCCTGTCCACAATGACCGCCGCATGGATACGGCGCAGTCGCCCCTCGGTTTCAAACTTTTCGATCTCCACCGCAATGCCGTAAGGCAGCTCGTCGCCAAGCAAGCGGAACAGCTTCTCACGCAGGAACTCGGCCGCAAGGAAGCGTTCGCTGCGATCGGTGATCTCGTCTTCCTCGTACATGGCGATGCCTTCGGGCAGCAGCGGCGTTGCCGCGCTGATGAGGGTGTCGCAGTTGTTGCCGCGCTCGGCCGACAACGGCACGATCTCGACGAAGTCGCGCAGCCCGCGCACGCTTTCGATGAACGGAAGCAGGCGCGCCTTCTCCTTGAGCTGGTCGACCTTGTTGATGACCAGCACCACCTTCGCGCCTTCCGGAATCACTTCGAGCACACGCTTGTCGTCATCGCCCATGCGCCCGGCTTCAACCACGAAGAACACCAGATCGACATCGGAGAGCACCTGCGACACCGTGCGATTCATCGAGCGGTTAAGTGCATTGCGGTGCTGCGTCTGGAAGCCCGGCGTGTCGACAAAGATGAACTGCGCGTCCTTGTTTGTCAGGATGCCCGTCACGCGGTGGCGCGTAGTCTGCGCCTTGCTCGACACGATGCTGATCTTCTGCCCGATCAGACGGTTGAGCAAGGTCGATTTACCGACGTTGGGCCGACCGACAATGGCGACGAAGCCAGCACGAAAGTCTGGTTTGTCGATGGGTTCGTCCTTGTCCGGCGTTGTATTCATTTCTTCCTCAATTTTGTCAGTGCGAGCTGGGCCGACTGCTGCTCCGCAGCACGGCGGCTGGTACCGCGACCGACCGTACGCACGGCAAGCTTCGGCACCTCGCACGACACTTCAAACTCTTGCGCATGTGCTTCGCCGAGTACCTGCACCATGGTGTAGGTGGGCAAAGCAATCTTTCGGCCCTGTAGCCACTCCTGAAGCGCCGTCTTCGGATCCTTCGACGGTGCCGCCGGATTCACTTCTGCAAGCAGTGGCACGTACAAGCGGTCGATCACGGCCTTGGCCGCTTCGAAACCGGCATCCAGAAACACCGCCGCGATAATGGCTTCGACCGCATCCGCAAGGATGGATGGACGCCGGAAGCCGCCTGACTTGAGCTCACCTTCGCCCAGCCGCAAACAGTCGCCGAGCTGCAGGTCCACCGCCAGACGATGAAGCGCCTCCTGTCGAACCAGCGAAGCGCGAACCCGAGACAGCTCCCCTTCCTTGAGGTCGGGAAAACGCTCGAAAAGCGCAATCGAAGTCACGCAATTGAGTACGCTGTCACCCAAAAATTCGAGGCGCTCATTGTTTAGCTGTCCAAAACTGCGATGTGTCAGTGCCTGCTGCAGCAACTCCGGATCAGAAAAAACGTGGCCGAGTTTGCGTTGCAGCCTTTCATTGAACTCCGACATCAGCTACCGGCGCTCGAAACCTGGAAGTCGAACAGAAGACTGACATTGCCGGCCACGGGCACCTTGCGCGAATACTCAGCTTCGACAACGACCTTGCCCGCAAGTTTGCTGATTGTCAGATCGGTGCCGGTAACGGAGGACACGTCGTCGATCTGACCACGGCGGTCAAAACTGCGGCGCATTTCAGTGAGGGTCGCGCCACCGTCCCCTTCTTCGGCAACGAGTTTCACGATGCGCTCGACCGCCATGTATTCGTTGATTGCAGGAACCGTGCGAAAGGCGATCAGCAGTACGAAAGCGAGCAGGCCGCCGACAATCATCACGCTGATCAGGCTGAGGCCGCGCTGGCGAGATTGAGTCATGACTACATTCCCCGTCATCAGTGGAAGCGACCGATTCGCTTCATGTCATTGAAGTTGAACCAGATGAAAAAGGCGCGCCCGACAATGTTCTCGTCCGGCACAAACCCCCAGACACGGCTGTCACTGCTGGCATCGCGGTTGTCGCCCATGACGAAGTAATGCCCTTGGGGCACAGTGCAGGTCACGCCGCTGCTAGTATATGTACAGTTGTCCCGGTTGGGGTAATTCAGCACCTGGGGTACAAAGGCTGGGGCTTCGCGCTCGAGCAACACGTTGTGCTCGATACTTCCAAGCTTCTCGACATATTGTGGCGAGTAGTAGAGACGGTCCGGATGGAGGTAGCTGCCCGCCTCGTCGGTCTGCACTGCCTCACCGTTGATGCGCAGGCGCTTGTTGATGTACTCGACCTTGTCGCCCGGCAAACCGACAACGCGCTTGATGTAGTCCATCGAAGGGTCGGCCGGATAGCGGAAGACCATGACATCACCACGTTCAGGATCGTTAATGTCGATGACCTTCTTGTTGATCACCGGAAGGCGGATGCCATAGGTGAACTTGTTCACCAGAATGAAATCGCCCACGAGCAGGGTCGGAATCATCGAGCCGGACGGAATCTTGAACGGCTCGACGATGAACGAGCGCAGCCCGAAGACGATCACGATCACCGGGAAGAAGCTCGCACCGTACTCGACCCACCACGGAGACGGGGCACCCGCTGCGCGCTGCTTGCGTGCATGGAATCGATCGAAGGCCCACAACACACCTGTGGCAACGAGCAATAGAAAAAGGATCAAAGCAAAATTCACGCAGACTCCAGTCAGTTACGACGCCGCTGAGACGCCTGGTTGCAGGTTTACTTGCCTTCGTCCGTACGCAGCACGGCAAGGAAGGCTTCCTGCGGAATCTCGACGTTTCCGACCTGCTTCATGCGCTTTTTGCCTTCCTTCTGTTTCTCGAGCAGCTTCTTCTTCCGCGAAATGTCGCCGCCATAACACTTGGCCAGCACGTTCTTGCGCAAAGCCTTGATCGTCTCGCGCGCGATGATGTTCGCACCGATCGCGGCCTGAATCGCGACATCGAACATCTGGCGCGGAATAAGGCCACGCAGCTTGGCTGCCAACTCGCGGCCACGGAACGCCGCGTTGACCCGGTGAACGATCACCGAAAGTGCATCGACCTTCTCGCCACCGACCATCAGGTCGAGCTTGACCAGATCGGCCGTGATGTACTCCTTGAACTCGTAGTCGAGCGACGCATAGCCACGTGAAACCGACTTGAGCTTGTCAAAGAAGTCCATCACCACTTCGTTCATCGGCATGTCGTAGATCAGCTGCACCTGGCGTCCGTGATATCGCATGTCCACCTGCGAGCCACGCTTCTGGTTGCACAGGGTGATGACCGGACCGACGTAATCCTGCGGGAGGAAAATCGTTGCAGTGATGATCGGTTCGCGAATCTCCTGGAACTTGCCCGGTTCGGGCAGCTTCGACGGGTTCGAGACCTGGATGACCTCGCCGCTGTTGAGCACGACCTCATAGATCACCGTCGGTGCAGTGGTGATGAGGTCCATGTCGAATTCGCGCTCGAGACGCTCCTGCACGATATCCATGTGCAGCAAACCGAGGAATCCGCAGCGGAAGCCGAAGCCCAGCGCCTGCGACACTTCGGGCTCGAATTGCAGCGACGCGTCATTGAGGCGGAGCTTTTCCAGCGAATCACGCAACTGGTCGTACTCGCTCGACTCAACCGGGTACAGACCGGCAAACACCTGCGGCTTGATTTCCTTGAAGCCCGGCAGAGGCGCGGCGGCCGGCTTGCTCGCGAGAGTGACGGTATCACCGACCTTTGCGGCCTCGAGCTCCTTGATGCCTGCAATGATGAAACCCACTTCGCCAGCAGCCAGGTGATCACGGCTGACCGACTTCGGCGTAAACACGCCGACCTGCTCGCAGGGATACTGCGCGCCGTTCGACATCAGCAGAATCTTGTCCTTGGGCCGGAGTATGCCGTCGACTACACGCACAAGCATCACGACGCCGACGTAGTTATCGAACCACGAGTCGATGATGAGCGCCTTCAAGGCCCCGTCGGGATTACCACGCGGCGCCGGCACCCTCGCCACGACGGCCTCGAGCACTTCCTCGATGCCGATACCGGTTTTTGCCGAGCACAGGATCGCCTCGGCGGCATCGACACCGATGACGTCCTCGATTTCCTGACGGGCGTTCTCCGGGTTCGCTGCGGGCAGGTCGATCTTGTTCAGGACCGGCACGACTTCAACGTTCTGGTCGAGCGCGGTGTAGCAGTTGGCGACCGTCTGCGCCTCAACCCCCTGCGATGCGTCGACCACCAGCAGGGCGCCCTCGCACGCGGCCAGCGAACGGCTCACTTCGTACGAAAAGTCCACATGGCCCGGGGTGTCGATCAGGTTTAGGTTGTAGACCTTCCCGTCTTTCGCCTTGTAGTGCAGCGCAGCAGTCTGCGCCTTGATGGTGATGCCGCGCTCGCGCTCGATATCCATCGAGTCGAGCACCTGCGCCTCCATCTCGCGGTCGGAGAGCCCGCCGCAGAAGTGAATGAGTCGATCGGCCAGCGTGGACTTGCCGTGATCGATATGAGCAATGATGGAGAAGTTTCTGATATGTTGCATGCGCACGCAAAAAGGGTGCCTTTCGGCACCCGTTCTGGAATTGGTTGGCCTCGTCAAGCGTCGGATTCTAGCGGAAAAGCACCGCAATAGGCACGGACACCCGTTTCATCGAGATGGTAGTGGCAGAGTTCGTGCTCACCGTGGAGTACAACGGGGACAAGTTCGTCCCAACGAGCCTCGAGTTCGGGATGGAGGTCGACATCGATGACTTCCACCGTCCAGCCCAGTTCTGCTGCAATGGGTTTGAGGGCCGCGACCAGGTCGTGGCACAAATGGCACCACTCCCGGCTCAGTACGGTCAGCTCACGCATCACTTGCCGGCACGCAGACTGACGAAGGAGCTGGCCTCACCGCGCAGCACGAGCAGGCTCAACTGCTGCCCCTCCTTGAGTTCCGCAACGATGCGATCAAAAATTTCAGGCGCAGCGAGCGAGGTCTGTTTGCCACCCACGATGACGGCCAGCACGGTGTCGCCGACCTGAAGGGATGCACGGGCCGCTGGGCCTTCAGCGCGATCGACCATCAGGCCCTGTGCCGCAACCTGATCACGACCACGGATCATCGGCGGCTTGACCAGCACCAGGCCCAGCCGGTTTCCGGTGTTTGACGGCATGCTGGTCTTGCGCACACGGGGCGTCTGCGGATCACGCCATTCACCAAGCGTGACCTTCAGCTCCTTCGGTGTACCTTCGCGATACACCAGCATGTCTGCACGGGTACCGGGGCGGCGCGCGGCAACGATACGTGGGAGCTCACTCGACTTGTCTACGTCGCGGCGGTCGAATCTCACGATCACGTCGCCGCGCATCACCCCCGCCCTCGCAGCGGGGCTATCGGGTTCGACCGCACTGACGAGCGCACCGGATGCCTTCGGCAGACCAAAGCTCTCGGCCAGATCGACGGTAACCTCCTGGATGGCCACGCCGATTCGGCCGCGCTGAATGCGCCCGTGCGTGCGCAACTGCTGTTGCACATCCATAGCAACATCGATCGGAATCGCGAACGACAGCCCCATGAAACCGCCAGTACGACTGTAGATCTGGGAATTGATGCCGATCACCTCGCCCTTGAGGTTGAACAAGGGCCCACCAGAGTTACCCGGGTTGATCGCAACGTCGGTCTGAATGAAGGGAACGAAGTTCTCGTCGGGCAGACTGCGGTCCTTGGCGCTCACGATGCCGGCGGTGACCGTCTGATCAAAACCGAAGGGTGAGCCGATGGCCAGAACCCACTCTCCGACCTTGAGCCGATCCGGCTCGCCCAGGGTGACCTTTGGCAGGCCCTTGGCCTCGATCTGGATCAGCGCTACATCACTGCGTGCATCCGCCCCGATCACGCGGGCTCGATACTCCCGCTTGTCCGCCAGACGCACGAGGATTTCCTCGGCATCTTCGACGACGTGGGCGTTGGTCAGAATGAAACCGTCACTGCTGATGATGAAACCCGAGCCGAGCGACTCGTTGTCGGGTTCGCGCTGCGGGGTTCGCGGTTGGCGCGGCACGATCCGACGGAAAAAGTCGAACATCGGATCGCCCTCGTCCAGCTCGGGAAAAGCGCGCGCTTTCTGGGTCGTATTAGATATCGTGCTGATATTCACCACCGCCGTTCCCTGGCGTTCCACGAGCGCGGTGAAGTCCGGCAGATTGACGACTGCAAGCGCAGGTGCGGCAGGCACGCACAGAAGGAGTGCCAGCAGCGTAATACGAAGTATCCGGATCATGAGTGGTGAGCGTGACTGCAGGCGGTCAGGTCGCGGGACAAAGTCATTCTCAGGCCACCTCGCCAGTTACGACTGCGCGCCAGAAGGCGGTTGATGAATACGGCAAGCCCCAGCCCGCAGAGCACGCCCAGGCCAGCCCCGAGGTCGGCCTGACCTGCGTCGGAAAAAAGGCTTCCGGCTGCCGCACCACCGAGCATCAGCAGGACCGCAAGCCCATAACTGAGCAGTGCGGCCCGCAATGGTGCACCGTCGGGGATCGTGATCCTGACCCGCTCGCCGGGATGCAATCCAAGGGGGTCGTCGAGGGTAAATACCTGATTCGGGGAACCGAAGGTATCCGTGATTCGCATCGAGCGGCAGCCGCCAGGCTCGTCACAGCGCCCGCATCCACCCTGCTTCTCACTCAGGCGAACCCAGGCCGTGCCCCCATCGACGCGAACGACTTCTGCAGGCGCCTCGATCATCGCGACACCGCTTCGATGCCCTCGGCCAGTCGCTGCACTGCGCGGGCCGGTACCTCGCCCAGCGCCGTCACGACGTGCGCGCCGACAGTGCGCTTGAATACGTTGATTGCCCCGCTCGACGACGCGCCGACATTGGCCGCGGCTTCAGGTCCGGTCGGCTCGATGAACACCGAGATGGCTGCGAGCCCGTCGCTGAAGACCATATGCACCGCATCGCCCCGGTCAGCACCGAGTGAACGCCGCACCACCGAATTGAGCGAAAAACCGGTGATCGGCGTACGCAGTTGCCAACCGGCGTCAGCCTTGCTGATCTCGTCGCCGCGCACACTGACCACACGCCAGCCCTCACCCTGACTGAAGCGCGGCTTGAGCAGCGCGCCATCCACGTCCCCGCCGATACGAAGATCGCTGAACGTGAACTGCTCGATCATTTCGCCGCGCGCGTCCACCATTCGTGACTTGAGCAAAAGTCCGGTCTGCATTTCTGCCCACAATACGTGGCCATAACGCATGTCGTCCCTTGGCTCCAGAATGATGGACTGTGCTTCGTAACCGGCTACACGCCCACGTTCACCCTTGCGAATACGATAGCTTTCGGCAAGCCCGTTGAAAGAGGCCGGCAGACGCGCTGGAAAGACACGTCGGCCGCCGGGCTGATCGATGATGACCGTCCGCTGCTCGGGCAGCACGCAGCGCACTTCGCCTGCACTGCGAATGACCTCACGCGGACTGCCGTCGAGTACCTCTAGACGCTCGAACTCGCCTTCACCATTGGCGCGATGCGCAATCCGGGAGGTCTCGATCTGCTTGCCCGACTGGTAGGTGAAGGTACCAACGTAATTAAGGCGCTGGCTGGCTGTTGAAATCTTGCCCAGCCACGTCAGCGGGTCCGAAGGTGCTTCGGCACTGGCGACAGTCTGGAAGAACAGCGAACACAGGCCTACCGCAAAAAACCAGAACCTCATCGGGTGGTTTCCTCGGACTGTGCGGACACTGTCCTGACGTACTGCAGCGCGCTGGGCATCGGCCCCGCACCCGTGGAAGCCTGATGCACGAACAGGTACTCACGATGGCGGGTCTCTGCAGCCGCCGGCGCAGCCACCGAAACAGTCTGAACCGGCGCCATCGTAAGTACACGAGGCACGGCAGCAACCTGGGCAATGCCCGCATCGCCGGTGTACATGGTTGCCGCAACCAGCCCGACTGCAGCAACGCCCATCACCGAGGCCGCGATCGGCATCAGGGATTGCCACACCGCGCGGCGCGGCGCGTCAGCGGGCATCGCACGCGGCGCGAGCACGGTGGGCTCGTCATCAAGCCCCGCCATCACGCGGGCGACCATATCGGGTGCGCCCTGTTGTTCCCCGCGGATCACATCGCCGATCAGACAGTAAACATCCCAGTCCTTCTTCAGCGTGTCTTCGCGATTCAGACGGTCGACCATCAGGCGAACAGACTGATTATCAAGATCACCGTCCATCAGTGCAGAAAGTTTTTCATTCATGCCAGCCACCTACCAACGTTTGTCGTGAGCCGTATCGAGCAACGGCCGAAGTCGTTCAGCAATCGACTCCCGCGCACGGAAAATCCGGGAGCGAACCGTCCCGATGGGGCAGTCCATGATGTTGGCGATCTCTTCATAACTGAGCCCCTCAAGTTCGCGCAGCATGATCGCTGTTCGTAACTCTTCGGGCAGCCCGGCCATCGCCTCGTCCACCGTCTCGGCAATCTGCTTCGTCATCAACAAGCGCTCTGGCGTGTTGTTGTCACGAAGCTGATCACCATCCTCAAATGTCTCGGCATCTTCCGAATCGTACCCAGTAGACGTTGGCGCCCTGCGCCGCTGCGATACAAGGTAGTTTTTCGCGGTGTTGATACCGATTCTGTACAACCACGTATAAAAAGCACTTTCACCCCGGAACGAGCCCAAGGCACGATAAGCCTTGATGAATGTCTCCTGGGCCACATCTTCAACTTCGGCCGGATCACGAATCAGGCGCGACAGCAGGCGGTTCAGCTTTCGCTGGTATTTGCTTACCAGCAAGCCGAAGGCCTGTTTGTCGCCACGCTGTACGCGTTCGACCAGCTGCTGATCGATTTCACGATCGCTCATTGGGGGTCTGTTCTTCTTCGGAGAATGATTAATCTGCCAAAGTATAAGCGACCGCCCGCAGGCACAGCAAAATCAAGCTCTGTGGTTGAAGACCGGCAGCCGTAAAATTAGTTCAGAAGGTAACAGGGGTATCGGTTCCCTTACGCCATTCGATAGACATGAAAAGCGGCATCGGGCATGACGAAAGGCTCGCAGCCGCCCAGTCCCGTGGCTGCGTGATATATTCGGCAGCTTCACCCATTCGTTTGGCCGCCATCTTGCACAAACAGTACGACGTTCTCATTCTGGGGAGCGGCACCGCAGGTCAGTCGCTCGCACTGCGACTCGCCGACCGCCTGCGGGTTGCCATCGTCACAAAACGCGAGCTTGCCGACAGCGCAAGTGCCTGGGCGCAAGGCGGTATTGCTGCGGTGCTGGATACCACCGACAGCATCGAAGCGCACATCCAGGACACCTTCACTGCAGGCGCCGGCCTGTGCGACCCTGCCGCCACTCGGTTCGTTGTCGAACACGGCCGCAGGGCCATCGAGTGGCTGATCAATCGCGGGGTACCGTTTACACGGGAAGACCAGTCAGCCTTGGGCTACCACCTGACCCGCGAGGGCGGCCACTCACACCGGCGCATCATCCACGCCGCAGACGCGACCGGTGCAGCCGTTCAGGCCACACTGAGCGAAGAGGTTCGCGCCCATCCGAACATCGACATCTACGAGCACCACATCGCCATCGATCTCGTGCTCGGAGAGAAGATCGGTCGTCCCGACACCGGTTGTGTCGGTGCGTACGTGCTCGACATCCGTCAGGAGCATGTTGTCACGTTCAGCGCCCGCAGTACGGTGCTTGCGACCGGCGGCACCGGCAAGGTCTATCTCTACACCACCAACCCCGACGTTGCGACTGGTGACGGTGTTGCGATGGCCTGGCGTGCAGGATGCCGGGTCAGGAACATGGAGTTCATCCAGTTCCACCCGACCTGCCTCTACCACCCACAGGCAAAGTCCTTCCTGATCTCGGAAGCGGTCCGCGGCGAAGGTGGCCTGCTTCGCCTGCCTGATGGCACCCGCTTCATGCCTGAGCATGACCCTCGCGAAGAACTGGCGCCGCGGGACATCGTCGCGCGGGCAATCGACTTCGAGATGAAAAAGCGCGGCCTTGATTGCGTCTATCTGGACATCAGTCACAAGCCAGCAGACTGGCTGCGCAACCATTTTCCGAATATTCACGCGCGTTGCCTCGAACTTGGCATCGACATCACCCGTGAGCCAATTCCTGTCGTGCCCGCAGCACACTATTCCTGCGGCGGCATCGTCACCGACCTGTCGGCACGAACCGACGTGCAGGCGCTCTACGCCGTCGGAGAATCAGCCGGCACCGGCCTGCACGGCGCCAACCGTCTGGCGAGCAACTCCCTGCTTGAATGCCTGGTTTTTGGCGAAGCTGCGGCGCAGGACATTCTCGCCAACGCCAACAAGCCGATCTATCTGCTACCCGAATGGGATGAGAGCCGAGTAACGGACGCCGACGAGGAAGTCGTGATTTCGCACAACTGGGCGGAACTCCGCCGTGCAATGTGGGATTACGTGGGCATCGTACGCACAACCAAGCGCTTGCAGCGTGCGCAGCACCGGATTCGCCTGCTTGAGCGCGAAATTCACGAGTACTACTCGAACTTTCGCGTCTCCAATGACCTGATCGAACTCCGGAACCTGGTGGTAACTGCAGACCTGATTGTGCAGTGCGCACTGAAACGTAAGGAGAGCCGGGGTTTGCACCATTCCAGCGACTTCCCCGACACCCTTCCCCGCGCACGAGACACCGTACTGCGACCGCGAAAGCTCAAGCGCTAGGCGCCGCAGGCACAACGAGCGCACGATGGCGCAGCCAGATCTGCAGGCTGCGCCATTGATCCGGATGGAGATTCGATCTCACCAGCATCAGTCGCATCCGCCTGCGGCCCACCCTTCGTGTATCGGGCAACTCCAGCGTGAGCCAGGCCACACCCGAGAACACGACGAGATCCTGCCGCGTACGGGCAAATACGGGCGCGCCGTCGTCGCCGTGCTTCAGGATAACGGCGCCATCTGCCTGAAGGGCAAGAACGACACCTCGCTTGCTGAGTTCGCCACGCCAGGCAGCAAGCGCCGAGAGAAAAATCAGTCCGAAACCACCCGCAAGCAACCAGGTCGAGTGAGTGGCATGAAAAAGCGCCAGCCCCGCAGCACAATGTGTTACGAAAACTGACGCCAGTACGCCTCGAGAACTTCGGAGCGTCAAGGAGAGCGGAAACACCATGAGTGTCGCCGCCCACCCAGATTTATACCCTGCGGAACACCAGGGTTCCGTTCGTCCCGCCGAAACCGAAGTTGTTCTTCATTGCCACGTCGATTTTCATCGAACGTGCTTCGTTTGCGCAGTAATCCAGATCACACTCCGGGTCCTGCTCAAAGATGTTGATCGTCGGCGGCGAGATCTGATGATGCACTGCCAGCACGGTAAAGATCGACTCAAGGCCGCCCGCACCGCCAAGCAGATGCCCGGTCATCGACTTGGTGGAGTTCACCACCAGGCCCTTCGCAGCATCCACACCAAAAGCAAGCTTGATTGCCTCGGTTTCGTTCTTGTCGCCGAGCGGAGTCGACGTGCCATGTGCATTCAGGTAATCCACATCGCTGGCGTTGATGCCGGCATTTGCCAGTGCATTAACCATGCTGCGCCGCGGACCATCGGTGTCCGGTGCGGTCATGTGGTACGCATCACCACTCATGCCGAAGCCGGAAAGCTCCGCGTAAATCTTGGCACCACGCTTGACCGCGTGCTCATATTCTTCAAGCACGAGCACGCCCGCACCCTCGCCGAGCACGAAACCATCGCGACCCTTGTCCCAGGGACGGCTGGCCGTGGCGGGGTCGTCGTTGCGCGTCGACAGCGCCTTTGCTGACGCAAAGCCGCCGACAGCAAGTTCGGTTACCGTGGATTCCGCACCACCGCAAACCATCACGTCGGCATCACCATATTCGATCATGCGCGAGCTCAGGCCAATGGCGTGGAGCCCCGTGGTACATGCGGTCACGACCGCGATGTTCGGTCCTTTCATGCCAAACATGATCGACAGGTTGCCGGAGATCATGTTGATGATCGTGCCAGGAATGAAGAACGGCGAGATCTTGCGCGGACCACCGGCAACGAAGTCCGCATGGGTATCTTCGATCATCGGCAAGCCGCCGATGCCGGACCCGATATTGACGCCGATACGTTCGGCGTTTGCTGCTGTCACCTCGATTCCGGAATCCCGAATCGCCTGAATGCCGGCTGCCATGCCGTAATGGATGAAGACATCCATGCGGCGAGCTTCCTTGGCGGAAAGATAGGTGGTGACGTCAAAATCCTTGACTTCACCGGCAATGCGGGCCGAGAAGGCACTGGCATCGAAACGGGTGATAGGGCCGATGCCGCTCTTGCCGGCAATCAGGTTTTCCCAGGCTTCGGGAACGGTATTGCCGACCGGCGAGACGAGTCCCAGACCGGTGACGACGACTCTACGACGCGACACGGGCATCTCCGTAAGGAATCAAGGCGGAGGAATGAGGATCGATCCGGACACCGCCGCAGCGGCGTCCGGAAAGAAAGCAATTACTTCTTGAGGTGGGCGGTGACGTAGTCAATCGCCTGTTGAACGTTGGTGATCTTCTCGGCCTCTTCGTCCGGAATCTCGCACTCGAACTCTTCTTCCAGTGCCATGACCAGTTCCACGGTGTCCAGCGAATCTGCGCCGAGATCATCCACGAACGAAGATTCGTTCTTGATCTCCGATTCGTTTACGCCAAGTTGCTCAGCAACGATCTTTCTTACGCGCTGTTCGATGTTCTCCATGAACATACTCCTTCCCTGAAAGTGCAGGTGTGTTAGAAAAAAACCCGTGTATTCTACCAAAAAGGAACGCTTCCGCTATCGCGACAAGCGTTCACGACATGTACATTCCACCATTCACATGCAAGGTGGTGCCGGTCACGTAGGCCGCGGCCGGCGAAGCGAGGAAAACCACCGCCCCAGCAATCTCTTCGGGGCGTCCGAGACGGCCCAGTGCGATGTTGCCGAGCAGCGCGTCGCGCGCTGCATCCGGCATTGCGCGCGTCATGTCCGTATCGATGAATCCGGGCGCCACACAATTGACCGTGATGTTACGGCTGCCGAGCTCACGCGCCAGCGCGCGGCTCATGCCAGCCACACCGGCCTTGGCAGCCGCATAGTTTGCCTGACCCGGGTTCCCGGCACTCGCAACCACCGAGGTGATATTGATGATGCGGCCCGTGCGGGCCTTCATCATGCCGCGCATGACCAGTCGCGACATCCGGAACACCGCTTTGAGGTTGGTGTCGATGACGCCATCCCACTCCTCGTCCTTCATGCGCATTGCGAGGTTGTCGCGGGTAATGCCGGCGTTGTTCACCAGAATGCCAACGGCACCGAAGCGCTTCTCGATATCGCCGACGACTGCCTCGCAGGCTGCAGCGTCGGTGACGTTGAGCACCAGCCCCGCGCCGTTGAATCCGGCCTCAGCGATTGCCGCTGCGATCTCGGCTGCGCCGTTCTCCGACGTTGCCGTACCGACCACGGTCGCACCGAGGCGACCCAGTTCCATCGCAACCGCACGGCCGATGCCGCGCGATGCGCCAGTTACCAGCGCGACCTGACCTTCAAGCGAAAAACTCATGCTGACCTCACTGTGGCAATCATCTGCTCAAGACTGGCAGCATCATGAACCGAACCGCCCTCAACTTCCTTGGCAATACGCTTGGTCATGCCTGCAAGCACTTTACCCGGTCCGCACTCGATGATGTGCGACATACCACGGCCCGCCATCGACTGGATCGTTTCGATCCAGCGCACCGGCGAAAAGGCCTGCCGGACGAGCGCATCACGGATCTGATCCGGAGCGCTGCATACCGCAACATCGACATTATTGAGCACGTCGATTGACGGCGTCATGACATTGATCGTCTTAAGGCGCTCCGACAGGCGCTCTGCCGCGGGCCCCATCAAGGCGCAGTGAAAGGGCGCCGACACCGGCAACAGCATGGCACGTTTTGCACCGCGCGCCTTGGCGGCCTCAATCGCACGCTCTACCGCGGCCTTTGCTCCGGCAATCACGATCTGACCGGGGGCGTTCAGGTTTGCAGCCTCGACCACTTCGCCTTGCGCAGCCTCCTGACAGGCTTCGCGAACGGCATCAACTTCCAGGCCAAGCAAGGCAGCCATCGCCCCCTCACCGGCAGGAACAGCCTGCTGCATCGCCTGTGCGCGAAAGCGGACCAGCGGAACCGCATCGGCGAATGCCAGTGCGCCGGCAGCAACCAGCGCCGAATACTCACCAAGACTATGCCCTGCAACCATGGAGGGCTTCGGACCACCCGCGTCGAGCCACGCGCGATATGCGGCGACGCCGGCGGTAAGCATCAGCGGCTGAGTGTTAACCGTGAGCGACAAGCGCTCGGCCGGGCCTTCGCAAACCATCTGCCACAGATCCTCGCCAAGTGCCTCCGAGGCTTCGGCGAAGGTTTCGCGAATGATTGCAGACTCGCCGTACGCGGCCATCATGCCAACCGCCTGCGACCCCTGGCCAGGGAAAACCAGTGCAAATGCCATCATCTCTCCGTTTGAATGAGGGAAGGACTCAGAAATCGATCAGGGCCGCGCCCCAGGTGAAGCCGCCACCCACGCCTTCGATGACAATCCGATGCCCTCGCTGGATACGCCCGTCGCGCACCGCAATATCGAGCGCGAGCGGAATGGACGCGGCAGAGGTGTTTCCGTGCTGCTCAACCGTGGTGATCACCTTATCCATCGAAACCCCGAGACGCTTGGCGGTCGATTGAATGATCCGGATATTGGCCTGATGGGGAATCAGCCAGTCGACGCTTGCAACGTCGGCGCCGGCCATGTCGAGCACTTCGTGCGCAACGTCACCGAGCACCTTGACGGCGAACTTGAACACGGCCTGACCATCCATGCGCAGGAAGGGGTCGCCAATCACCTGGCCCGAGGCAACGCCGCCGGGTACGCAGAGAATCGGGTGGTGGCTACCATCGGCATGAAGCGCCGAGGCGACGATGCCGGGCCGCTCGGATGCCTCGAGCACGACTGCGCCGGCACCATCACCGAAAAGCACGCAGGTCCCACGATCGGACCAGTCCAGGATGCGGGAGAAGACTTCGGCACCGACGACCAGCGCACGCTTGTGACTTCCGGAACGAATAAACTTCTCGGCGACCGTCAGCGCATAGACGAATCCACTGCATACGGCCTGTACGTCGAACGCCGGGCCGCCATTGCGGATACCGAGTTTCGATTGCAGCAACGCTGCGGTGCTCGGAAAAATGTAGTCGGGCGTCGAGGTTGCAACGATGACGAGATCAATCTCGTCAGCTTCGCAGCCCGCAGCTTCGATCGCACGTTCGGATGCGACCAATGCGAGATCGCTGGAGCCGACGTCAGCGGTAGCAAGGTGCCGCGAGCGGATACCGGTGCGCGTCATCACCCACTCATCCGACGTATCGATCCCACGCCTTACGAGATCGTCATTGCTGACCGGTTCGCCGGGAAGAAAGCTTCCGGTGCCCGCAATCCTTGCATAGATCATGCTGCAGCCTCGCTCATGCTCGCCATTTTGCTGCTGATCCGTTCGATCAGCTGATTACCCGCCGCATCTGCTGCCCGTGCAATGGCCTGCTCAAAGGCAAAACCATCTGCGGAGCCGTGGCTTTTCACGACGACCCCACGCAAACCAAGCAGTACAGCGCCGTTGTAGCGCCTGTGATCCACCCGGTGCTTGAACTGCTTGAGCACCGGAAGCGCAACAAGTGCCATCACTTTCGTGAAAATATTGCGTCCGAACGCCTCGCGAAGGAAGGTAGACAGCATCTGGGCGAGACCTTCGGAGGTCTTGAGCGCAACGTTGCCGACAAAGCCGTCACAGACAACGACATCCGCGGAGCCCATGTAGATGTCGTTTCCTTCGACGTTGCCGCAGAAGTTCAACCCGCTTCCGCGCAGCAACTCGCCGGCCTGCTTGACGATTTCGTTGCCCTTGATCGCCTCTTCGCCGATGTTGAGCAAACCCACTTTCGGACGTTCGATGTGATCGACCGCGGCCACCAGCATCGACCCCATGATTCCGAACTGAAGGAGATGCTCGGCTGAGCAATCCACGTTCGCCCCCAGATCGAGCACGTAGGTATGCCCCTTCACTGCAGGCAGGATGGAGCAGATCGCGGGACGATCGATGCCGGGAAGGGTCTTCAGCACGAAACGGGAAATCGCCATCAGCGCGCCCGTATTGCCTGCGGAAATCGCTGCTGCTGCCTCACCGGCTTTCACCAGATCAACAGCAACGCGCATGGACGAATCCTTCTTGTTGCGCATGGCAATTGCAGGCGGCTCATCCATCCCGACAACTTCGGACGCATGGTGAACACGGACCCGGGAACCGAGGCCGGCCAGCGCGTCGCCAAGCAGAGGCGCCAGCACATCTTCGCGCCCAACCAGGATCGCGTTAACGGCAGGATGACTGCGCAGAAATGACAGCGCAGCAGGCACGGTCACGATCGGGCCGTGATCGCCACCCATGCAGTCGATTGCAACGGTGACACCCATCGGCTTCTCGCGTGATTCAGAATATGAGGATAAAAAAGGCGGCGCAGGCGCATTGCGCCATGCGCCGCCTCCTGTATTTCAGGACGCGGACTTATTCGCCCTTGGCCTTGGCAACCTTCTTGCCACGGTAGAAACCGTTCGGGCTGATGTGGTGACGCAGATGAACCTCACCCGTCGTGGCTTCAACAGCCAGAGCCGGCGCGGTCAGGAAATCGTGCGCACGATGCATGCCACGCTTGGACGGGGACTTCTTGTTCTGCTGGACAGCCATGAAAAACTCCTAATACAAAAACGTTACCTGATCCGGACTAGTTTTTAGCCCGCAGGCCTGACAGCACGGAAAAAGGCGATTCCTTTACTGCCCCGCCCTCAGGGCGAAGCGATCCACATTCATCATGCCGAGGCGCAAGCGGCAGGGCGAGAAGAATCTCGTCCTCGAGAAGCAAAAGCACATCAAGATCACCTTCGATCTCGATTGCATCGACCTCGTCGTCTTCCAGTTCTTCCTCGGGAATTTCCTGACCCGAACGAACCGGTTGCAACGCATTGCGTACCGACAGATCCCAACCAAGCCCACCGAGACATCGCTGACAACGCAACATCAGACTGCCGTCGATCGTCAGCGTAAGCCGGGGCTTGCGCATCGCATCCACGTCACCTTCAAGCTTGTAGCGAATCACACCGGACTGGTCCGTCAGGAGATCAGAAAGCCGCTCGAAAGCGGCAACCTTCACCTCGCCGGACAGCCTGCGCTGTTCGTACGCGAACTTGAATACATCCGGGATGTGCCCGAGTTTTGCGTCTTGGTTGGACATAAGCCGCGCATGATATTATTTTTTCCCGCTCGCTGTCAAAGCCCATCCACGCTTTGCGGCGAAAACATCGCTCAGCCTTGAACTCATGAAGATCGTACTCGCCTCAACCTCCCCTTATCGCAAGCAACTCCTCGAGCGTCTTCAGCTTCCATTCGAAACGGCACGCCCCGAAACCGACGAAACAGCACTTCCGGGCGAGGCCCCTGCTGCACTGGCCGAGCGGCTCGCCGTCGACAAGGCCAGAGCCATTGCCGACACGCTTGACGACGCGCTCGTGATTGGCAGTGACCAGGTCGCCTACATGGGCACCGAAATATTCGGCAAGCCAGGTACGGTCGAACGCGCAATCGCCCAACTTAGACGAATGAGTGGCCAGGAGGTCATCTTTCATACGGCCGTTGCACTTATCCACGCGTCCAGCAAGCGGGTGCAATGCGAAGGCGTCGTCACGCGCGTCCGTTTCCGCACCCTGAGCGATGACGAAATCTGTCGCTACGTTGACGCTGAAATGCCGCTCGATTGCGCCGGCAGCGCAAAATCGGAGGGACTCGGCATCAGTCTGCTCGATGCACTTGCGGGCGACGACCCGACTGCACTGATCGGACTTCCGCTGATCGCGCTCTCGCGCATGCTGCGCACCGAAGGCGTGCTGCTGCCATGAACACACCTGCTCGCGGCACACTTTTCCTCGTCCCGGTCAGTCTCGGTGATGCCACCTGGCCTTCATTTCTACCGGCCGACGTGCAGCAGTGCGCGGCCCGACTACAGCACTTCGTCGTCGAGAATGCGCGCGCCGCGCGTGCGCATCTGAAGCAGATCGACTTTCCCGGCGTACTGCGCGACACGGACATCAAGGAGCTACCGGACAAGGCCGACAACGCCGCACTTGACGCATTGCTCAGGCCCGCACTCGAAGGGCGCGACGTCGGACTGATGTCGGATGCCGGTTGCCCCGCCGTAGCCGACCCTGGCGCCAGACTGGTTGCACGCGCACACGTACTCGGAATCCGGGTCGCACCAATGGTTGGCCCCTCCTCCATCCTGCTTGGCCTGATGGGTTCAGGACTTAACGGTCAGAGTTTTGCCTTTCATGGCTACCTGCCCGTCCAGGAAAACGAACGCGACGTGAATCTTCGCACACTCGAAGAGGAGTCCCGCCGACTCGGCCGCACGCAGATCTTCATCGAAACGCCTTATCGCAACGACCGTATGCTCGACGCCCTGCTCAAGGTGTGTGGCGGCGAAACGCGACTCTGCATTGCCTGCGACCTGAGTACCGCGAACGAATACCTGGTAACGCGCACAATCAGCGCGTGGCGCAAGGCTGAACGTCCCTGCATCGCCAAGCGACCAGCGCTGTTCCTGCTGCTCGCCGGGGCTGCCTGAAGGCGAAGAACCTCCCCTGACTCAGGTCGACACGGGCCCCACATCAGAGAGCAGATAGACAAGGCCGTCTTCCTCCACAACCTTGAGCGCATGAAGTGAAGCCCCTTTACAGGGGCCCATCACACAACGCCCGTTGCGCGGATCATAGTGTGCGCCATGCACGGCACACATCAGAAGGTGCTGGGTCAGATCAAAAAACTTGCCCTCCATCCAGTCCAGCTCAACGGGTACGTGTGCGCAGCGGTTGAGATAGGCGTACACCCGGCCCCCGTACCGAACCACAAAGGCCGGACCGGCCAGATAACCTGTTCCAGGTGCCGTGAAACGAACTCCGTCACCTCCGTCCTGCAGCGCGTCAGCGCGGCAGATCAGATGTTTTTCCGCAGCCATGCATCGAGCTCGCGCGGCGTATCGACACAAGCAAGGGGTGACTCTGCGCGCAAGGCCTCCACCGGGTGTGCGCCAAAGCTGACGGCGAGGCCCGCCACACCTGCGTTCTTCGCCATCTGCAAATCGTGCGTTGTGTCACCGATCATCAGGGTGCGTTGTGGCGCAACGCCGAGCTCTTCCATCAGTTGCTCGAGCATCGCGGGATGAGGCTTTGAGAAGCACTCGTCGGCACAGCGTGTGCTGTGGAAGAACTTCCCGAGACCGGAATGCGCCAGCGCGCGATTCAGTCCGTTCCGGCTCTTTCCGGTCGCAACCGCAAGATAGCGTCCCTGCCCCACCAGCCACTCGATCGTGCCCGCCACCCCGGGAAACAGCGTCAGATCCTGATCTCCAGCCAGGTAGTGGTGGCGATAACGCTCAACCATACGCGGGTACTGCTCTTCAGCCAGTTCGGGCACCGCATGACGCAGCGCATCGCCGAGCCCGAGACCAATCACGTAGCGCGCGCGCTCTTCGCTGGGTTCAGGCAAACCAAGATCCCTGCACGCAGCCAGTATCGATCGCACAATGGCCGAGGCAGAATCCAGGACGGTACCGTCCCAGTCAAACACAACAAGATCAAAGCGTTCAGCCATTCTTTTCGGGCTCCCGTGCATCCAGTCGATCAATGAATTGCTGTAACTCCGGCGGTAGTGCCGCCTCAAGCACGAGCTGCTCACCCGTGAGCGGATGAACGAAACTCAGTTTCGCTGCGTGCAGGAACATGCGTTTCAGACCCTCACCTTCCAGCGCCTTGTTCAGCGCGAAATCGCCGTACTTGTCATCCCCGCACAACTGAAAGCCGAGGTGCGCAAGATGGACGCGGATCTGATGCGTTCTGCCGGTCTTGAGTTCGACCTCGAGCAGACTGAACCGCTTCCAGCGCCGCACCAGCCGGACGATGCTATGCGACGGCTTGCCCTCGGGGCTGACCCGAACCCGCCGCTCCCCCTCCGGGGTCAGATACTTGTACAGCGGCGCCTTGACGTGCTGAACGGGGTTGATCCAGCGTCCGGGCACCAGGGTCAGGTAACGCTTCTCCATTGCGCCTTCGCGCATCATGTCATGCAGCGCAGTCAGCGCAGAGCGCTTCTTGGCAACGATCAGCAGCCCGGACGTTTCGCGATCAAGGCGGTGCGCAAGCTCGAGCATCTTCAACTCGGGACGCTGAACCCGCAATTGCTCAATCACCCCGTGACTGATGCCGCTGCCGCCATGAACCGCCTTGCCGGAAGGCTTGTCGATGACAAGAAGCGCGTCGTCTTCATACACGACCGGCAACGCTTTCCCCGCCGGAGGTGGAACGGAACGCGCCGACTCGGAGATTCGCATCGGCGGAATGCGCACTTCGTCCCCCACCACCAGGCGGTAGGTCTGCTGCACACGCCCCCCATTCACCCGCACCTCTCCACTGCGCAAAATGCGGTAAACATGGCTTTTCGGCACGCCCTTTGCAATACGCAACAGGTAGTTATCGATGCGCTGACCAGCGGCAGCCTCATCAATCCTTTCGTGCCGAACCGCAATCGCTTTGCCTTGAGTCGTCATCCTGAAATATACTTCCCTGCGGTTGATTCCGGTTGCGGTCGGCATCCCCTCGCGCCACGAGGCGGTTGAGGATGAACGACGATGAGCCCGCACAAGCGCTCCCGGAAAACCGAAGCGTGCCACACGAAGCCCAAAAAGGCGCCGATGGTAACGCAATCGACAAACTTCGACACACCCATCCAGCCTCACGGTTGGATTTAGACGCGCAACACATACGCAGGATCAAATGCATTTGTCTGCTGATCCAAGGACACTGGCAGACAGATTCAAGAGAGTATCGACCAGCCGACCCATCACAGCCAATATTGACTACCGGATGAAAGTAGCCCTACCCAACTGCTCCTGACCCCGGAAAGCGCGATGGTGCGCGCCGTTCGTCCTGCCCGTGTGCATTGCGCGGGAGAACGATCCAAAATGAAGCGAATGCTCTTTAATGCGACGCAGGCAGAAGAACTGCGCGTCGCAATCGTTGACGGTCAGAAACTGATCGACCTCGACATCGAATCGGCCAACAAGGAAGAACGCAAGAGCAATATCTACAAGGCGGTCATCACTCGCCTCGAGCCCAGCCTCGAGGCCGCCTTTGTTGATTATGGCGCTGAGCGACATGGCTTCCTGCCCTTCAAGGAAATCTCGCGTTCCTATTTCCAGCCCGGCGTAGATGCCAGCAAGGCCAGCATCAAGGAAGCCCTGCGCGAAGGTCAGGAACTGATCGTTCAGGTCGAGAAGGACGAGCGCGGCAACAAGGGTGCAGCGCTCACCACCTATATCTCGCTGGCCGGCCGTTACCTCGTACTGATGCCGAACAACCCCCGCGGCGGTGGCGTATCGCGCCGTGTGGAGGGTGACGAGCGCGCTGAACTTCGCGAAGTCATGGATCAGCTCGAGAGCCCTGCGGGCATGAGCCTGATCGCGCGCACGGCAGCAATCGGTCGCGGCGCCGAAGAACTGCAGTGGGACCTTAACTACCTGCTGCAACTTTGGACTGCCATCGAAGGCGCAGCCCAGGGCCAGACCGGCGCGTTCCTGATCTATCAGGAAGGCAGCCTGGTGATTCGCGCCATTCGTGATTATTTCCAGCCCGACATCGGCGAGATCCTGATCGACACCGACGAAATCCATGAACAGGCTCACCAGTTCATGGCTCACGTCATGCCGGGCAACGTCAGCCGGATCAAGCGTTATAACGACGACGTTCCGCTGTTCTCGCGTTTCCAGATCGAACATCAGATCGAATCGGCTTACTCGCGCCAGGTCGGCCTGCCCTCCGGCGGTGCCGTGGTGATCGACCACACCGAGGCTCTGGTCTCGGTCGACGTCAACTCCGGTCGTGCGACCAAGGGTGCAGACATCGAGGAAACCGCGTTCCGCACAAACCTTGAAGCGGCCGACGAAATTGCGCGTCAGCTGCGCCTGCGCGACCTCGGTGGCCTGATCGTCATCGACTTCATCGACATGGAGTCGCAGAAGAACCAGCGCGAAGTCGAGAACCGCCTGCGCGACGCACTGCGCCACGACCGCGCCCGTGTCCAGACCGGCAAGATCAGTCGTTTCGGTCTGCTTGAGCTGTCGCGTCAGCGCCTGCGTCCGGCACTTGCCGAAACCAGCTACATCACCTGCCCGCGCTGCAATGGCACCGGCCACATCCGCAGCACCGAGTCGTCGGCATTGCACATCGTCCGCATCCTCGAAGAAGAGGCCATGAAGGACAATACCGGTGCAGTGCATCTGCAGGTGCCAGTCGATGTCGCTACCTTCCTGCTCAACGAGAAGCGGGTTGATATCGCACGCATCGAGTATCGCCACAAGGTTCAGCTGATCATCGTGCCGAACCGGCACATGGAAACGCCGGCGCACGAAATCGTCCGCTTGCGCCACGACCAGCTTAACCAGGAAGACATCGCGCTGGCCAGCTACCAGATGGTCCACCAGCCGACCGAAACCGAAATCGGCATGCCCGCCAAGGAAGGCGACAAGCCTGCGCGCCAGGAAGCTGCCGTGAAGGGCATCTCGCCCGCTCAGCCGGCGCCCGTTGTCGCACCGCGCGCTGAAGCCGCCCCTGTCGTAGCTGCTGCAGCACCCGCAAAGGGCTTGATTGCACGCTTCCTCGGCTGGTTGACGGGCGAGCCGACCCCGGCACCCACGCCGGCACCTGTCGCTGAAACGACGCCGAAGCGCGAATCGCGCGGTCGCGGCGAGCGCGGTGGCGAGCGCCGTGGTGGTCGCAATGGACGTCGTGACGGCCAACGCGGCGAACGCACAGAAGGCGAAGGCGGCAACACGCGTAACGGCGCCCGTGCCGAGAAAGCCGAGAACACGGAGCGCGAGAAGCCTCAACGCCAGACGCAAGAGCGTCAGGAACGTGGCGAGCGCACCGAACGTGGCGAACGCTCTGAAGAAGGCGGCCGCAGCCGTGGTCGCGGTCGTCAGCGTCAGCCGCGTCAGGACGACAATGCAAAGGCAGCAGAAGCGAGCACCGAGCAGATGGCCGATAACGCAGCCATCGTCGCTGCAGGCGCCGCAGAAGTGATTGTGACCGCAGCGCCTGCAGGCGAAGAAGGCGCACCCGAGAAGCGTCGTCGTCGCAGCAGGGGACGTCGTGACCGCCGCCCGGGTGAAAGCCAGGAAACGGTTGATCAGCAGGCAAATGCCGACAGCGATAGCTCCGCTTCCGAGAGCTCGACCGCAGCTGTGGCCACGGCGGCTGTTGCCGCGGCTACGGTCAGCGATGCAGCCCTTGAACAGACTGCCGCTGAGTTGCCTGTCGCTGTCTCCGAATCGGCGAGCCCGGTCGAAGTCTCGGTTAACGCCGAGCCGGCACCGATGCCGGTGCGCGCAGCTGCAACCGAGATGGCTCCCGTTGCTGCTGCAGCCGAAGTTGAGGTGCCAGCAATCGTGACAGCTGCAGCCGAAGTGCCTGCAGCTGAACCGGCTGTTGAAGCATCCAGCGCGGCCGAGGCACAAGAGCCCGCTACCGATCCGGTAAGGACCGAGATCGAGGCACCCGCCGCTATCGAAGCGCCGGTCGAGGCTGCCGCTGCAGCAGTTGAAACGACTGCTCCGGCAGCCCTTGAAGCAGTCGAAACGATCGCTGCTGAAGTGGCACCGGCTGCCGTCGAGGCAGAAGCTGCATCCGCAGCCGTCGAAGCTGAAACGGTCGTCGCGGCAGTCGAAGTCGAGTCCCCTGCTGTTGTCGAGGAAGTCGCTCCGGTTGCAGCAAGTGCGTCTGCACAGGCACCTGCAGCACTGGGCCCGATTGACCTTGCAGGCGTGCTCGAAGACGCTGGCCTGGTCATGATCGAAACCAGCCAGGACAAGAAGGTCAGCTTTGGCAACGGCGCACCGGAAGCGCCGCAGCAACTTGGCCGCAAGCCGCGTGCTGCAGTCGTCATCGCTGAAGAGCCCTTGCAGCAGGTAGAAACGCAGAAGTAATCACGTCAATGCCGCCCGACCGGGCGGCATGGTGTAGAAATGGCCGTCGGGGGACTCCCCTGCGGCCATTTTTTTCGCGTTGAGCGGAAGACCCCGAGAGTCGGTCAGCGGCCGTCCAGGGCGCCACCGAGCAGGCGATCGACGCCTTTCTCGCACAGATCCAGAACAAACTCGAAGCCGTTCACGCCGCCATAGTACGGGTCGGGCACCTCTTCCTCCCCAAGCTCGGGCGCAAACTCGAGAAACAGCGCGAGCTTGGGCTGATAGACCTCGGGGCAGTTGCGCACCATGTGCTCCAGATGCCCTCTGTCCATTGCCAGCAGCAGATCGAAGCGCTGAAAGTCAGTAATCTCGAGTTTGCGCGCGCGCAACGGCGAAAGATCGTAGCCGCGTTGCGCCGCAGCTTTCATGGCGCGTGGATCGGGCGGCTCTCCCGCGTGGTAGCCCTGCGTGCCTGCCGAGTCCACCTCGAAGTCGGACTCAAGCCCGGATGTTTCGATGAAGTGCCTGGCAATGCCCTCAGCGGTAGGCGAACGGCAGATATTTCCCGAACATACAAAAAGAATTCTCTTCATGCTCTCCCTTTAGGTGTTTCCGTGCTGATCAGCACCAAACGCCCGCTCCCTCAAGCGGAACAGTTCATCCCGAGCCGCTGCAGCCTTCTCGAATTCGAGGTTGCGAGCATGCTCCTGCATCTCTTTTTCCAGCTTCTTGATTGTCCGGGCCAGCGCCTTCTCGTCCATCAGCGCATAGTCAGCCCGCGCTTCGGCTGCAACCGAAGCCCTTTTCTCATCGTCCACGGAATAGACCCCGTCGATGATGTCCTTGATCCGCTTGGTGACGGTTTTGGGAACGATACCATTTGCCTCGTTGAAGGCAATCTGCTTCGTCCGCCGGCGCTCTGTTTCATCGATCGCGAGCTGCATCGAACGCGTGACCCGGTCGGCGTAGAGGATGGCCGTGCCATTGATATGACGGGCAGCGCGACCTATGGTCTGGATCAGGGAACGCTCGGAGCGGAGGAAGCCCTCCTTGTCCGCGTCGAGGATGGTCACGAGCGACACCTCGGGAATGTCCAGGCCTTCACGCAGAAGGTTGATCCCTACCAGCACATCAAACTCGCCCAGGCGCAGATCGCGAATGATCTCGACGCGCTCGACGGTATCGATATCCGAGTGCAGATATCGCACGCGGACGCTGTTCTCGTTGAGGTAGTCGGTGAGATCCTCGGCCATGCGTTTGGTCAGCACGGTCACCAGCACCCGCTCACCCACCGCAACCCGGGCCTTGATCTGGCTGAGCAGGTCGTCAACCTGAGTCGTTGCCGGACGGACCTCGACCAGCGGGTCGATGAGACCGGTGGGACGCACGACCTGCTCCACTACCTGCCCCTGGTGTTCGGCCTCGTACGCTGCAGGCGTGGCAGAGACGAAAATCGTCTGCGGCATCAGACGCTCGAACTCGTCGAATTTGAGCGGACGGTTATCCAGCGCCGACGGCAGCCTGAAGCCGTAATTGACCAGATTCTCCTTGCGCGAGCGATCGCCCTTGTACATCCCCCCCACCTGCCCGATCGACACATGCGACTCGTCGATGAACATCAGTGCGTCCTGCGGCAAGTAATCGATCAAAGTCGGGGGCGGCTCGCCCGGGCTGCGTCCGGAGAGATGGCGAGAATAGTTCTCGATGCCCTTGCAGAAGCCCATCTCGTTAAGCATCTCAAGATCGAAACGCGTGCGCTGTTCGATTCGCTGCGCTTCGACCAGCTGATTCTCGCCATAGAAATGTTCGACGCGGAGCTTGAGCTCGTCCTTGATGGCTTCGATCGCCTTCAGCACCGTCTCACGCGGCGTGACATAGTGGCTCGAGGGGTAGACGGTAAAGCGCCCGAGCTTCTGCTTCAGGTGCCCTGTAAGGGGGTCGAACAGGGTCAGATGCTCGACCTCGTCGTCGAACAGCTCGATGCGGATTGCCAACTCGGCGTTCTCGGACGGGAAAACGTCGATCACATCACCCCGCACGCGAAAGGTGCCGCGACGGAAATCGATATCGGAGCGCGTGTACTGCATTGCCACCAGACGCTGGATCAGGTCGCGCTGCCCGACCTTCTCGCCCTCGCGCAGGTGCAGGATCATCGCGTGATAGTCGACCGGGTCGCCGATACCGTAGATGCAGGACACGGTGGCCACGATGACCACATCGCGCCTTTCCATCAGGCTTTTCGTGGCCGACAGACGCATCTGTTCGATGTGCTCGTTGATCGACGAATCCTTCTCGATGAACAGGTCGCGCGACGGCACATAGGCTTCTGGCTGGTAGTAATCGTAGTAGCTGACGAAATACTCCACCGCGTTCTCGGGAAGAAACTCGCGAAACTCCGCATAGAGCTGCGCAGCAAGCGTCTTGTTGGGCGCGAGCACCAGCGCCGGACGCCCCATCTGCGCGATGACGTTGGCCATGGTGTAGGTCTTGCCGGAGCCGGTCACCCCGAGCAGGGTCTGGTACATCAGCCCGTCCTCGACCCCCTCGACCAGTTTCGCGATCGCAAGCGGCTGATCGCCAGCGGGCGGAAAGGGCCGGTGCAGACGAAACGGGCTGCCTTCGAAGGTAACAACGTCTGTCGTGCTCGCTGAGGCGCTACCGTCTGAACTCTGCATGCTAGAATTTCCGATTGTTTCAGCTGACGCCCGAACTTGAGGGTCCAGCTCGGGCAAACAACGATTATTTCCCAAAACGCGCGTCAAGGCACGGCCAGTTTCCCTGCCGGACGGGCGTGAACCGCAAGTGCTACTGGAGCTAACATGTCTGCATCGATCTTCGCCGCCGTCGAAATGGCACCCCGCGACCCGATCCTCGGTCTCAACGAGGCCTTCAATGCCGATACGCGTGCTGAGAAGGTAAACCTCGGCGTCGGCGTGTATTACGACGACAACGGCAAGATTCCGCTGCTGGGTGCCGTTCGCGCAGCCGAGAAGGTCCGCCTGGAAGCGATGCCGCCGCGCGGCTATCAGCCCATCGAAGGCGCAGCCACCTATAACACTGCAGTTCAGAACCTGCTGCTGGGCAAGGACTCGCAACTCATCGCCAACGGCCAGGTCGTGACCATCGAGGCCCTTGGTGGCACGGGCGCGCTCAAGGTCGGCGCTGACTACCTGAAGCGCCTGCAGCCGGGCGCGACGGTGTACATTTCGGACCCGAGCTGGGAAAACCACCGCGCCCTGTTCGAAGCCGCCGGCTTCCCGGTCGAAACCTATCCGTACTACGACGCAGCCACCCGCGGTGTTAACTTCGAAGGCATGAAGGCCAAGCTCAACAGCCTGCCCGCCGGTTCGATCATCATCCTCCACGCCTGCTGCCACAACCCGACCGGCGCCGATCTCTCCGACGCCCAGTGGAACGATGTGGTTGACGCCTGCCGCAGCCGCGGCCTGGTCCCCTTCCTCGACATGGCCTACCAGGGCTTCGCCGACGGCATCGAAGCCGACGCCGTCGCTGTGCGCGCCTTCTCCGCCAGCGGGCTGCAGTTCTTTGTCTCCAGCTCCTTCTCCAAGAGCTTCTCGCTCTACGGCGAGCGTGTGGGCGCGCTGTCGATCATCACCGCCGCCAAGGAAGAAAGCGCCCGCGTGCTGTCCCAGGTCAAGCGCGTCATCCGCACCAACTACTCCAACCCGCCGATCCATGGTGGCGCCGTGGTTGCAGCAGTGCTCAACTCCGCCGAGCTGCGTCAGCAGTGGGAAGATGAACTGGCCGGCATGCGTGACCGCATCCGCGACATGCGTACCAGTCTGGTCGAACAGCTCAAGGCTGCTGGTGTGGCACAGGACTTCTCCTTCGTCATCAAGCAGCGCGGCATGTTCTCCTACACCGGGCTGACCGCTGCACAGGTCGAGCAACTCAAGACCGAATTCGGTATCTACGCCGTGTCGACCGGTCGTATCTGCCTGGCCGCACTGAACACGAAGAACATCGGTTACGTCGCCAAGGCCATTGCCGCAGTCGTGAAGTAAGAAGGAGAGACGGGCTGCATAAAAAAATGCAGTTTATTTCTTGACGAACCAGAAGGCGCAGCCTACAATGCGCGCCTCTGTTCCTCGATAGCTCAGTTGGTAGAGCGCCGGACTGTTAATCCGTAGGTCCCTGGTTCGAGCCCAGGTCGAGGAGCCAGAAGAATTCAGCAGCGGCTGCACGCGATTTTTGCGACCGCGGGGGGAACCCCAAGAAAACGTTGCAGCAAGAGTTTATTCCTCGATAGCTCAGTTGGTAGAGCGCCGGACTGTTAATCCGTAGGTCCCTGGTTCGAGCCCAGGTCGAGGAGCCAGAAGCAAAGTGAAAATGCCATCCTTCGGGGTGGCATTTTTGCGTTCACGGGATGCGAAGTCAGCATCAGGATTGCTCAGATGGCTACGCCTTCCGTCGTTCGGCGACCGAACGAGGTAGATTGCCCCGGAGCCTCCAGACATCCCGCAGCCTCAAGCTGTGACGCAACGAAGATGTTCAGAGAACCCGGGGCCATTCAGTTTGCACAGCCAGCCGGTCTTAGCGTCAGCCCGCGCTCGTACGGCTTTTCGACCAGTTCAATCGGCACGTGCCCCGACAGCCCCTGCGCTGACCTTGCCAGCCAGAACGGAATGCAGCGGGCCATGCGTTCGATTACGGCGGTGATCTGACAACAAGCGTTCCATCGCAGTCGAAAACCCGGGCTTCTATTCCCCTGCCCCCTCACGGCGTGACTGGCGCAATACCTGCCGACAGTTCGATCTCTGCATCGCGCCGATCCAGCCTCCCGGCCCAAACTGTCAGGAACAATGCGACGAGTACCACCAGCGCGCCAACCCATGCAGTGTGGATGAGGCCAACGTGGGTCACGATCAAGCCGCCCACCCAGGCGCCAGCCGCAATGCCGACGTTGAAGGCTGCGATGTTCAGGCCCGAAGCCACATCCACGGCCTGCGGAGCAAAGCGTTGCGCCTGCTTGACCACATAGACTTGAAGACCCGGCACATTGCCGAAGGCAACACCACCCCACGCCAGTACGGTGACAAGCATCAACCAGCGATTCGGAGCGGTGATGCTCAGAACTGCCAGCACGACAGCGAGCAGCAGGAAAATGAGTTTCAGCGCCGGGATCGGCCCGCTTCGATCTGCAAGTTTGCCGCCCCACAGATTGCCAGCCGCGACCGAGACGCCATAAGCCAGCATGACCCCGCCAACCGCGCTGGCTGAATAACCCGTTATCTGCTCAAGAATCGGAGCCAGGAACGTGAAGGCGATGAACGAACCGCCGTAGCCCACGGCGGTCATCGCGTAGACGAGGAGTAACCGGGGCTGCGCCAGCACGCCGATCTGCTGACGAAGCGTAGCCGGCTTGCTGTGCGGTACGTTCCTGGGGACAAAGATCAGGCTTCCCATGAACGCGATCACACCCAGGGCTGCGACGGCGAGAAACGTGGCGCGCCAGCCAAAGTGCTGACCGATGAACGTGCCCATTGGCACACCCGTCACCAAGGCCACAGTCAGGCCAGTGAACATTATCGCGATGGCACTTGCGGCCTTCTCCTTGGGCACCACGCTCGCTGCGATGATCGACCCAATCGAGAAGAAGACGCCGTGGGCCAGTCCGGTCAGGATGCGCGCCACGATCAGGGACTCGTAACCTGGTGATTGCCAGGCGACCAGGTTGCCCGCCGTGAACAGTGCCATCAGGGCGAGAAGCAGCGCCTTGCGTGGCACCTTGCCCGTCAAGGCGGTGAGCACCGGAGCACCGACGGCGACGCCGAGCGCATAGAGGCTGACGAGTAGCCCGGCTGACGGCAGGCTGACGGACAAGTCAGCAGCGATGGTCGGGATCAGGCCAACGATGACGAACTCTGTCGTCCCGATGGCAAAAGCGCTGATGGTCAGCGCGAATAGCGCGATTGGCATGCTTGCATCCTTGTGTTGAGCGTTGAAAGAATGCGATGGTGGGTTAAATCACTTATGCTATAAAGTCCATAGTATTGAAAAAATATTTGCGTTTATATCAACAATGAAGACAACCCTGGATGAAATGCGGACGTTGATCGCGGTGGTCGATGCGGGTGCGCTGTCGCGTGCGGCCGACCATCTGAGGCTGACCGTATCGGCAGTCAGCCGAACCCTGGGGCGGCTGGAGCACAAGCTGAACACGACACTCCTTCGCCGCACCACGCGACGTCTGGAGCTGACTGAGGAAGGCACCATTTTTCTCGACCGTGCGAGAGAGATCATCGCCTGCGTCGAGGGCGCCGAAGAAGATCTTTCGATCCGCCGCGAACGGCCGGCTGGGCGGCTGCGTGTAGATGCCGCCACGCCTTTCATGCTCCACGGTGTTGTTCCGTTGATTTCCGGCTACCGTGAGCGCTATCCGGAAGTGACGCTGGAGCTAACCAGCAACGAAGGCTTGATCGACCTGCTGGAGCAGCGCACCGACGTTGCCATCCGCATCGGAAGGCTCAAGGATTCAACGCTGCATGCACGGCCTATCGGCAGCTGCCGTCTGCGCGTGCTGGCAGCGCCTTCCTATCTTGAACAGCACGGTCGGCCGCGCAGCACCGGCGACCTCGCTCAACATGTCTTGCTGGGCTTCACACAGCCGGCTGCACTCAATGAATGGCCGTTACCCGCACAGGACGACCTGCCGCTGCGTATCACCCCCACCATTGCAGCCTCCAGCGGTGAAACCCTGCGCCAGCTGGCACTTGAGGGCGCAGGAATCGTCTGTTTGGCGGACTTCATGACCCATCGCGACCGAACCGAAGGACGCTTGGTGCAGTTGTTCCCCACCCGAACGCTGGAGGTGCGCCAGCCGATCAACGCCGTGTACTACCGGAACACGGCGCTGTCCGCCCGGATCTCCACATTTGTGAGCTATTTGAGCGAGCATTGGGGTTCGGGTGCGGCCGGATGCGATGAAGCGAGCAAGCGATCATTTGCCGCTTCGTAAGACATTCAACGAACAAGGGTGGAACGCTGGCAATCGGGCAGAGTCACTGCGAGATCCTTCAATCTCCCACGCACTCCTCCACCGCGCGCGTGGCAGGCTGCGGCCTTGGCAGCTGTGCGACCCGCCTCTTTTGCCGCCACATGACTGAACGGCTGATCAGGCACACCCGGTGGCGTACGGGACTAGAATGAACTTTCGTGTTCACCAGGCCTGTCGCTCCAGGTCGTGCCATCAAGGCACAGACAGGGCAGCAGGCGCGCCGAGAAAGGATGCTCCATGGACAAGGACTTGCCGGTTTCAATCATCGTATTCGACGTGAACGAGACCCTTCTCGACATCACGACGCTCGAGCCCCTTTTCGAACGTGTCTTTGGTGACGCGTTCGTTCTGCGGGAGTGGTTTGCACAACTGATCCTGTACTCGCAGACGATGACGCTCTCGGGGCTCTACACCCCCTTCGGGGCGCTCGCAGTGGGCAGCCTGCGCATGGTGGCGGCCACCCGTGGCGTGACGCTTGCCGACGCCGACATCAGCGAGCTCAAGACGAGAATGAACGAGATGCCGGCCCATCCGGACGTCGCGCCTGCGCTCACGCGGCTGCGCGATGCGGGCTTCCGGCTGGTAACGCTGACGAACTCGGCAAGCGCATCGTCGCCCACGCCGCTTGAGCGCGCTGGGATTGCGTCATTCTTCGAGCGTTCGTTCAGCGTCGAGTCGGTCAGAAAGTTCAAGCCAGCCCCGGAAACCTACCAGCTGGTGGCGTCTGAGCTGGGTGCGGACACTTCGGCGCTGTGCCTTGTTGCCTGTCACCTGTGGGATACGATTGGCGCCCAGGCCGCCGGCTGCCGTGGGGCATTCATTACGCGCCCTTGCAATGCGATGCTGCCCGCAGCAGAGGTTCCGGCGCCTGATCTTGTTGCGTCTGAGCTGACTGAACTCGCAGATCAGATTGTTCTGCGCTGGAAGCCCGCCTGAGCTTGAAGATCCATCCCATGCAGCCCCTGAAGGGCACTGCATCTGACAACGAAGTCGTGAGCCTCAGCTCCGGCGTCGACCGGCACCGAAGGGCCGGCGCGCTGGACGGCGCTGATCATCGTCCAGCTTGGGTTTTGGCATCAGGAGGTTCTTGCCGCTCTGCCGCGTAATCGCCTTGTGAGCGCGAATCGCCTCGTCGAACTGCGCCCCGGTCATGGGGATCGAAGGGCTCTTCTCGGCGGGCGTATAGGCGGAAAGCTTCTCTCTGACCAGGAACACGCGCTCTGAGATATCGGCCTTCTTCGGCAGACCTTCTGCCATCGCCTGAGCTGCCGGGGTCAGCGCGTAGACCTCGCCCTCGGCAACGATCAGGCCGTGCGTGGCAAGGCGGCGAAAGGACTCCGCCCACAGGTTGGTGGAGTTGATCGGGCAGCCCAGCAGCTCGGCTGCGGTCACGATCCCGACCAGTTCGGTCGGCTTTCTTTTTGCAGCAAACAGGGTGGCCAGCAACAACTGGGCGTCAATATCGAGAATCGGGTACATGGAAACGCCTTTTGCGCCGGTTAAGCAATCGAAGCGCGCCATGATGCCTTACTCGGGCCTGGCAAGCACGGTTTACCCGGCAAGGACGGGCTTGTCCGCACCCTGGGCGTCGCGCGCATGGCACGCCCCGGCAGGATTTCGAGCCGATTTACGGCTCCTGCCGGGACTCACGCCTCAGACGCCGACAGGTTTGCCCCGATCCACCTGATCGGGGCAAACAGCCTCAGTGCGCCCCGCGTCGCCGACGACGCCCGTCGGCATCGCCATCGGCGTAGGCATGGCGGGCTGCCGTCATATCCGCAAGCACGCTGGCAACCTTGTGGTTGAGCGAACCACGCGGCATCACACCCTTGGAATCCGCCTCGCCTGCCGGAACCCCGGTAAGCACTTCCATGGCCTCGTCCACCGTGCTCACGGGGTAGATGTGGAAACGCCCGTCGCGAGCGGCCTCGACAACGTCCTCGCGAAGCATCAGGTGGCGAACGCTGACCGCAGGAATCACCACGCCCTGAGTACCATCGAGCCCCCGCGCAGAGCACAGATCAAAGAAGCCTTCGATCTTTTCATTCACGCCACCGATCACCTGAACCTCACCGAACTGGTTCACCGAGCCGGTGATCGCAAGGCGCTGCTCGATCGGCAACTGGGTGAGCGAGGACAGCAAGGCGCACAACTCGGCCAGGGAAGCGGAATCGCCCTCGACCGGCGCATACGACTGCTCGAACACCAGGCTGGCAGACAGGGACAGTGGCTGATGGCGCGCATAGCGGGCCGCGAGGAAGGCCGAAAGGATCAGCACGCCCTTGGAGTGGATGGCGCCCCCCAGCTCGGCTTCGCGCTCGATGTCGACGACGTCGCCTTCACCGAGACGGACCGTTGCCGAGATTCTCATCGGGTGTCCGAAACGCTCGCCGGCCAGTTCGATCACCACGAGGCCGTTGATCTGGCCTGCCCGGCTACCGCTGGTGGCAATCAGCGTGGTGCCATCGAGCATGGCTTCCCTCACGCGCGTCGGATAGCGGTTGCTTCGTCGCGCACGGGCTGCGAGCGCAGCCTCGATATGCCCGCGTTCGATGCTCTCGCATTGAGCGAGCCGGGCAAAGTGATCTGCCTCGCGCATCAGGTCGGCGAGAAGGCGAGTCTGCAGGGACAGCCGCGCCGCATCTTCGGCGATGCGAGCGCCCTCCTCCACCAGGCGCGCAACGGCGCTGCGATGCAGCGGCAACAGCTTGGCACTGCGCGCGAGCATCGCCAGAAGACGGGCGTACTGTTGCTCGTTTTCCGGCGAGCGCGGCAGGTCGTCATCAAAGTCGGCGGCGACCTTGAACAGTTCGGCGAAGTCGGGGTCGTGTTCCATCAGGGTGTAGTACAGATCGCGGTCGCCGATCATCACCACTTTCAGCCCACACGGCACGGCTTGTGGTTCGAGCGTAAGCGACCCACTCCAGCCCTGTGCCTCGGCAGGCGGCTCAATACGGATCTCGCTCGACCGCAGGGTGCGCTTGAGTCCTTCCCACGCAAAGGGCTGGGTCAGCAGGCGCTCGGCGTCCACCACGAGATAGCCGCCGTTCGCACGATGCAGGGCGCCCGCGCGAATCAGATTGAAGTGACTGACCTGCGCCCCCTGCTGCACCACATGTTCGACGCGCCCGATCAGGTTGCCATAGCCCGGATTGTTCTCAAACACGATCGGCGCGCCGGTCGAGGCGGCGTGATCGACCAGCAGCTTGACCTGGTAGCGGCTGAAGCGACCGCTGTCATCCGTATCTGCGTCGTCGTCGTCCTCATCGAGGACGATGCCATCAACTGCATAGTCGAGCACATCCTTGACGACTGCGTCGAAGAAGGCAAGCACCTCCGGCAAGTCGGCATGACGCGCCCGCATGTCCCGCATCAGATGCGACACGGCGGGCGTAAGGGCTTCGTTCTCAGCCCGGACCAGCGCCTCGCGCAGGCTCTTGCGCCAGCCGGGGAATTCGTTGAGCAGATCCTCGAGCCGGTCGCTCCATTCCGCCACGCGCGCCTCGATGGCCTCGCGTTCGCTCGCGGGCAAGGCGTCGAACACTTCGGGCGCCATCACCCCCTCTTCGGCAGAGGGCGCAAACACAAAACCGTCCGGTGTCTGCAGCAGCGAGATACCTTCTGCATTGCACTGTTGCCCAAGCTCGCGCAAGGCCGTGTCCTCGCGGCTCTTGTGCGCGGTCTGCAAGGCCTCGATACGCTCTGTATGGGGATCGCTGCCAAGTGCGCCCTCGATCGCGGGACCCAGGTCGCGGATGAAGGTCTGCATCTCTGCCCTGAGGGCCGTGCCGCGGCCTGCCGGCAAGGTCAGCAGGCGCGGATGGAGCGGCTCGTCGAAGTTGTGGAGATAGCACAGATCCGGTGGCACCGGCTCGGTCGCCGCGCGCTCGCGCAGGAGGCGAAAGGTAGTGGCATGTTTGCCACTGCCGGACTCCCCCAGCACGAAGACGTGATAATCGGTGTGCCCCATCGAGAGCCCGAACTGAAGGGCCTCCATTGCCCGCGCCTGTCCCAGGTCGCCGGGATGGTCGTCGAGCGTGGCGGTGGTCTCGAAGGAGAATTGATCGGGGCTGCAGCAGGCCCGCAACTGAGCAGCGGACAGAGGCGCAATATCGGCCATGTTCTTGTTCTCCGGAAGCCGAAACGAAGGTGACTGACCCGATCGAGACGACCGGGCACCCTACATCTTTACCTCTGTTGCGCCTGCGGGCAAGCCTGTGGCGGGAATCAGCGTCCGGCAGTACGTCGCATCGGACCGTCACCCCAGCGCAGATCGAGGGGTTCGTTCTCGAACTGCGGATACAGCCTGTCGTGTTCCATCAGCAAACGCATGACGGTCATGGCATGCTCAGCGGGGAAACCCTGGCGCTTTCCGCCACGTGTATCGGTCATCAGGTTCGAAAGATACTGCCGACACTCCCTTGAACCCCAGAGCAGGTCAATGCCCTGCAGGTGAGGGAAGCGCTCGTAAAGGGCGGTGGTATCCGTTTTTCGGGGCAGGTTGCCGCTCCGTGCGTTCAAGGTACAACTCCTTTTGCTTTCAAATGCAGCCAGGCTCAGTGGCCGTTCTATAAATGTGGTTTCTGTTGTTTACGATGTGAAGTATGCCTAAAGACATACATGATGTAGGGGTTTAACGCGCCTGAATCAATGTCAGCGTGCGGGTTTTCACGAATCACTCCCCAAGTTGGGCTGATACATCCGTATTAACCACAATAAAACCAGTGCTTTTACTCACTTGACCGCGGACAAGGCACTGTGGAACAGTCGCCCGCAGGATCAGTCGAAAGTGAAAAACCTGCGTACCCACCATGAAAGTCATCCCGATCCACAACACTGCTTCGCTTCCCCTGCCTGAACCCGCGTCGGTTCAGGACGGCCCGCTGTTCGACCGTCGCGGCCGGAACGTGCGTGACCTGCGGATCTCGGTAACCGATCGCTGCAACTTCCGATGTGTGTACTGCATGCCGCGTGAGGTCTTCGACAAGGACTACCCATTCCTGCCGCGGACACAGCTGCTGAGCTTTGAAGAGATCTACCGTGTGGCCCGGCTTTTCGTCGAGCGTGGCGTACGCAAGATCCGGATCACCGGAGGTGAGCCCCTTCTGCGCAAGGACATCGAGCGCCTGATCGGAATGCTTGCGAAGCTGGACGACGTGGAGATCACGCTGACAACCAATGGCGTGCTCCTCCCGAAACTGGCGCAGACCTTGCGCGACGCGGGCTTGCATCGCGTAACGGTGAGCCTGGATGCACTCGACGATCGGCTCTTCCGCAGCATGAACGATGCCGACTACCCGGTGGCGCGCGTCCTCGAAGGCATTGCTGCAGCAAGGTCCGCGGGTTTCGAGGCAATCAAGGTCAACATGGTGGTCAAGCGCGGCAGCAACGATCAGGACATCGTCCCGATGGCGCGGCACTTCCGCAACAGTGGCCACATCCTGCGCTTCATCGAATTCATGGACGTTGGTGCCAGCAACGGCTGGAAGATGGATGAAGTGCTGCCGTCGCGCGAGGTCATCGAGCGCATTGGCACGCACTTCCCGCTCGAGCCCATCGACCCCAATTACGAGGGTGAAGTCGCCGAGCGCTGGCGCTATCGCGACGGCGGAGGCGAGATCGGCGTCATTTCGTCGGTCACCCAGGCGTTCTGCAGCACCTGTACCCGCATCCGGCTCTCAACCGAAGGCAAGCTCTACACCTGCCTTTTCGCGCAGCAGGGACACGATCTGCGTGACCTGCTTCGCAGCGGCGCGGACGACCGACGGCTCGATGCCGCGATTGCCGGGGTGTGGGCGCAGCGTGACGACCGCTACTCGGAGATCCGCACCGCAGCCACGACCTCTCGCCCCAAGATCGAAATGTCCTATATCGGCGGCTGAGCTGCGGCTTCCGGTATGCGGTCGAGTTCGTCGATTTCGTCGAGGCGCGCCGACTCGATCTTCTGAAAGTGCGCGGTGATCTTGCGACTCGAGGTCTGTACGTCCTGCACGTCCTTGCTGGCCTGATCGATGTGCCGCGCAAGCGCATTCATGCGCTCGTCAAAGCGGTGGAAATCCTTTGCCAGCTTGCCCAGCGCATCCTGGATGACGTGGATCTGCTTGCGCGTCTCGACATCCTTGAGCACCGCACGCGCCGTATTGAGGACCGCCATCAGCGTGGTGGGTGACACAATCCAGACCCGTTTGCCCTGTGCATAGGCAATAACCTCTGGATGATAGGCGTGCAGTTCGGCGAACACGGCCTCGGCGGGCAGGAACATCATCGCGCCGTCGGAGGTCACGCCGGGCAGGATGTACTTGCCTGCGATCGCATCCACATGGCGCCGCACGTCGGCCCGGAAGGCCATCTGCGCGGCCTTGCGATCGAGTTCGGCAAGACTGCTGTCGAACATGCGGTGATAGTTCTCCAGCGGGAACTTCGCATCGACGGCCACCAGGCCGGTCGGCTCAGGCAGCTTGAGCACACAGTCAGCCCGGGTGTTGTTGGGCAGGGTGGACTGAAATTCGAACGCATCGGGCGGTAGCGAATTGCGCACCAGGGCTTCGAGCTGCACTTCGCCAAACGCGCCGCGTGCCTTCTTGTCGCCCAGGAGCTCCTGAAGGCTGACCACGTTCGTGGTGAGACCGTCGATCTTCTTCTGCGCCTCATCGATGGTGGCCAGGCGGGACATCACACTGGCAAAGGTGTCGTTGGTCTTGCGGAAACCTTCGTCCAGGCGTTCGTTCACCTGCCCGGCAAGCGTCTGCAGACGGCCATCGACGCTGTGTGTCAGCGCTTCGATACTGCGCGACAGCTGCACCGATGCCGCGCCCAGACCGCGTTGCAGGATTTCCCTGTCGGCGCGGGCGTGATCGCCAATGCGGTCGGTCTGCCGGGTCAGGCCGTCGTGAAGGTCACGCAGCAGATCGCGGTGCTGTGCCGCAAGCTGATGGTCGAGGCGCTCCCCGAGCTTCGATTGAACGTCGCGCTCCAGGCGACCTGTGCGCAGCACGACCCAGAGCAAGAGCACGAGGACCAGAACGAGCAGCCCGAGCAGGACAAGCTCCGCATTGCTGAATATCTGCATCATCTCAACCCAACGCCCTCAGGCTGGCCAGCGGGGGGCGCGACAGCAGGCCGCGGGTGCCGACCCATCCTCCAAGCATCACGCCTGCCGCCCCAAACAGGCTCGAAAGCAGCAAGGGCCAGCCCGAAGGGACGTAGTCCATCCTGAACACGAAGTGCGCAAGCGCCCACCCGATCGCCGTCGCACCGATACCGGCCAGCACACCGGCCACCCCACCGAGCACAATGAACTCGGCGCTCAAGGCCTGACGCACCTGACGATTCCGCGCACCGAGCGTGCGCAACATGGCGAGTTCGAATTCACGCTCATCATGGGTCGACTGCAGGGCCGCATACAGCACCACCAGACCCGCGACGACTGCAAAACCGAACACGAACTGCACGATCAGAATCAGCTTGTCGGTCATGGTCTTGACCTGGGTCAGCACTGCACCGATGTCGATCACCGAGAGATTGGGGAAGGCCGCCACCAGACGCGTGGTGAAGTCATGCTGCTCCAGTGGAAGGTGAAAACTGGTGATCAGGCTGGCTGGATAGTTCTCGAGCAGCCCTTCGGACGCGATGAAGAAAAAATTCACCCGCATCGAATCCCAATTCAGCTCGCGCACACTGGTCACCGGCGCTTCCACCTCCTGCCCGGCTACCTCGAAGCGCACGCTGTCGCCCAGCTTGATGCCAAAGGTTTCGGCCAACCCCTTCTCCACGGAAAACTGCGCAGTTTTGCCCGCGCCATGCCACTGCCCGTCGATGATCTCGTTTCCATCGGGCAAGGCGCTCGAATAGGACAAATTGAATTCACGCGCAGCGAGGCGGCGCGTGCGGGTGTCCTCGAAGCTGTCCGGCTTCACCGCCTCGCCATTGATGGCAAGCATGCGGCCACGGATCATCGGTTCGATCCCGGGCCGTGGCAGCCCTTCGGCGACAAAGAAGTCCTCCAGCGCCGCGCGCTGGTCGGGCTGAATGTTGATCACGAACCGGTTGGGCGCATCGGTCGGCGTCATGTTGCGCCAGTCGTTCAGCAGGTCGCCACGGACGAGGGTCAGCAACAGCAAGGCCGTCATCCCGAGGCCAAGCGCGGCGACCTGAATCACGCTCGGCACCATGCGTCGCCCGAGTGCGGCAATCCCGTACCGCCAGCCGCCACCCCTCAGACTTCCCCGTCCCTTGAGCCGTGTAGCAAGGTGCAGCACGAACCAGCCGGCAAGGGCAAATACGCCAAGCGCCACGGCAAAGCCGCCCGCCACGGCGACCCCGAGCCGGACATCGGCGGCAATCCAGAAGATCAGCCCCAGCAGGGCAAGCAAACCCAGGCCCCACGCGCTGTTGCTGAGTGGCTCGGCCGAGGAAAACTCGCGTCGCAGTACGCGCAAGGTCGGCACAGCCCCGAGGCGAAGCAACTGTGGCAGCACGAAGCCGATGAGGAGCGCCATGCCGACCAGCAGACCATGCGCCAGCGGCAGCATTGACGGTGCGGGCAGTTCGGTCGACAGCACCTCGCGCAGTCCGCTTCCGAGGCCCCACTGCACACTCCAGCCCAGTGCGCTGCCCAGCGCAGCCGCGACCAGACCGAAGATCAGAAACTCGCCGATGACAATTCCGAGCACCTGCGCCTGGCGGGCGCCGAGACAGCGCATGACGGCGCACGCGTCGAGGTGCCGCTGCATGAACCGGCGCGCCGACAGCCCGACCGCAACCGCTGCGAGGATCGCCGCCAGCAATGCCGCCAGCCGCAGGAAGCGCTGTGCCTGATCGAGCGCTGCGCGAACCTCTGGGCGGGCGTTCTCGATGGTTTCCACCGACTGCCCGCGCCCCAGCGCGCTTCGCGCCCACTTCTCGTACGCGCTTACGGCTTCGGGGGTGCCCGCCAGATGAAGCCGCCAGTTCGCACGACTGCCGGCTGAGATCAGGCCGGTGTCCGCAAGGTCGGAAAGATTGAAGATGGCCCGTGGCAGCAGGCTGAAAAAGTTGGCACCACGATCAGACTCGAAGCTGATCATGCCGCCAACCCGGAACGTCCTCAGTCCGAGGCCGACAGCGTCTCCCGTCTTCAGCCCAAGCTGCGCAAAAAGCCGTTCGTCCAGCCACACCTCCCCTGGCGCAGGCGAGCGTCCGGCCTCGGCGTCGGGCTGGTTCGGCCCGGGCGCAAGTCGCACGGAACCGCGCAACGGATAGCCGTCTTCAACCACCTTGACGCCGGCAAGCACCGCCTCGTCATCGGTACTGGCCATGCTCGTGAACAGCACTGTAGACGCCACCCGCAGCCCGCGCTGACGCGCCTCGTCCGCAAACGAATCCGGCCACGGTTGATCTGCGCGAAGCAGCAGATCGCCGCCAAGCAACTGATTGGCCTCGCGGTCGAGCCCGCGCCCAACCCGATCGGCAAGAAAGCCGACGCTGGTCAGGCTCGCGACGGCGATGATGATGGCGAGACCCAGCAGATGCAGTTCGCCGGCACGGAAGTCGCGGCGCATCATGCGAAAGGCAAGACGGAGAGTATTCATGGGCTGCTAACGGGACGTAATGCGGAGATGGACGGTCCCGCGGTGAATCGGTTCAATACGTGGCTCAAGCTCCGGCCGGAAGAAGGCGCTTTACCAGCTCCACCCAGTAGGCCACGCCGACGGGAAGAATCTCGTCGTTGAAGTCGTAGTTCGGATTGTGCAGCATGCAGCCGCCCTCACCCGGACCGTTGCCGATCCATACATAGGCACCGGGTTTGCGCTGCAGGAAATAGGAGAAATCCTCCGCCCCCATGCTTGGTCTGGCAGTCGTGTCGACCTTGTCTGCGCCTGCCAGGCTGGCTGCGGTCTCCACACAAAGCGCTGCTTCGGATGGGGTGTTGATTGTCGGCGGATAGCCGCGGCGGTACTCGAACTCGACACGCACGCCAAACGCCTCGCCGATGCCCACGCAGAGCTCTCCCAGGCGCTGCTCGATACGCTGTTGCACGAACTCGGAGAATGCGCGCACGGTACCGGAAAGCTCGGCGCGATCCGGAATCACGTTGTAGGCCTCTCCGGCGTGAAACTGCGTCACCGACACCACGGCTGCGTCCGCCGGGTCCAGCGTGCGCGATACGATGGTCTGGATTGCCTGCACCAGCGCGGCACCGGCCGCGACCGGGTCGGCGCCAAGGTGGGGCATTGCGGCATGGGCACCGGTGCCGAGAATACGGATATCGAAGCGATCTGCGCTGGCCATTACCGGGCCTGCGTGCACCGCAAACTGCCCTGCCGGAATGCCCGGCCAGTTGTGCATGCCGAACACGGACTCCATCGGAAAACGCTCGAACAAGCCGTCCTCGATCATGACGCGGCCGCCGCCCTCGCCCTCTTCTGCGGGCTGGAAGATCAGATAGACGGTGCCATCGAAGCCTTTGTGTTCGGCCAGTACCTGCGCCGCCCCGAGCAGCATGGTGGTATGGCCATCGTGACCGCAGGCGTGCATGCAGCCCGCGTGCGTCGAGCGGTGCTCGAAGGTATTGCGCTCTGTGATCGAGAGCGCATCCATGTCGGCGCGAAGCCCGATGGCGCACAGACTGCGACCGGCGCGAATCACGCCGACCACGCCGGTACCGCCGATACCCTGATGCACCTCTATACCCGCCGCTTCGAGCTCCTTCACGACGACCGCTGCGGTCCGGTGTTCCTTGAAGGCGAGCTCGGGGTGCGCATGGATATCGCGACGAATTGCCTTCAGGCGGGAATGGGCTGGACGAACTCGGTCAATGACACTCATGATCTCGCTATGGCTCGGGCCTGTCTGTGCTTTGGGTTGCTTCCAGTGTATTACAGGTTATCCGTCATTGCCGCGCAGCGTGAAAAGGGGAGAATAGAGCCCAACCAACCAATTCAGGTGCGCCCCAAAAACGGGCACGCCCGATTGTGGTGCATAAACCGTACATTTCCTGCCGAATCTGATTGTTTTCACATGGCGCGGGAATTGCTCCAACACAGAACATTCTGCCAGCGAAAAGGAAGCATCCATGTCGATTCATGTGGCGCTGTCTCACGTCACCACCTATCACTACGATCGCCCGATCAACCTTGGCCCGCAGGTTGTCCGTCTGCGTCCGGCGCCGCATAGCCGGACCAGCATCCTTTCGTATTCGCTTCGGGTGCTTCCCGAAGATCACTTCATCAACTGGCAGCAGGATCCCCAGTCGAACTACCTTGCCCGGCTCGTGTTCGAGAAGCCGACCGACCACTTCAAGGTCCAGGTCGATCTTGTCGCCGAAATGTCGGTGATCAACCCCTTTGCCTTCTTCCTTGAGCCCTATGCGGAAAACTTTCCGTTCAAGTACGAAGCATCACAGAACCACGAGCTTGCGCCCTACCTGCTCAAACTTCCGCTGACGCCGAAGTTCGAGGAGTACCTGGAGACGATCGACCTCACCGAACGCCGCAGCGTCGACTTCCTGGTCAAGGTCAATAGCGACCTTTACTCCCATATCGGCTATCTGATTCGCCTTGAACCCGGCGTACAGACACCGGAAGAAACGCTGGTCAAGAAGTCCGGCTCGTGCCGCGACTCGGCATGGCTTCTCGTACAGCTGATGCGCCACCTCGGCCTCGCTGCGCGTTTCGTATCCGGCTACCTGATCCAGCTCACCGCCGACGTCAAGTCGCTGGACGGTCCGAGCGGACCGGAAAAGGACTTCACCGACCTCCACGCATGGTGCGAAGTCTATCTGCCCGGCGCGGGCTGGATCGGCCTCGATCCGACCTCGGGCCTGTTCGCCGGCGAAGGCCACATTCCCCTCGCCTGCTCGCCCGACCCAACGTCTGCTGCGCCCATCACCGGCGCACTCGAGAAGTGCGAGGTCACCTTCGAGCACGAGATGAAGGTCACCCGGATCTGGGAAGCGCCCCGGGTAACCAAGCCATACTCCGAACAGCAGTGGGACGAGATCGTACGCCTAGGACATGCAATCGACGGCGAGCTCAACGAGCACGACGTACGCCTCACCCAGGGTGGCGAACCCACTTTCGTTTCGGTGGACGATGCCGAAGGCGACGAATGGAACACCGCGGCCATGGGCCCGGACAAGAAGCGTCTGTCGACCGACCTGTATCACCGCCTGCGCAACAAATACGGTCCGAACGGGCTGGTGCACTTTGGCCAGGGCAAGTGGTATCCGGGTGAGCAGCTGCCGCGCTGGTCGCTGAACTGCTACTGGCGCAAGGACGGCGAGCCGATGTGGTCGCGTCCGGAACTGATTGCCGACGAAAGCAAGCCGGGTAAGGCTGACGATCTCGTCGCCGGAAACTTCCTTCGAGGCGTCGCCGACAAGCTCGGCCTTGCACCCGAATACGTCTTCCCCGCCTACGAGGATGTGTTCTATTACATGTGGCGCGAGCGTCGCCTGCCGGCAAACGTCGACCCGTTCGACGCGCGGCTCGATGACGAGATGGAACGCGAGCGCCTGATGAAGGTGTTTACCCAGGGGCTTGCCACAGTCTCTGGGTATGCCTTGCCCATCACCCGCAATGCCGTTTCAGGCGAATGGCAGACCGGGCCGTGGTTCCTGCGCAGCGAACGCTGCTACCTGTTCCCCGGCGACTCGCCCATGGGCTACCGTCTCCCGCTCGATTCGCAGCCCTGGGCCGCCCCGGGTGACCGTCCCGTCATCCATCAGCCCGACCCCTTCGATTATTACCCACCGCTGCCGGCGCATGCCGCGCTCAAACACCAGTTGGGACCCGCATCGCGACTCGATGGCGCGACCTTGCGCCGTTCCGGCAGTACTGGCGTCGTGACCGGCGTCGGTGCCGACAGTGGCGCTGGTAGGGGTGTTTCGACGACACCAGCCCATGGTGGTACGAGCTCGCTGGCGGAATCGACCGGGCGCCGTCCGGAACTCAAGCAATCCGCAGGCTGGATTTCGCGCACCGCCATGTGCGCGGAGGCACGTAACGGCGTCCTTTACATTTTCATGCCGCCGACCGAAAGCCTTGAGGATTACCTCGAGATCGTTGCGGCAATCGAGGCGACCGCCGAAGACCTCGAACAGCCTGTCATGCTTGAAGGCTACGAGCCGCCGCGCGACCCCCGTGTCCAGCACTTCCGCATCACGCCCGACCCCGGCGTCGTCGAGGTCAACGTGCATCCGGCAACGAGCTGGGACGAACTCGTCGATCAGACCGAGCACCTGTACGAAGCGGCTCACCATTCCCGTCTGTCGAGCGAGAAGTTCATGGTCGACGGACGCCACACCGGCACCGGTGGCGGCAACCACTTCGTGATGGGGGGCGCAACACCAGCCGACTCGCCCTTCCTGCGCCGGCCGGATCTCCTGCGCAGCCTGATCAGCTTCTGGCACAACCATCCGAGCCTGTCCTATCTGTTCTCGGGCATGTTCATTGGCCCGACCTCACAGGCACCGCGCATCGACGAAGCCCGCAACGACTCCGTTGCAGAGATCGAACTTGCGTTCAAGGAGATGACGCGGGTCATCGAATCATCGCCGGACGGCTGCCCGCCGTGGATGGTCGACCGCCTGCTGCGCAACCTGCTGATCGACGTCAGCGGCAATACCCACCGCGCAGAGTTCTGCATCGACAAGCTGTACTCGCCCGACGGACCTACCGGCCGCCTCGGCCTGCTCGAGATGCGCGCCTTCGAGATGCCGCCGCACGCACGCATGAGCCTGGCGCAGCAACTGTTGCTGCGGGCGCTGATCGCACGCTTCTGGAAAGCCCCCTACACACCGCCGAAGCTCGTGCGCTGGGGAACGGAACTGCATGACCGCTTCCTGCTGCCGCATTTCATCTGGCAGGATTTCTGCGACGTCATGGAGAATCTCCAGGCGGACGGCTATCCGATCAAGGCGGAATGGTTCGCGTCACATCTCGAGTTCCGTTGCCCGAAGTACGGCGACTACACGGTCAAGGGGATGACGCTCGAGATTCGCGCTGCGCTTGAACCCTGGCACGTCATGGGCGAAGAAGGCGCCGCGGGTGGCACCGCCCGTTACGTCGATTCCTCGCTCGAACGCGTTCAGGTGAAACTCACCGGCGCGGCGCCGGATCGCTACGTCGTCACCTGCAACGGTGTTCCGGTCCCGATGCAGCCGACCGGTGTGGTTGGCGAATTCGTCGCTGGCGTCCGGTATCGTGCCTGGCAGCCGCCGTCGGCCTTGCATCCGACGATCGGCATAGACAGCCCGCTCACCTTCGATCTGGTGGACACCTGGAACCAGCGCAGTATTGGCGGCTGCCAGTACCACGTGGTGCACCCGGGCGGACGCAACTACGACGACTTTCCGGTCAATGCATTCGCCGCAGAAAGCCGTCGCATCGCACGCTTCTTCCAGCTGGGACACACCCCCGGCAAGATGACCGTTGGTGAAGTTCGCACACACCCGGAGTTCCCTTTCACGCTAGACTTGCGCCATTATTAATAGGCACGCCGCCCCCGGGTGTTCCCGGGGTGCGGCGTCATTGTGTGCAAACATGCCGGCTGGTCTCATAAACAACTACCCGTTCAGCGACAATCGTTTCGACGAAATGTTGTCCGAAAGTGGTACGGCACGTCCTCACTGGCAGGCCTTTGCCGACCGGATCGAGAGCTTCTCCGACGACCTCCTGACCCAACGGTCGGATTTCGTGCGCGGTGCGATCGAAGCGGACGGTGTCAGTTACAACGTTTACGCGGACCCCAAGGGCACCAAACGCCCCTGGGAGCTCGACATGCTGCCGCTAATCGTCGGTAATGACGAATGGCAGATGCTGTCGTCAGCAATCTCGCAGCGTGCGCGCCTGATGAACGCGATTCTTGCCGACCTGTACGGGCCGCAACACCTGCTCTCCGAGGGATTGCTGCCATCGGCACTGGTGTTCGGGCAGCATGGATTCAAGTGGCCCTCACGCGGGGTCGTGCCACCAGGCAATGTCTGGCTTTTCAGCTATGCGGCCGATCTTGCGCGCGCACCGGACGGTCAGTGGTGGGTGATTGCCGACCGCACGCAGGGCCCTTCGGGTGCCGGCTATGCGTTGCAGAACCGGATCATCGTTTCACGGGCTTTCCCCGACGCCTTCCGTGAACTGCACGTCAATCCGCTAGCCAATTATTTCCGCACCATGCAGGACAGTCTCGCGCGACTGGCGCCGTCCGATGGCGAAGTCCCGCTGACCATTCTGCTCACGCCCGGCCCCTACAACGAAACCTATTTCGAGCACGCCTTCCTTGCGCGCTACCTGGGCTTCCCCCTGGTCGAAGGGCAGGATCTCACGGTGCGCGACAACACGGTCTACCTCAAGACATTGCGAGGTCTGCGCCGGGTGCATGCCATTCTGAGACGCCTCGACGACGATTTCTGCGATCCCCTCGAGCTGCGCTCGGACTCGGCGCTCGGCGTTGCAGGGCTGCTTGGTGCAATCCGCGCCGGGCGCGTACTGATGGCCAATGCGATCGGCAGCAGCGTGCTCGAGTCCGGCGCCCTGTTCGGCTTTCTGCCTGCAATCTGCGAACGTCTCCTGGGCGAGAAGATCGCCATGCCATCGGTCGCGAGTTGGTGGTGCGGCGAGCCGCCTGCCCTTGAATACGTGCTCGAGCATCTCGACGAACTCGTGATCAAGCCCGCCTTTCCCAGCATGCGGATGGAGGCCGTCTTTGGCCATGAGCTCAAGGGCGAGGCGCGCAAGCGGATGATCGAAAGCATCCTCGCCCAGCCTCACGCCTACGTAGCGCAGGAATGGGTGCGGCTATCCCAGGCGCCGGTATGGAACCATCGGCTCGTACCGCGCTCTGTCGGCATCCGCGTCTTCGCCAGCGCAACGCCCGAGGGCTACACCGTGATGCCCGGCGCACTCGGTCGCGTGGCACCGCGCGCTGGCATGGAAGTCATCTCGATGCAGCGCGGCGGTCTGTCGAAGGACACCTGGGTACGGGCAGAAGCGCCGGTGGTGCGGCATACCCTGCTCAAGCGCCGGCTCGGTGTCATCGATCTCGTCTGTGGCGGAGCAGACATTCCGTCGCGCGTGGGTGAGAACCTGTTCTGGATGGGACGCTACGCAGAGCGCGTCGAAGCCAGCGCCCGTTTGCTGCGCGCCGCACTCGCCCGCGCTTCCAGTACCGACTCCGAGGCAGAGCAAGGTCTTGCGGGGCTGCTGCAGGCCACACGTCGCCTTGGCATCGTGGTTGATTCCGAAGACGAGGACAAACCCGACGACGTTCAATCACAATTGTTGCGCGCGCTGCTCGACCACACCCAGCCCGGTTCGGTTGCGAGCAATCTTCGCGCCCTCAGCTTTTCCGCCAGCCAGGTGCGAGAGCGCCTCTCTTCCGACAACTGGCACGCGCTGAACCGCCTCGAACAACTCCTATCGGAAGACATCAGCAGCACAGACCAGGCAATGTCCGCGATCGACCGCGTCATGCAGTCGAGCATCTCGCTCGCCGGTTTCGCCATGGACGACATGACGCGCGACGAAGGCTGGCGTTTTCTGATCCTCGGACGACGCATCGAGCGCCTCGAGGGCCTTGCCGGTCTGATGAGCGTGCCGATGCAGGCAAAACCCGAGGCGCGCGAACGGATGTTCGAATGGTTGCTGGAAGCTGCAAACTCGATCGTCACCTACCGTGCGCGCTATCGTCGGATGCCGGAATTGCTGCCCCTTCTGCACCTGCTGGTATTTGATCGCACCAATCCGCACTCTGTCGGATTCCAGGTCGACGTCCTGCAGAAGTATCTCGCACGCAGTTCGCGCGAGCTCGGTCACCCTTACCCCTCGCTGATGATCGACCCTCTGGCGCGTCGCCTGGACAACTTCGACCTCACGCGCTTCGAGGCCGATGACTGCGAGCTCGCGCTCGGCACCCTCGGCACCCTGCTCAACGAATCGATCGGCGCGGCGCTCAAGCTCTCCGACGAGGTACACCGACGCTATTTCATCCACACCTTGCGCCCGATGCAGTTGCGGAGGGTTGCATGACCGCCATCCGATACCACATCCGCCACGACACGCTGTATCGCTACGATCAGCCGGTTGGCGAGTCGCGCCAGATGCTGCGTCTTACGCCCCGCGAACTGCCGGGGCAGCGCTGCATTTCGCACCGGATCGTCGTCATCCCGGAACCCCAGCGCACGGAAGACTTCCCCGACGGCTTCGGCAACCCGGTGCGCTCGCTGCACTTCGAACAGGACCACGACACCCTCCTGATCCGTGCCGAAAGCTGGGTCGAACTCGACCCGCGCCCGCAGCCGGAACTCACCGCCTCCCCCCCGTGGGAAGCGGTACGGGACGAGCTCATCTACCGCGCAAAACACATCATGAGCGCGAAGCAACTCGAAGCCAGCGCGTTCCTCTTCGAGTCGACACACGTTCGCGTCAAGCGCGACTTCGCCGACTACGCTGCCGCAGACTTCATCGAGGGCAGGCCGCTACTCGAGGCAGTTCATGGGCTGATGCAGCGCATCAACAAGGAATTCATCTTCGATCCCGAAGCGACTGACAACTCGACGCCAGTCACCGAGGTTTTCGAGAACCGGCGTGGTGTGTGCCAGGACTTCGCACATCTGATGCTTTCCTGCCTGCGCTCAATCGGTGTCGCTGCGCGTTACGTCAGTGGCTACATCCTCACCCGGCCGCCTCCGGGCAAGCCACGAATGGTGGGTGCCGATGCGACCCACGCCTGGGTGTCGGTGTTCTGCCCGGTCACTGGCTGGGTCGATTTCGACCCCACCAATGCACTGATTCCCGAACGCGAACATGTCACCATCGGCTGGGGGCGCGACTTCGGCGACGTGTCGCCCTTGCGTGGCGTGATTCTCGGCGGCGGCGGTCACGAACCCGA